>NZ_KQ033939.1:0-167921 GCF_000970615.1 Pseudomonas sp. 10B238
GGTTCTGTAGGGTGGGCTTCAGCCCACCGAACACCTCTGCCTAACTCGACGAGCGCCCAGCGCCGGGGCGCCTCAGGCCGCCGGCTCGAACAGCCGCACGGTCTGCACCTCGTCGCCGCGGTTCAGCTGCTCCTTGAGCAACTTCTCCTGTTGCCGCGCTTTGGCGATGGAGCGCTCCTTCACCGGGCCGTAGCCGCGGATCAGTTCCGGAAGTGCAGCAATGGCTACGGCCGTGCGGTAGTTTCTCGGCTTCAGTTGAGCCAGGAACTGATCAAGGTTGCGCTCGTACTCGGTGATCAGTTCGCGTTCGACACGGCGGTCATGGCCGTAGCCGAACACGTCCAACGGCGTGCCGCGCAGGAACTTCAGCTTGGCCAGCACGTTGAAGGCGTTCAGCACCCAAGGCCCGAGTTCACGCTTGCGCGGCTCGCCAGTGGTGCTGTCGCGCTTGGCCAGCCAGGCCGGTGCCAGGTGAAACTGCAGCTTGTAGTCGCCTTCGAACTGCGCCTCGAGCTGCTGGCGGAACTCCGGCTCGCTGTAGAGCCGCGCCACTTCGTATTCGTCCTTGTAGGCAAGAAGCTTGAAGTAGTAGCGCGCCACGGCTTTCGAGAGCGCCAGGTCATCGGCGGTATCCACCGCCCGTACGCGCTCGACCATCGAGCGATAGCGCTTGGCATAGGCCGCGCTCTGGTACTTGGTAAGGAAGTTCATGCGCCAGTCGACGATCTCTTCCAGGGTCTGGCATATCGGCTCGGCCATTTCCACCGGACGCGCCAGCTTCTCGACCGCCTCGCGCTCCAGTGCCGCACGACGGCCCCAGCGGAACGCCTGCTGGTTCAGCTCTGCGGCGACGCCGTTGATGCTGATGGCCTTCTCGATCGCCTCGGCAGACAGCGGCAACAACCCTTGCTGATAGGCAAAGCCCAGCAGGAACAGGTTGGTGGCGATGCTATCGCCCAGCAGCCGAGTGGCCAGGTAGGTCGCGTCGATGAAATGGGTCTTTTCGGCGCCAACCGCATCCATCAGCGCTTCGCGCATGGCCTTGCCCGGCACCTGAGCATCGGGGTTGCGGGTGAATTCGGCAGTCGCCGATTCGTGGCTGTTGATCACCGCATGGCTGATCTGATCATTGAGGCGGGTCAGCGAATCTTCGCCGGCAGCCACCACCAGATCGCACCCCAGCAGCAGATCGGTTTCTCCGGCCGCGATACGCACGGCGTAGATGTCGTCCTGCTTGGCAGCGATACGGATGTGCGTCACCACCGGGCCGAACTTCTGCGCCAGCCCGGCCTGGTCGAGCACAGTGCAGCCCTTGCCTTCCAGGTGCGCGGCCATGCCCAGCAGCGCGCCGAGGGTGGTCACGCCGCTGCCGCCGACACCGGGGATCAGCACGTTCCAGGGCCGATCCAGCGTCGGATGCTGCGGTTCGGGCAGCTGGTCGCCCGCGATGCCACCGGCCATGGCCTCCGGTTTGCGCAGCCCGCCGCCATGCACGGTCACGAAGCTCGGGCAGAAGCCTTCGACGCAGGAAAAGTCCTTGTTGCAGGCGTTCTGATCGATCTCGCGCTTGCGCCCCAGTTCGGTTTCCAGCGGCATCACCGCCAGGCAGTTGGACTTCTCGCCGCAGTCGCCGCAACCCTCGCACACGGCCGGGTTGATGAAGGCACGCTTGGCCGGGTCTTCCAGCTTGCCGCGCTTGCGCCGACGACGCTTCTCGGTGGCGCAGGTCTGGTCATAGATGATCACCGAGACACCCTTGAACTCGCGCAGCTCTCGCTGTACGGCGTCCAGATCGCGACGGTGATGGAAGCTGGTGATCTGCGCAAAGGTCTCGCGGGTCGGGTACTTGTCCGGCTCGTCACTGACCAGTGCGATGCGTTTAACGCCTTCATCGGCGATCTGCCGACTGAGCTGATCGACCCGCAGTTCACCGTCGATGGGCTGGCCACCGGTCATGGCCACCGCATCGTTGTAGAGGATCTTGAAGGTGATGTTCACCCCGGCGGCGACCGCGGCGCGCACGGCCAGGCTGCCGGAATGGAAGTAGGTGCCATCGCCAAGGTTCTGGAACATGTGCGGCGTTTCGGTGAACGGCGCCTGGCCGATCCAGTTGACGCCCTCCCCGCCCATCTGGGTGAAGGTCTCGGTGCGGCGGTCCATCCACTGCACCATGTAGTGACAGCCGATGCCGGCCGAGGCGCGGCTGCCTTCCGGTACTTTGGTGGAGCTGTTGTGCGGGCAGCCGGAACAGTAATGCGGCGTGCGTACGGTGTCGTAGCTGCGTGCGGCCAGCGCTTTTTCCTTCGCCGACAGAAACGCCAGACGCGCCTGGATGCTGTCGCTGGTGTAGATCGGCGCGAGGCGCTTGGCGATCACCCGGGCGATCATCGCCGGGGTCAGTTCGGAGAGGTTCGGCAGCAGCGAATTGCCCTGCTCGTCGAACTCACCCACCACGCGCGGGCGTTTGTCCAGCGGCCAGTTGTAGAGCTGCCCGGTGAGTTGGTCTTCGAGAATGCTGCGCTTTTCCTCGACCACCAGAATCTCGTCGAGACCCTGGGCGAACTCATGCACCGAGACCGGTTCCAGCGGCCAGCTCATGCCGACTTTGAGCACGCGCAAGCCGACCGAGGCACACAGCGCTTCGTCGAGACCGAGATCATCCAGCGCTTGACGCACGTCGAGGTAGGACTTGCCGGTGGTGATGATGCCTAAACGCGGGTTTGGCGAATCAAGCATCACCTGGTTGAGGTTGTTGGCCCGAGCAAAGGCGCGCGCGGCGTAGATCTTGTACAGGTTGAGGCGTTTTTCCTGCGCCAATGGCGGGTCCGGCCAGCGGATGTGCACGCCGTCTTCGGGCAGTTCGAAGTCATCGGGAATGCGAGTCTTGATGCGTAGCGGATCGACTTCCACCACGGCGGAGGAGTCGACGTTTTCGGCGATGGTCTTGAGCGCCACCCAGCAACCGGAGTAGCGCGACAGCTCCCAGCCGATGATGCCGTAGTCGAGGATTTCCTGGACGTTGGCCGGGTTCAGTACCGGGATCGACGCGGCAATGAACGCGTGCTCGCTCTGGTGCGGCAGTGTCGAGGACTTGCAGCCGTGGTCATCACCGGCCAGCAGCAACACACCGCCATGGGGCGAGACGCCAGCCGCGTTGCCATGCTTGAAGACGTCGCCGGAGCGGTCCACGCCCGGTCCTTTGCCGTACCACATGGCGAACACGCCGTCGTATTTGGCACCGGGGAACAGGTTGGTCTGCTGACTGCCCCACACGGCCGTCGCTGCCAGTTCCTCATTGAGGCCCGGCTGGAAGTGGATGGCGTTCTGCTTGAGGAAATCGCGCGCTTCCCAGAGGCTCTTGTCCAGCATGCCAAGCGGCGAGCCGCGGTAGCCGGAGATAAAGCAACCGGTATTCAGGTTCTGAGCCTGGTCGCGCTGATGCTGCAGCATGGGCAGGCGGGTCAGCGCCTGGGTGCCGGTGAGGTACAGATGTCCGGTTGCGAGCCGGTACTTGTCATCCAGGCGGATCTCGGCCAATGACATGTGGCGCTCCTGTTTGTTTTTATCGGAGTCTGGACGGCTTCTTAAGCCATCCGCCTAACAAGGCTGTGGGAGCTGCACGGAAAGCTTTCCCACGCCAGCACACAGCAGGGGATCACCCCACCGTTGCGCGTTGGATAAAAGTCTGGCTGTGACAGGGAGAGATTTTCTTTCTACTTTTGCGGTGTAAGTGCGATCCCGTGCATGATCCATCCACCAACAACAACAAAAAGAGAACAACCATGCAGACCCCGCTGAGCAGCATCGATCGCAAGATTCTGCTACTGCTGCAACACAACGCCGACTTGTCCGCCGCCGAGGTGGCCGAAAAGGTCGAGCTGTCGCAATCGCCGTGCTGGCGCCGCATTCATCGCATGCAGGAAGAAGGACTGATCGAACGCAAGGTCGCCCTGCTCAACCCGAAGAAGCTCGGGTTGAACATGACGGTGTTCGTCAACATCAAGCTCTCCGCGCATGGCCGCAGCAACCTCGACGAGTTCGAGCGCGCGGTGGTGGGTTATCCCGAAGTGCTGGAATGTCACACGATGGCCGGCGAGTCGGACTACCTGCTCAAGGTGGTGGCCAAGGACATCGACAGCTACGAACGCTTCCTGCGTGATCAACTGTTGCAGCGGCCCCATGTTCAGGAAGCGCATTCACACATCGCGATGAGCGAGGTGAAACGGACCACGGAGCTGCCGCTGGATTGAGCGCGGCAGGCTCAGGCCGGTTCAGGCTGTGGACGCAAGTCCACGCGCTGGCTTGCCCAGCGCAGCGCCAGCGGCCCGATCAATAGCAAAAGGCCCATCAAGGCGAAGGCCGCCCACCAGCCGAGCAGCTGATCGTCGCCCAGCGCATCGAGCACCATGCCGAACAGCAATGGCCCGAAGAACGCGCCGGTAAAGCCGGTACAGGAATAAAGCGCCATAACCGCGCCACGGTGGCTGGCAGGCGCTACGGCCACCAGGCCTGCGGTCAAGGCAGCCGAGTCGGCCGTCACCGTGAGGCTGTAACAGAGGATCAAACTCAGCAGAGCCCAAAATGGCAGCGCGGCGCCGAGCCCGATCAGTGCTGCCAGCAAGGCGGAAAGCAGCATTACCGTTATCAGCCAGCGCTGGCGGCCGAAGCGTATTGCCATCTCGTTTCCAAGGATGCTCGCCGGCATTCCTATCAACGTCGCGATCATGGCCACCCAGGTTCCGTTTAGCCAGGCGGCCTGGCCTTGCCAGTCACCGGCAAACACGATGAAAGCTACCAGCCAGGCACGGAAGGCGAACAGCTCAAGATTGTGCATGGCATAAGCCAGGCAGTAAGCGATGACCGGGCGCTCCATCAGCGGCGCCAGGTCCAACAGGCGTCGAGGCTCATGTTTCGCAGGCGGCTTGGGCGGTAGCCCGCGCCAAACCATGAGCCAGCCAGCCAGGGCGCAACCTCCGCTGAGCAGCGCAGGCAGTTGCCAGCCGCCGAGCTTGGCCAGCTCGCCAGAGAGCAGGAAGGACAACGCTGTGCCGAGCCCGAAGCTCGCCGTGTAAAAGGCGATAGCCCGCGACTGCGTGGGACCTTCGATGCGCTCAGACAACGCCTTGAGCCCCGGCATGTAGGTGCCGGCCAGACCAATGCCGGCCAACAAACGCCACAGCAGCGCCGACCAGAAGCCATCGGCCAGCACGAAGCCGGTGCTGGCAAACGCCGTCAGCAGCATCGCCCAGAGATAGATCAGCCGAGCATCGTAGCGATCCGTCAGTCCCGTCAGCACCGGCACTGCAAGCATGTAGCCCAGGAAGAAACCGCCGCCGATCCAGCCCGCTTCGGTGTTGCTCAGATTCCACAGCTGTTGAAATTCGGGCAGCAGCGCAGCAAACAAGGCAAAGCCGGCCATGCCGAGGGTTTCGGCTAGACACATCACCATGGTAAGGCGACGTGCAGACGGGTTCGCTTCGGCACCAAGCGGTGAAGGGTCAGTTGCGTTCATTTGGATCTCATGTCAGCACTGGCGCGCTCATAGCGGCATGAATCAGGTCCGTCACAACAGCTGGCCGTCCGAGGCCAAGCTGACGCCCGCCGGCAGCGCAGCGGGGTTGTCCATCAACCAGCTGTCCAGGTTGTGACCAATATGGGTCAGCAGCGCATGGGCCGGCTTCAGCTCGGCGATCGCTGCCAGCGCCAGGGTCAGGTCGTTGTGGTTCTGAGGTGACGTCTGGGGCGGGCTCGAACAATCCAGCACTAACAGGTCGAGCGGGGCCTGGCGTAGCACGCTCAGGCTGGCCTCCGGCACACCAAGGGTGTCGGTGAGGTAAGCGATGCGTCGTCCCGCCCCTTCCAACAGATAGCCCAGGGTCGGCTTGGAGTGGTTGAGGGGCAATGCGGTCACGCTCAGCTCGCCCAACTCGCGTCGTTCAAACGCGGTGAACGGCTCCGAGAAATCCAGAATTCCGGGATGCTTGTAGAGATCGGCCAGGCCTTCCGGGTCGTTTGGGCCATGCACCGGAATACGCATTCCCAATCCCCAGCGAAGATGCAGCAGGCCTTGCGCATGGTCGGCGTGGTAATGGGTTTGCAGAATTCCGCTGAGGCTTCCGGGTGCGAACCGCTCAGTGATATCGGTGATGCCGCTGTCGATCAGCCAGCGCTGTGCGCCACATTCGATCAAGGCGCAGCACGGGCCGCGGCGCCAGGCCGGGTCGAGCCGCGCCAGTTGGCACGCCGCACAATCGCAGTTGTACACCGGCACCTGACGGGCATTGCCACTGCCAAGGATGGTCAGGCGCATGCGCGCGCCCGATCGATCAGCTGCAGCAGGCGCTGCACGGTTTCTTCCAGGGGACCGGAATTGTCCAGCAGCAGCGTTTCGTCCTGCTCGGCCGTTGACTGGAAGTTCTGGTTGCGGGCGAGCCGGGCTTCGATCTCCTCGAGCGACTCGCGCCCCCGCGCCAACAGCCGCTCGCGCAGCACCGGCAAGGTCACCGAAAGCAGTACTGCCTGCAACTGCGGATAACGATCACGTGCCTCGCCCAAATAACCACGCGACCCGTTGACCAGCACATCTTCGCCGGCTTCCAGCCACTCATCGATCTGCCGGGATATGCCGTAGTGCAGTCCGTTGGCTTGCCAATCCAGGGCGAAGGCCCCATTGCGGCGCAGTTGGGCGAACTCCGCCTCAGTCACCGCCAAGGCGTCCTCCCCCACCGCTTCGGCGGAACGGGTGATGACGCGCCGTGCGACGCGACAACCGCGAGCCTGCAGTGATTCACGAGCAGCCAGCAGCAGGCTGTCCTTTCCGGCACCGGATGGGCCCATCAGGTAGATCAATCGTCCCGCCATCAGAACACCCGTCGCCCTTGTCGCCATACCTGCCGGACCACCGGCTGGCCCTGCCTGTCGCTGGCCTGCAGCAGATCCGCGCGTAAGCCAGGGCGGATCTCACCGCGATCATCGAGACCCACCGCCTGGGCGGGCAAGAGGCTCACCGTGGCGATGGCTTTGGGCAGGTCATAGCTGTTGTCGAACGCCGCGAGCAGGAAGGCGGCCTGTAGCAAGCTGGCGGGGTAATAATCGCTGGAAAGAATGTCCAGCACGCCGCGCTGCGCCAGATCCGCCGCAGCGATGTTGCCCGAATGCGAGCCCCCTCGAACCACGTTCGGCGCGCCCATCAGCACCTTCAGACCGCGCGCATGGCTGGCTTCGGCTGCTTCCAGCGTCGTCGGAAATTCGGCGATGGCCATGCCAAGACCGGCCGATTCCTCGACATGCGCAAGCGTCGCGTCATCGTGGCTTGCCAGTGCCAGCCCGCGCGCTTGGCAGATCTCGACGACTGCAAGGCGTTGACGATCGCTGTACTGACTCGAGTTGGCCGTCTGCTGGTCGCTGAACGCATCCATCTCGGCCGCGCTCAGGTGGTACTTACCCATGTAGTACTCGCGGTATTTGTCCTCTCGGGCGAACTGTCGTTGACCCGGTGAGTGGTCCATCACCGACACCAGCTTCACCAGCGGATGCCCCACCAGGTCGCGGAACAGGCTCAGCGCATCCGGATGGCAGACCTCGCAGCGCAAGTGCAAGCGGTGCTCGGCCCGGGTATCGCCAGCCGCCTCGGCCGAGGCCACGGCGTCGAGCATGGCGGGCAGCTGCTGCATGCGCTTGCCGCGCGGGTTGATATCACCGATGGACAGCGCATCGAACACCGTGGTGATGCCCGCAGCGATGATTTGCGCGTCGTGGGTCAGCACCGCCGACGCCGTGGGCCAGTCGACACCTGGGCGCGGCGTCATGTGTTTTTCCAGATTGTCGGTGTGCAACTCCACCAGGCCCGGCATCAGGTAGTCGCCACCCAGATCCTGGGCCTGTGGCAGCTGGCTGTTGCCTTCGTCGAGGGCGGCGATCACCCCATCACGAATCATCAGCGTGCCATTTATCACGCGATCGGCCGTGACCACCCGGGCGTTCGTCAGAATCAGTTCAGCAGGCATGGCGATGCTCCTCGGCAGTCATGTCCAGGTAGCGGTCAGCGACCGCTTCGCGGATCGCGCGGTCATGGAAGATGCCGATCAGCGCAGCCCCCGCGGTCTTGGCTTCGGCGACCAGCTCCAGCACTACTCGGCAATTGGCCTCGTCCAGCGAAGCGGTTGGTTCGTCCAGCAGCAGCACGGGCCACTGCACCATGAAGCCTCGCGCCAGGTTCACGCGCTGTTGCTCGCCGCCGGAAAAGGTGCCGGGCGCCAACTGCCAGAGCCGTTCGGGAATGTTCAGCCGGGTCAACAGGCTTTCGGCACGTGCACGCGCCTGCTCCCGATCCCAGCCACGCGCCAGGGCGGGCGCCATGACCACGTCAAGGCAAGGCACACGAGGGATCACCCGCAGGAACTGGCTGACATAGCCCAGACTTTCCCGGCGGACCGCCAACAGCTGTCGCGGCTCGGCACCGACCAGCTCCAGCGGCTCACCGCGATGGCACAGGCGGATGCTGCCCGTGGCCAGGTAGTTGCCGTACAGGCACCGCAACAGTGTCGACTTGCCCGCACCAGAGCGCCCGTGCAGTACCAGGCATTCGCCTGGCTCAACAGCAAAGCTGACTGCACGTAGCACATCGAGGGTTACCCCGTGCTGCTGATGAAGGGTGAAAGATTTGCGGAGGTCGCGGACCTCGATCGGGCTGCTCATGGGTAACCTCGCAATATAGGAAAGGGGCTGAAGTCGGGCCTGTGTGCCTGGCTCGCGAGCAAGGGCCCGGCGCTCCTCGCTCCTCCAAGAACAGAAGCCTCCCTGCAGGCGAGGCCGGCATCGCTCCCGTGAAGGAGCCAGCTTGCTCGCGAAGCTTTTCGTGGCCGCCGTGCGGTCCCACTCATGGCTGCAACACCGACGAGACCGGCAGTCTGGATCGCGAGCAAGCTCGCTCCTACGAAAGCGGAAGCCTCCCAGCGCTCGCGGCCCGCTCCGCTCCCGTGTAGGAGCCAGCTTGCTGGCGAAGCTTTTCGCGGCCGCCGTGCGGCCCCACTCATGGCAGCAACACTGACGAGACCGGCCGTCTGGATCGCGAGCAAGCTCGCTCCTACGAAAGCGGCAGCCTCCCAGCGCTCGCGGCCCGCTCCGCTCCCCTGTAGAAGCCAGCTTGCTGGCGAAGCTTTTCGCGGCCGCCGTGCGGTCCCACTCATGGCTGCAACACTGACGAGACCGGCAGTCTGGATCGCGAGCAAGCTCGCTCCTACGAAAGCGGAAGCCTCCCTGCAGTTGAGGCCGGCGTCGCTCCCCTGTAGGAGCCAGCTTGCTGGCGATGCTTTTCGCGACGAACCGGCTGCCAGATGCGGCTTGCGTGCAAGCCCACTCATGGCTGCAGCACCGACGACACCAGCAGCTGCGAATAGGGATGCTGTGGGTCGTCGAGAATCTGATCGGTAAGGCCGGTTTCCACGACGCGGGAGCGGCGCATGACCATCAGCCGATCCGCCAGCAGCCTTGCCACGGCCAGGTCGTGGGTGACGATCACCACGGCCAGATCCAGCTCGTGCACCAACCCGCGCAGCAGGTCCAGCAGGCGCGCCTGCACGGAAACATCGAGCCCACCGGTGGGCTCGTCCATGAACACCAGGCGCGGGCCGGATACCAGGTTGCGGGCGATCTGCAGGCGCTGCTGCATGCCGCCGGAGAAGGTTCGCGGCAGATCGTCAATGCGCGCCGGGTCGATTTCCACCTGGCTCAGCCAGTCCAGCCCGGCCTGACGCAACTGGCCGTAATGCCGCTGCCCCTGGGCCATCAGCCGCTCGCCTATGTTGGCGCCGGCCGAAACACCCATGCGCAGGCCGTCGCGCGGGTTCTGTTCGACAAAACCCCACTCGGTGCGCAGCAGGCTGCGGCGCTCCGCCTCGCTGGCGGCGTAAAGATCGAGCCAGGCGCCGTCGCGTCCGCGGTAGCTCACCGAGCCCCGGTCAGGCGGGCAGCGTCCGGCCAGCAGGCTGAGCAGCGTGGATTTACCGGAGCCGGACTCGCCGACGATGCCCAGTACCTCGCCAGGATAAAGGTCGAAGTCGACGCCCTGGCAGCCGGTATCCGGCCCGTACAGGCGCGTCAGCCCACGAACGGACAGCAAGGGCTGATCGAGGCTGCTGGCGGGTTGTTGCAGTTCGAGCGCAGCGTTCATTCAGCAGCCTCCTGGGCGTCGCGGCGTTGCGTGCAGTAATCGGTATCCGAGCAGACGAAGCGCTTGGTGCCGGCGTCGTCGACGATCAGTTCGTCGAGGTAGGAGCTGTCACTGCCGCAGAAGGCGCAGCATTGGTCCCAGGCCTGGATGGAAAAGGGGTGATCCTCAAAATCCAGGCTGCGCACGTTCGTGTAGGGCGGCAATGCATAGAGGCGCTTCTCGCGGCCGGCGCCGAACAGCATCAGCGCTGGGCTCATGTCCAGTTTCGGGTTGTCGAACTTGGGGATCGGCGAGGGATCCATCACGTAGCGGCCGTCCACCGTCACCGGGTAGGCGTAGCTGGTGGCGATATGGCCGAAGGTGGCGATGTCTTCGTAGAGCTTGACGTGCATAACCCCGTAGTCGGAAAGCGCGTGCATGGTCCGCGTCTCGCTTTCCGACGGTTCGATGAAGCGCAACGGCTCGGGAATCGGCACCTGATAGACCATGATCTGATCGTTGCGCAGCGGCGTTTCGGGAATCCGATGACGGGTCTGGATCACCGTCGCCTCGGGCGTGCGGGTGGTGGTGGCGACTCCCGCGGTGCGGGCAAAGAAGCGGCGGATCGACACCGCGTTGGTGGTGTCATCGGCGCCCTGATCGATCACTTTGAGCACGTCTTCGGCGCCGAGAATGGCCGCGGTCAGCTGCATGCCGCCGGTGCCCCAGCCGTAGGGCAACGGCATTTCGCGCCCGCCGAAAGGCACCTGATAACCGGGAATCGCCACGGCCTTGAGCAGCCCGCGGCGGATCATGCGTTTGGTCTGTTCGTCGAGGTAGGCGAAGTTGTAGCCCTGCTCCGTCGCAGCGGCCTGTGGACGGTCATTGACGATAGCAGTCATGCGCGGCGCTCCTCGGCGTTGGGCTCGGTCGTGGCGGTCTCCTCGACCGGTGCGCGGCGTAGCTTGCGAATCAACTCCAGTTCGGACTGGAAGTCGACGTAATGCGGCAACTTGAGGTGGGAAACGAAGCCACCGGCCTCGACGTTGTCGCAGTGCATCAGCACGAACTCTTCCTGCTGCGCCGGGCCTTGCACCGTCTCGCCATACTCGGCGCCGCGCAGCGCACGATCGACCAATGCCATGCCCATGGCCTTGCGCTCGGCGTAACCGAAGGCCAGCCCGTAGCCGCGGGTGAACTGCGGATCGATGCCCTGGCCGCCGACGAACTGGTTGACCATCTCGCACTCGGTCACTTCGATATCGCCCAGCGGTACGGCGAAGCCCAGCTCTGGCGGTTCCATCCAGACCTCGACATCGCCAATGCGGATTTCCCCGGCAAAGGGGTGATTGCGGCCATAGCCACGCTGGGTCGAATAACCCAACGCCAGCAGAAAACCTTCATCGCCACGGGCCAGCGCTTGTAGCCGCTGGGCGCGACCGCTGGGGAACTCCAGGGGTTCGCGGGTAATGTCCGGCACCGCCTGATCGTCGCCCCGCTCGGGCTTCATCAAGCCTTCCTTGGCGAGCAGATCGAGCACACGTGGACAGGCTGCAAGCTCGGCTTGAGGATCAAGCTCGGCTTGAGGATCAAGCTCCGGACCGGGATGCTCGCCTTCGGCCAGCAGGCTGAAGTCAAGCAAGCGATGGCTGTAATCGAAGGTCGGACCGAGCAGCTGCCCGCCGGGCAAATCCTTGAAGGTGGCCGAGATGCGCCGGTTCGGACGCATCTGCGCCGTTTCCAGAGGAACGCTGGCGCCGAAGCGCGGCAGCGTGGTGCGATAGGCGCGCAGTAGGAAGATCGCTTCGAGCAGATCGCCAGCCGCCTGCTTGATCGCCAGCGCCGCCAGCTCCTCATCGAACAGCGAACCCTCGGCCATCACCCGAGCCACCGCCAACGGCAGTTGCTGACGGATCTGCTTGACGCTCAACTCGGGCAAAGCGGTATCGCCGCGGCGTTTCTTCGCCAGCAGCCGGTGAGCATTGTCGATGGCCTGTTCGCCACCTTTGACGGCTACGTACATCAGGCGACCTCCTCTATCGATACCGCGATGCGGGTGCTGCGGGGCAAGCCGATCAGTGACTGGTCAGCGGCAAAAAACAGGTCCAGCCCGCGCGGAAAATCGTTGCGAGCGGCGCGCTGCTGCCAGAACGCAGCCGGTACCGGCAGGCTCACCTCGCGCTGACCGAGAATGCCTGGACCGCTCCAGCTCAGCGCGGCGCCGTCGCCGAGCGCGTCGAGCTGGACCAGCAACGTGCAGGACTGATCAGGAAAGCGTTCGCTGCCGGTGAAAAATCCGGACAGGTCGACCAGTTCTTGAACCCCGAGCAGCGCGAAATCAGCCGATTCGCGTTCGTCCACGATCGGGCAACCGCAATGAAACGCCAGGTTGGCGCGCACCGTCGGCGTATCGAACGCAGGTGCCAGCCACAACCGCGTGTCGCCGTCGAGCAGGCTCAGGCACAGCGCGTAGCTCGCCGGGGCCAGGGGTTCGAGCGCCTGTATGGGAATCAGCTGCTGCGTGAGACCGGGCTCGGCAAGCGCTTTCAGTGCCGCGCGGAACACGCGTTGGCTGTCGAGCACCTGATCGTTGAACGCCGGGTGCAAAAGATCCGCGCTCATCAGTCCTCTCCTCTGACCAGGGTGAAGAATTCCACTTTGCTGCTGGCCGTCTCGGCGTCCTGCGCCGCCCGGCGTGCCGCCTGGATGGAGGCGAGCGGCGTGATGACTTGCGCTTGCCAATGCGCCTGATCGCGACCTTGCAAGTGCGCATCGGCCAAGGCGGCCAGTTCAGCGTGGCGCTTGTCGCGCCCGGCGACGTAGCTGTAGCCGGTCCGGCCGTCGCCAAGCCGCACCACGCAACGGGTGACGGTCATTTCGCCGAGATTGAACGCAGCACCCGTACCGCCCATGCGGCCGCGGACCAGCGTCATGCCAATTTCCGGGGCACGTACCAACTGGTAGTCGGTGTCCTTCAGCTCGGCCTCGTAGCGCGCCAGCTCATCGCCAGCACGGGCAAGCACGCCCATCCAGCGTTGGCGAGTGGCTATTTCTGGGGTCATGCGCGTCTCCATCAGGTGGCAACCTGGTACTGGAAGCGGTCGGCACGGCTGGTCGACAACGACAGCTCCACCGGCCGCCCGGCCAGGTCGTGAGAAAGGGTGAGAACGGTCAGCAGTGGTGCGTGTCGCGGCATCAGCAGCTGATCGGCCTCGTCCGATGTGGGCAGCCGGGCGCCGATCAGGCTGAAGGCGCGGTGCAGCGGCAGTTGACGTTCGGCCAGGTACTGGCGCAGCGACCCGCCGTTGTAGTCCTCCAGCAACACCTGGCGACTGGCACAGAAGCGGTGCCGGATCAGGCTGACCGGCTGTTCGTCGAGCAGGCGCAGCGTGTGCAGCTCGAGCAGTGCCGCATCCTCACGCAACTCCAGATGACCAGCCTCCTCGGCCGTGGCTGAACGCAGCTGGCGCTGCAGCAGACGCGCCTGGACACCGTGCCCTTGCGCCGAGAGTGACTCGCTGTAGGCACTGCCGGCCGCCAGCGGATAGATCAGCGGACGCGCCAGCACTCGTGTGCTGCGGCCCTGTTGGCGCAACACCCGGCCCTCGCTGACCAGCTCATCGATGGCGCGGCGCAGCGTGTGCCGATTGACCGCAAACCGGGTCGCCAGCTGGATCTCGCCGGGCAACTGATCGCCGGGCTGCAAGTGGCGCAACTCCTCACGCAACTGAGCGGCCAGTTGCAGGTAGCGCGGTTGAGGTTGTCTAGACAGGTGCATGGCTAAAAAAGGACGCACACGGCGCCCGTCTCCGTCAGATAAAGAGTTTGCGCAGGCGCTGAGAAACGATGTCGATCACGCTCACCACCGCCACGATGACGATCAGCAGCGCACAGGTCTGGCTGAACTGGAAGCCGCGGATGGCCTCCCAGAGAATCACGCCGATGCCGCCCGCACCGACCATGCCCACCACGGTCGCCGAGCGCACGTTGGACTCGAAGCGATACAGCGCGTAGGAAATCCATAGCGGCAGCACCTGTGGAATCACACCGAAAATGACTTCCTGCAGTGCGCTGGCACCGGTGGCCCGCACGCCTTCTACCGGGCCCGGTTCGATGGCCTCCACCGCTTCGGCAAAGAGTTTGGCGAGCACGCCGGTGGTGCCAACGAACAGCGCCAGTACGCCGGCAAACGGACCAAGGCCGACCGCGACGACGAAGAGCATGGCGAACACCATCTCGTTGATCGAACGGCACGCGTCCATGACCCGCCGTACCGGCTGGTAAACCCACCAGGGCACGATGTTTTCGGCGCAGAGCACGCCCAATGGAATGGCACAGAGGATCGCCAACACCGTGCCCCAGAGGGCGATCTGGACGGTGACGATCATTTCCGTCAGGTAGAGCTCCCAGTTGCCGAAATCCGGGGGAAAGAAGTCGGCGGCAAAGGTTGCCATGTTGCCGGCGTCACGGATCAGCGTAAGCGGCTTCATCTCGGCGCCCTGCCAGGACCAGCCCAGCAGGGCGAGAAACAGTCCCCAGCCAACCAGCTTGAACCACGAGTGTTTCTGTGGTGCGGCAACAGGGGTAGGTGCGGTCAGAGAAGTCATGGATGCTCCGGCGAACGAAATGCTGGCCGCCGCTTGCGCGGCGGCCAGTGGATCAACCTGCGGTGGCGGCTGCGGGTTTCTGCTGGAGCTCGGCCATGCGCTGCTCGAGCGCAGCGAGCTGGGCATCCAGTTCCTTCAACTGAGCCTGCTTGTCGCTTTCGTCCAGCTTGGCGTTGTTGGCGACTTCGCTACGCTTCTTGAACAGCTCCAACTGACGGATCGGCAGCAGTTGGTCATCATCCGAGGCGCGGAACTTGGCCCACTGCAGGTCAGCCAGCACATCCATTTCGCCGGGCTTGTCGCCGTAGGTCATGAAGAACTCGCGAATGTCGGCTTTGGTCGCTTCCGGCAGGTTTTTCCGCCAGACCATGGGGTCCGCTGGAATCAGCGGCGAGGTCCAGATCACCTTGAGTTGCGCGGCCTTATCCGGCGCGGTCAGCTCCAGACGCTCCATGCTCTCGTTGTTGAAGGTGCCGACGTCTACCTGCTTGTTGGCGACCGACAACGCATTCACTTCGTGGCTGCCATTGAGCGAGCGCTTGAAGATCTTGTTGGCGTCTACCTTGTTCTTGGCGAAGACGTAGTAGCCCGGCACCAGATAGCCTGAGGTGGAGTTCGGATCGCCATTGGCGAAGGTCAGGTTGGAAGCGTTCTTGAGCATGTCGTCGACAGAACCGATGGGGCTGTCCTTGTGCGCCACCAGCAGGCTGTAATAACCCGACGCCCCGCTGGACGCGACGGTCTGGGCGAAGATCTCGCCACCGGCGCGATCAACCGCTTCCATCGCCGACTTGTTGCCGTACCAGGCCAGGTCGACCTTGTCGAAACGCATGCCCTGGATGATGCCGGCGTAGTCCGGCGCGAAGAAGGCATTGATCTTCATCCCGGTACGCTCGCTCATGGCAGCGAGGAAGGGATCCCAGACGGTCCGCAGATTCTGCGAGGATTCTGTAGAGATGATGCCGAAGTTCAGTTCCTTGTTATCGTCGGCGTGTGCGCCGCCCAGCAGGGACCCGGTCAGTAAGGCGGAGGCGGCCAGAACGCGGCCTATACGATTGAACATGGAGTAGCTCCTGTCATTGGATGACTTTTGGGTTGGCATGACGTGGGATCGGAACGGCGGTTTCAGGCCCGAGCCAGACTCAGCGTGAGGGTCTGCGCCGGCACGGGAGCGGCCGCGGCAGGCGAGCGGGCCTGATCGGAAAACAGCAAGGTGGCGTCGAGGTCGGCACCGTAGAGATCATTGAGAAGCCGCGAATCCAGGTCGGCACAGGCGCCGTCGTAATGGATGCGCCCATCCTTCAGTGCCACCGCTCGCTGGCAGTAGCGCAGGGCGTAGTCGACCTGATGCAGCGTCACCACGACGGTCTTGCCGTCACGTCGGTTGATGTCGGCGAGAATATCCATGACCTTTCGTGCGGATTCGGGATCGAGCGAGGCGATTGGCTCGTCGGCGAGTATCACTTCGGCCTGCTGCGTCAGTGCGCGGGCGATGGCCACGCGTTGCTGTTGACCACCGGACAGTGTGGAAGCGCGCTGCCCGGCGCGGTGAGCCAGCCCCACGCGGTCCAGCGCAGCCAGCGCCTGCTGCTTCTGCTCGGCACTGAACATGCCCAGCGAGCCACGCCAGCGCGGCATGCGGCCAAGAAAGCCCAGCAGCACGTTGTCCAGCACACTGAGGCGGTTGACTAGGTTGAACTGCTGAAAGATGTAGCCGATGTCGGCACGCAAGCGCCTTACGTCGCCGTTAAGGCGACCCGCGGACTGCATTTCGCGCCCTAGCACGTGAATGCTGCCGCCGCTGCGATCGCCACAGGCCAGCCCGGCGATGTGCCGCAGCAGTGTGGACTTGCCAGAACCCGACGCGCCGATCAGCGCGACCATTTCGCCCGGTTGCACGGACAGCGCCAGATCATGCAGGGCAAGTTTGCCTGCGAAGGTCTTGTTCAGACTGTCGACACGGATAACCGCACTCATGGACCGACTCCTCATCGAGAACGATGGCCACCGTCGGTGGCCATCAGATGAGGCGTTACGTTAGGTGCGACCAATGTCGCTTCGGTGAACAGACTATGACCGTTCAGTGACTTGTCTAAACAGGCGGAGCGGGCCGGACAGAGGCGTATCGCCGCTTACCGTCTAGCTCGCGTGCCGGCGCGTGTTGTGGGTTTAGCGGGTTATTTCGGAATGCCGCTTACTTGATCGCCAATCCCTGATTGGTGCCGATCAAACCAGCCCTGATTGACCTCCAGGGCATAGCGCCCCGGCTCGCGGGAACAGCGAATTGCGGTGCTCAACGGCTCCAGGTCGATGATGTCAACGATGCGCCCTGACTCGTCCATGAAGGCTGCAGACAGGGGAAGTGGCGTGTTTTTCATCCATAGACAGTGCCGGCGAAAATCATCGAAGCGAAACAGCATGCCGTGGTCTGCCGGCATCTCGGTGCGCTCCATCAAGCCGCGTTCGCGTTCATCCGGGGTGCGCGCGTACTCCGCCTTGAGCCGCGCATCGCCGACTCGCAGATCGAGCGACGGCTCACCGGCACTGGCCATCGATGTCACAACTAAAGCAATAAGGGGCAGCAGCAGCGCGGTACGCATCGACGAGCAGTCCTCGAATCGGGAAAAGCGGGAGCGAATAAGCGGCGTAAGCATATCCGCAAGCATTGCTACTCTTCAGCGACCGGTGCATCGACCGAAACCTGATCGCTGTCGCCGTAGCGCTTCTGACAGCGCTCACAGTAGAAAGCGCGGCGCTTGCTGCGGCCCGGCGACTTGGCTTTGACGAAGGGAATCTTGCAGCGCGGACAGGTGGTTTTGGTATGCGCGAGCCAGTGCGCTTTGAACGTGCCCTCTCGCTTCCACTGCAGGAACTCAAAGCTGTAGGTCCGGACTTCACGCGTCAGCTCCCTGAGCTTCGGCGCAGAGAGATCGCCGATCAGCGAAAGCGGATGGATGCGGGTGCGAAACAGCACCTCGTTCTTGATGATGTTGCCGGAGCCGGAAAACAGCGTTTGATCCAGCAGTGCATCGCAGGCGAGCAGTCGTGGCCGTTTGCGCAGCTTCCTGAGCGTTGTGCGGTTGTCCCAGGCGTCGCTCATGACGTCCGCGCTCCAGTCGTACGCCTCGTCCAGCGAGCCTTCGATGAACTGCACCGAGCAGCCGTAGAAATTCAGCTCACCGTTCGGGAAACCCAGGCTCAGGCGCGGCGTCGACTCCTTGCGCTCATTGATCCGGTAGCTGCCAAACAGCAGCAGGTGGATACGCAAGGACACGTCGTCCAGCTCGATCAGGAAGTGCTTGCCCCAACTGCGGAATGAGCGAACCGTCTGGCCGACCAGGCTTGATTTGTCGAGCTTGCTATTACCCTCCGCGCGCTCGATGGTCTTGCCGGTGAATACGGCAACTTCTTCGCGAAGGATGACGATGGATGGGCCTTCAGGCATGGCGTTATCGCTTCGGTGCGGGGACAGGAATATCGACTGGGACCTGACAAGAAGGTGCCGCGACGCTGCACAGTTGTGCGAGGCGCGGCGTCCTTGCAGGCGCTGCAACACTGGCGCGGAAGCGGATCGCCAGCAAGCTGGCTCCTACACAAGCGGTGCGGTGGTCGTACGCACCAGCTGGGCACGCCGAGGCGGGTTTTACGGGTCGCCAATTCCGCGATCTGCAATGCTGATTATTCCCGTAGGAGCCAGCTTGCTGGCGATCCAGAAGCCAAGGCACCCCGCGAAGGCGGCGAAGAAACGCTGGAAACTACCAATCCAACTGCAGCCGACTCTCGAACCGCCGCCGCTCACCGGTCACCGGATCTTGAAACTCCAGACCACGCGCCAGCAGCTTGAGCGGGTTGGCGTAGTCGTCCTGATCGCGGCGGCTGCGTTCCAGCAGTTCGGGATAGAACGGGTCGTTGCAGATGCCGGCCCCCAGCGTGGCCATCTGCAGACGCAGTTGATGCTTGCGCCCGGTGACTGGATAAAGCGCATAGCGCCAGAGCTCGCCGCGCCGTTCGAGCACCTCGATGCGCGTCTCGCTGTTGGGTCCGCCGTCGCCCCGCTTCATCAGGAAAAAAGGCTCGCCGTCGATCATGTTCAAGCGTTCATCACGCGGAAAGTCCAGATCAGGCAGCGCCGGGCAGATCGCCTCGTAACGCTTGTCGATCTTACGTTCGCGAAACAACGCCTGATAGCGCCCGCGACTTTCGGGATTGGTCGAAAACAGCACGAGCCCGGCAGTCAGGCGATCGATGCGATGGATCGGCACCAGATTTGGATTTTCCACACGCTTGCTCAGGCGCGCCAGCAGGGTCTCGTTGACGTATTCCCCAGCCGGCATCACGGGCAGGAAGTGCGGCTTGTCCGCTACCAGCAAGTGCTCGTCGAGGTGCAGGACCTGCTCCTCGAAGGGAATTGGCTTCTCGTCCGGCACCTCGCGGAAGTAATAGACCTTCAACCCGACCTGATAAGGATGCGTCGCCTCCAGTGGCTGCCCGTCAGCGCCGAGTACCCGCCCTCGCACGAAGCGATCAGCCCAGGTGTCTCGGTCAATCGCCGGAAAATGCGCGCACAGGCAGTCGAGCACCGTCGCCCAGTTGCCTTGGGGGAGATGCAGCGTGCTGCGAGCGTTGGGGGCAGGCATGGACATGGCGACCGTCTGAACGAAGAGGCGCGAAATGATACTTCAACATCGCAGCCGAGCCGTGGCAGTTCCGTTGGCTGTCCTCGGCCGGAAGCGATTTCAGCCGCGACGAGGACGGCAGTCCCTTCCTACCTTTTCTGCCTACCGCCGCGGCGCCGAAGAAGAGGCTCGTCCGTCACCCAAGTGAACTTTCGGGAAACCCTCAGGGCACAGTCCGGTCCAGACGTGAACAGCCAGGCATGGGGTTGCGAAGGCCGCTTCGTTGCGCAGCGCACGATGGCAGCCTTGAGGTTCCAGCCCCTTGTGTCTGAACGCTCACGCCCAGACCACGCGAGGTTTCCATGGCAATGACAGTCGGTGACTACGTAATCGAACGCCTCTACCAATGGGGCGTGCGTCGCATTTATGGCTACCCCGGCGACGGCATCAACGGTGTGTTCGGCGCGCTGAATCGCTCCAACGAAAAGATCCGTTTCATTCAAGCCCGACATGAGGAAATGGCCGCGTTCATGGCTTCGGCCGACGCCAAGTTCAACGGCGGCCTGGGGGTTTGTATCGCCACGTCCGGCCCGGGTGCGGCGCATCTGATTACCGGCCTCTATGACGCCCGACTGGACCACATGCCGGTGCTGGCAATCACTGGTCAGAAATCGCGTACCTCACTGGGCAGCCACTATCAGCAGGAAATCGACCTGCCGGCGCTCTTCAAGGATGTATCCGGTGCGTTCGTCGAGCAGGCCAGCGCACCGCCGCAGGTTCGGCATTTGATCGACCGGGCGATCCGCACCGCAGTGGGCGAGCGCAAGGTCGCCACCATCATCCTGCCGAGCGACTTGCAGGACGCCGAGTACAGCGAGCCTCCCCGCGCCCACGGGGCCGTGCATTCCGGCATCGGCTATACGCGGCCGAAGATGGTCCCCTACGAAGCTGACCTGCAGCGTGCCGCCGAGGTACTCAACGACGGCAAGAAGGTCGCCATTCTGGTGGGCGCCGGTGCGTTGAATGCCACCGATGAGGTCATCGCCGTGGCCGAGAAACTCGGAGCTGGCGTTGCCAAGGCGCTGCTGGGCAAGGCTGCCGTGCCTGATGATCTGCCTTGGGTCACCGGCTCTATCGGTTTGTTGGGCACGGAGCCGAGCTACAAGCTGATGACCGAGTGCGACACCCTGCTGATGATCGGCTCGGGCTTCCCCTACTCCGAATTCCTGCCTGAAGAAGGTCAGGCCCGCGGCGTGCAGATCGACCTCAAGGCCGACATGCTCAGCATCCGTTATCCGATGGAAGTGAATCTTCAGGGCGACTCGGCTGAAACCCTACGCGCGCTGCTGCCCATGTTGCAGGAGAAGACCGAGCGCAAATGGCGCAAGCGCGTCGAAGAGTGGCGCATGGATTGGGAAAGCGTGCTGGAGAAGCGAGCCCTGGTGGAGGCCAACCCGATCAACCCGCAGCGTGTCGCCTTCGAGCTGTCACCACGCCTGCCGGATTACTCGATCATCACCAGCGACTCGGGCTCCTGCGCCAACTGGTATGCCCGCGATGTGAAGATGCGCCGCGGCATGATGGGCTCGCTCTCCGGCGGCCTGGCTTCGATGGGTGCAGCGGTGCCCTATGCCATTGCCGCCAAGTTCTGTCACCCGGATCGCCCGGTAGTGGCGATGGTCGGCGATGGCGCCATGCAGATGAACAACATGGCCGAGCTGATCACGGTCGCCAAGTACTGGAAGGAATGGCAGAACCCGCAGTGGATCTGCTGCGTGTTCAACAACGAGGACCTCAATCAGGTCACCTGGGAACAGCGCGTGATGGAGGGCGACCCGAAATTCGAGGCGTCGCAGGATATTCCCAACGTGCCTTACCACCGCTTCGCCGAATCCATTGGCCTGATCGGCATCTACGTCGACCGCGAAGATCAGGTCGCGGCAGCCTGGGACAAGGCCTTCGCGGCGGATCGGCCGGTATTGATCGAATTCAAGACCGACCCGGACGTACCGCCACTGCCCCCGCACATCACGCTGGAACAGGCTAAAGCTTACGCCTCGGTACTGCTGCATGGTGATCCGGATCAAGCCGGGATCATCAAGCAATCGGCCAAGCAGGTGCTCAGCAAGTTCATGCCTGGGCGTGACAGGGATGAGGACAGGGACAAGGGATGACCAAGCGTCAGGACGCCGCCATCCGCAGCATGCGGGTGGCGGCCTACCGCATCCCGACCGATGCGCCCGAGGCCGACGGCACCTTCCAGTGGGACGCCACCACTCTGGTAGTGGTGCAGCTGGAGGCCGGCGGCCAGGCCGGGTTGGGCTACACCTATGCCGACGCGTCGCTGGTGCGGCTGATCGAGGGTCATTTTCGCGATCTGCTTGAAGGCGCGGACGCGTTCTCCATTGGCCGGCTCAACGAGCGGCTCTGGGCGAGCGTACGCAACCTGGGGCGCTCCGGCCTCGCAGCCTGCGCCATCTCGGCGGTGGACACGGCGCTCTGGGATCTCAAGGCGCGGCTACTCGATCTGCCGCTGGCGCACCTGCTGGGCATGCGCCGTGAGAACGTCGCTGTCTATGGCAGCGGAGGCTTCACCAGCTACGACGATGGGCGCTTACGCGAGCAGCTGGGCAACTGGGTGCAAGAGGACGGCTGCCATTGGGTGAAGATGAAAATCGGTGCCGACTCGCCGCGTGATGCCGAACGCGTTCGCGCCGCACGCGAGGCAATCGGCGAAGCAGGGCTGTTCATCGATGCGAACGGGGCGCATACACCGCGCAGTGCCATCGCCTTTGCCCACCGCATCGCCGAGCTACAGGTCGGCTGGTTCGAGGAGCCGGTCAGTTCCGACGATCTGGCCGGGCTACGCCAGGTACGTGAAGCCCTCGGTGCCAGCGGCCAGGCCATGGATGTAGCGGCGGGCGAATACGCCTACACGCCGGACGACTTTCGCCGACTGGTCGAGCACGGATCGGTGGACGTGTTGCAGGCGGACCTTACCCGCTGCGGCGGTGTGAGCGGCTTCCTCCAGGCGGCCGGATTGTGTGAGGCGTTTCATCTCGACCTGTCTGCGCACTGCGCCCCGGCGCTGCACCTGCACGCCTGCTGCGCCGCGCCGCGCCTTCGTCATCAGGAATGGTTTCACGATCACGTCCGGCTGGAGTCGCTGCTGTTCGACGGCGCGCCACAGGTTGAAAGCGGCGGGATAGCGCCGGACCTGACACGGCCGGGCCACGGCCTGACGCTGCGCGAGGCCGATGCTCGCCGCTACGCCATCTGACGGGGGACTCATGGTTTCACGGACGCAACTCAGGCTACTGGCTGTTGGCGCAACCACTGCGCTGGGGCTCGCTGCATTGAGCTGGCAGAAGCACGAGAAACGCGGTCGCGGTCTGCTGTTCAGCCCTAGCGAGGGCACAATGGTCGACGCTGCGCGGACGCTGAACCGTGGCGCGGGCTTGCTGGCGACTTCAGTAGCGCTGGACAGCGCGTTGGAGCATTACCGGGGGGACTTCCAGAACCGCGCCATGTACACGCCACTGGCGGCCTCGACGCTCTCGCTGCTGGCCAGCGGCCAAGGCCAGCAGGACCCGGACGCCTTCGCCAGCAGGGTGCGAGACCCGATCTACGTATTGACTGGCCTGACCGGGCTGGTCGGTGCCGGCTTTCACCTTTACAACGTGACCAAACGTCCCGGTGGCCTGAGTTGGAGCAACCTGTTCTATGCGGCGCCATTGGGAGCGCCGGCTGCGCTGGTGCTGTCCGGCCTGCTTGGGTACTACTCCGAACGTTTGCGCAACGCCAGTGGCGATGCTGTGCCTCGGGTGTTTGGCCTACCGGCCGGCAAGTCGGTCGCATTGATGGCCGCTGCCGGCCTGCTCGGCACCACAGCCGAAGCCGGGCTGCTGCACTTTCGCGGCTCGTTTCAGAACCCAGCCATGTACCTGCCCGTGACCGCCCCGCCGCTCGCCGCCGCGCTGCTCGCCACCAGCGCCCTGACCAGCCCGCGGCGTCGACGGCTGCGCTGGGCGTCGCGCCTGGTGCTGCGCTTCACCGCCTTCATGGGCTTTGCCGGTGCCAGCTTTCACGCATTGGGGATCGCTCGCAACAACGGCGGCTGGCGCAACTGGCGACAGAATCTGCAGGCCGGCCCGCCGCTGCCAGCCCCGCCAAGCTTCACCGGCCTGGCGCTGGCCGGGCTGGCCGCGCATTCGCTACTGGATGAGGAAAAGGAACTGGCCCAATACCGATGGTGGAAATGATGAACAACCGCTACCCCGACTACGACGTGTTGCGCAAACGCCAAGGGCCATCGTGGAACGAGCAGAGCCGTCAGGTCGTCGACCGCCGGCTGGCGGTGCCGCGCGAGCATGGTTTTTTCAACACGACGCAACGACGCACGCTGGAGGCATTGTGCGAGCGCATCGTCCCGCAGCCAACGGATCGACCACCGATACCGGTCGCCGCGCTGGTGCAATTCAAGGTCACCGAGGGACGTGGCGACGGCTACCGTGATGCGCGACTGCCACCGCTGCAGCAGGCCTGGCCGCTCGGCCTCGACGCCCTCGACAGCGAAGCGCAGCAGCGCCATCAACGCACCTTCGCGGAGTTGGCCGCAGCCGAGCAGGACGCGCTGATCGCGGTCATGCAGCGCGATGAGCTGAACGGCGATGCCTGGCAGGGCGTACCGGCCGCCGCCTTCTTCAGCCACCGGGTGGTGCACGACATCAGCGCCGCCTACTACAGCCACCCGACCGCCTGGAACGAACTCGGCTTCGGCGGCCCGGCCAGCCCTCGCGGCTACGTGCGCCTCGCCGAAGACAGCCGCGACAGCTGGGAAGCGGCCGAAGCCCATCCCGGCGAAGAAGCCAAAGCCAGAAAGTTGAACCGTCATGTCCGCTGATCGACTACTCGATGCGCTTTATCACCCACGCGGCGGTGACGGCCGTGCGCCGGATGTCTTTCAGCGCCATGGCTGGGTGCCAATGCGTGAATATCCAGAGCACGAGCCGGTGGACTTCGCCATTGTCGGCACCGGCGCCGGCGGTGGCACGCTCGCCTGCAAGCTGGCCGAGGCCGGTTTCTCGGTGGTCGCTTTCGAAGCGGGTGCCTGGTGGCGACCGCTGGAGGAGTTCGCCTCTGACGAGGCGCATCAGGAAAAGCTGTTCTGGACCGACGAACGCCTGTGCGACGGCGAAAACCCGCTGAAGCTCGGCACCAACAACAGCGGCAAGGCAGTCGGCGGCAGCACGGTGCACTTCGCCATGGTTTCGCTGCGCATGCGTCCGGAGTGGTTCAAGTCACGCTCGCTGCTCGGCTACGGGTTCGACTGGCCAATCGATTGGCAGGAGATGTGGCATTACTACGAAGAGGTCGAGCAGGCCCTGAAAATCGCCGGTCCGGTGCGCTATCCGTGGGGCCCGAAGCGCCCCCGTTACCCTTATCGACAGCATGAAGTGAATGCCTCCGGCCTGGCATTGGCCAAGGCCTGCGAAGCCATGGGCGTGGACTGGGCGCCGACACCCCTGGCGACGCTCTCGGCGCCGCGCGACAACGCGCCGCCCTGCGTCTACCGCGGCTTTTGCGTCACCGGTTGCTCGACGAATGCCAAGCAGAGCGTGTTGAACACCTGGATTCCACGGGCATTGAAGGCGGGCGCGGAGATTCGCGACCTGGCCATGGTTGGTCGCATCGACACGGACGTCGATGGCCTCGCCAACGGCGTGCATTACCACCGTAACGGCGAGTGGCGCTTCCAGCGCGCACGCCATGTAGTGGTTGCTGGCTATGCCATCGAGACGCCACGACTGCTGCTCAATTCAGCAAATCCGCGCCATCCGGACGGGCTCGCCAATAGCAGCGGTCTGGTCGGCAGGAATCTGATGGTG
This sequence comes from Pseudomonas sp. 10B238, assembly GCF_000970615.1. Classification (NCBI taxonomy): domain Bacteria; kingdom Pseudomonadati; phylum Pseudomonadota; class Gammaproteobacteria; order Pseudomonadales; family Pseudomonadaceae; genus Pseudomonas; species Pseudomonas sp. 10B238. The sequence goes on from NZ_KQ033939.1 coordinate 25,262, forward strand.
CATACCAACCAGGCGGTGTGGGGGCGTGTCGATGAAGAGATCCGCTGGTACAAGGGGCCGCCATCGCTAGCGATCACCGAGCACTGGAACTATGAGGACCGCGGCAAGGATTTCCATGGCGGCTACGCGATCATGAGCCAGGGGCCATTGCCGGCCGCCTGGGCTGCGACCCAGACCGGCAATCACGGTCTCTGGGGCCAGGCGCTTGTGGATGAAATGACGCACTACAACCATCAGGTCGGGCTGAAGATCGTCGGCGAGACACTGCCGCAGGAACGCAACCGCGTTTCCCTCGCCGAAGAAAAAGACCAGTACGGGTTACCCATCGCACGGGTCACCTGGTCGATGGGCGACAACGACCAACGGTTGGTGGACCACTCCATCGACTTCATGCGCCGTGGTCTGGACTGCATGGGTGCGCGTGACATCTGGAGCGAAGCAGACGGTACCGCGCACCTGATGGGCACCGCACGTATGGGCTACGATCCGGCCACCAGCGTGGTGGATGTTGACTGCCGCAGTTGGGACATCCCCAACCTGTGGGTCTGCGACGGCTCCGTGTTTCCGACCTCGGGTGGCGTGAACCCCTCATTGACCATCCAGGCCATCGCCTGCCGTACCGCAGACCGCATCTGTGAGCTAGCGGCCCGCGGTGAGTTGTAACCTGTCGAGCTGTCAGTCTTCCTCGTCCAGCATGATCTTGCCGGTCGTGCCTTCCATCTGGAATTCGTACTTCTTGCCATCAGCTTTCAGGCCTTTGCCTTCCCAGCTCTTGTCGTCGACTTCCAGGCTATGCAGCTCGGTGTAGCCCGCCGCCTTGGCCTTTTCCATGGCCTGCTCGAAGGTAATCCAGTCAGCGCCCGGCGAGTCAGCCAGTGCGATGGTGCTGGTAGAACCCAATACGGCAATGGCAAGCGCGGCGGTCAGTTTCTTGTGATACATGGTCGATCCTCTCTGCTGAATGAGCGTTGGGCGTATGACAGCCCTGTTACATTCGAGCAGCATCATTCATCGAGGGTTCATCGCAATTCGTCTGGAATGCGCCTTTCAGGGCTTCTCGATGGACACCAGAGCCGCTTCGTCGCCCTCACTCTGGAAGCTGATGCGAACCTGATCACCGGGTGAAAGCCCCTCCAGCTGCTCACGCAGAGCCTGGAAGTCCATGGTCGCTGCTGGCCACTTCAACGCGGGGATCGGACCATGCACGATGGTCACCACACCCCGCTCACGATCCAGGGCTTCGATGGTGCCAGTGGCGTGAATCACCGGCTCGGAAACCATCTCGGTGGCGGGTCCGCCGTTGATCTCCGGCGAACCCGTGGGCCCCTCAGGCTTGAGCAGATCCTGGGCCAGCGCAGGCGGGGCGAGCAATATCAGGCTGAGCGTGACGCAATGGAATATCTTCATGGCAGACCTCCCGCAACAGGTGGACGTACCTCGTATTGGACAATGCCGCGGCGAGGATTACTGCCCACCTGCGCCTCCGTCTCACGACGCCTCGTTCAGTTTCGCGTAAGCCGCGCCTCGTAGCCTGTGAATCGTCGAAACCCACACAGGAAAACGAAACCATGAAAACACTCACTACGCTGATCACTGCCGCCACCCTCGCCCTCGGCGCCAATCTGGCCATGGCTCGCGATCTGGGACCAGATGAAGCTTTGAAGCTGCGCGATGCGGGCACCATCCAATCCTTCGAGAAACTCAACGAAGCTGCACTGGCCAAGCACCCCGGGGCCACCGTCGAGGAAACCGAACTGGAAGAAGAATACGGTCGCCACATCTATCAGGTTGAATTGCGCGACGACAAAGGTGTGCAATGGGACCTGGAGCTCGACGCCAAGACCGGCGAAGTACTCAAGGACCATCAGGACGACTAATGCGACCCGCCCCTCTTCTCATCATTCCACTGACCTTGCTGCTCGCCGCCACTCCGGTGGCGAGCCGCGACCTGGATCAGGATGAAGCCCTGCGCCTGCGCCGCGAGGGGCTGATCCAGCCGTTGGAAAGCCTGCTGAACCAGGCGATGGAGCGCCACCCCGGCGCCCGGCTGCTGGAAGCCGAACTGGAAGAAGAGGATGGCATCTACGTTTACGAGATCGAACTGCTGACTGCAGACGGCGTCGCCCGCGAGCTGGAACTGGACGCGCGCGACGGTCGCCTGCTCAAGGACGAAGAAGACTGATGCGCCTGTTACTGGTCGAAGACAATGTGCCGCTGGCCGATGAACTGGTCGCCAGCCTTACGCGCCAGGGCTATGCCACCGACTGGCTGGCAGATGGTCGCGACGCCGACTATCAGGGCAGCAGCGAACCCTATGATCTGATCGTTCTGGATCTCGGCCTGCCTGGCAAGCCGGGGCTCGAGGTGTTGCGCGCTTGGCGTAGCCGTGGCCTGGCGACACCGGTGCTGATCCTGACGGCCCGCGATTCCTGGGCCGAACGCATCGAAGGGCTGAAAGCCGGTGCCGACGACTACTTGACCAAACCCTTCCATCCCGAAGAGCTGCTACTGCGTATCCAGGCACTGCTGCGGCGCGCCCACGGCGTAGCCAACCAGCCGTTGCTGCAGGCAGGAGGAATAGCCCTGGACGAAGCACGTCAGCGCTGCCACAAGGATGGTCAGGACATCGAACTGACCGCTGGCGAATTTCGTCTGCTGCGCTATTTCATGCTGCATCCCGGCCAGCTGATGTCGAAAAACCAGCTGGCCGAACACCTTTACGACGGCGAAACCGAGCGTGACTCCAACGTCATCGAGGTGCACGTCAATCGCCTGCGTGGCAAGCTCGGCCGCGAGCTGATCGAAACCCGCCGCGGCCAGGGCTATCGCTTCGGCGGCGCGCCTTGAAGTCGATCCAGCGCAGTCTCAGTATCGGACTGATCTCGGTGCTGCTGCTGGTCGGCCTGTTGCTGGTCCAGAGCAGTCTCTGGCTGTTCGAGTCGGGCCTGCGGCGCAACCTGGCCACCGATCTGCGGGAAGAGACCGAAGGCCTGCTGATGGCTGTCGTTCAGGGCCCGGAGGGGTTTGTGCTGGATTCGAGCCGGCTCAACCCTCGTTATCAGCGCGCATTTTCCGGCCACTATTTCCGCATCGACCTGCCGGCGCGCAGCTGGCGCTCACGCTCACTGTGGGACGCGGATCCGACCTGGCCGGCAGGCAATGGCATGGCCGAGGATCTGTTGGATGGCCCGCAGGATCAGCGGCTGTTGGCTTATCGAGCCACCTATCGGCGCGACGGGCAAACCATCACCATCAACGTGGCGCAAGATTACACGCCCATCCTCAAAAGCTTTACCCAGGTCAGGCTCAGTGGCTTGGGACTGGTCGGCCTGGCGCTGCTGGTGTTGCTCTTGCTGCAACGCTACGCCGTCAAGCTTGCCATGCGGCCGCTGGAGCGAGCGCGCCAGCAGATTGCGCAGCTGCAGCAGGGGCAACGTCAGCAATTGGACGTCCAGGCCCCGATCGAACTGCAGCCGCTCGTGGAGCAGATCAATCATCTGCTGGCGCACACCGACGACACCCTGAAACGCTCACGCCATGCGCTGGGTAATCTGGGCCACGCATTGAAGACGCCCCTGGCCGTGCTCGGCAGCCTGGTCCGACGTGAGGAAATGACAGCGCATCCGGAGCTGCAGGCCAACCTTGCGGAACAGCTCGAGCAGATTCAACAACGGGTCACGCGGGAACTGGGCCGCGCACGCCTGGCTGGCGAAGTGCTGCCCGGCAGCTATTTCGATTGCGCGGTAGAACTCGCCCCGCTGTTCGAAACGTTGCGGATGATCCACCGTCGGGATCTCGATCTGCATTGGAACAGCCATGAAGGATGCCGCTTGCCTTGGGACCGTGAAGACATGCTGGAGCTGCTCGGCAACCTGCTGGACAACGCCTGCAAATTTGCCCGGTCGCAGGTGCGGCTAACGATCGCCCCGATCACCGACGGCTATCTCATCTCAGTCGATGACGATGGGCCGGGCATCCCGACGGAACGTCGCGAAGCAGTGCTGGAGCGCGGCATCCGCCTCGATGAACATGCCGAAGGGCATGGGCTGGGGCTTGGTATCGTGCGCGATATCCTGGTTGCCTGGCGGGGTGAGCTGTCACTGGAGCAGAGCGAGCTCGGAGGGCTCTGCGTACGCATCCGCCTTCCGATGCAACGCAAAGGGCAGATACAGCGGAGCGGGTCGTAGCGGATGACGCGGAGAGTTACGGGGCGCGTGCCAACTCGTTGCGCATGTCTTCCAGAAGGGTCTCAACCAGCAGACCGTTCTGAACCTGTCGGCCCGACATCATCCGAGTGGCCTCGGTGCCGTTGAGCGGATAACCGACACGGACGACCAGGTAACCGTCTTCTTGCGGTTCCACGCGGGTCTTGTAATCAGGCGGAAAGTTATCGGCAAGGTGACGGGACAGGGTTTTCATGGGGGCCTCGTGCGCTGGGTCTGAAACAAAGACCCTGCTTTACACTCGGAGATTCCAACCACTCATCGGATGACTGTTCATCGGCAACGAAACTGTAACCACCCCTCACTTCCGTTCGTTAGCACCGTAAGCCAGCCACGCCAGAACGCCCATTCCGGCAAAGGCAGTAAACGAAAAAATAAGCGCATTCAATAACAGGCTCATGGGGGCGTTCCTCTATCTGCTTGCTTGAAGTACGCCCTGAATATATGTAGCTTCGCACGACACGTCGAGTCACCCGATAGTCGCACGTAAACATTTCCAACAGATGGGGCGCGCATGAAACGCAAGCAATCGATCAGTCAGGTTCGCTGGGATCTGGCACTGCGGTACCGCCTGATCGAGACGATTGCCTGGTGGGAAGGCCGCCTGACCACAGGTCACCTGATGCAGAGTTTTGGCATCAGCCGGCAGCAAGCGTCGAAGGACATCAACACCTACCTGAACGAACATGCGCCGGAAAACCTTACATATGACCGCCATCTGAAAGGCTACAAGCCGAGCCCGCAGTTCGAGCCGCTGTTCATCGATGGCAGCGCCAGCGCCTACCTGCACCTGCTGGATCAGAACCGCGACCGCGCCCCGCATATCGAAGGCCTGGCGCTGGCATACGCCCACACCGAAGTGCTGCACATGCCTGACCGCAGCATCCGGCCCGAGGTGCTGCGACCAATTCTCAAGGCCTGCCGCGAAGGGCTGCGACTGGAAACTGAGTACGTCTCCCTCGCCCACCCGGATGTCGAAATCCGCGTGATGGCGCCGCATACCCTGGTGTTCACCGGCACCCGCTGGCATGTGCGCGCCTATTGCGAGAAGAACCGTGGCTTTCGCGACTTTGTCCTCAGTCGCTTCCGTGGCGAACCGGACCTGATGGATGAAAGCGAGAACAGGCTCGAGCAGGACGAAGCCTGGAACACACCGGTAGATGTGGTCATCGAGCCGGATGTGCGACTCAGTGCGGAGCAGAAATCCATCATCGAAACCGACTACGGCATGCAGGATGGCGAGCTGCGCATCGCCACCCGTGGCGCGTTGGTGCAGTACGTGCTGCAGCGCTATCAGATCGATCCGAATACGGTGCAGGCCAATGCGGCGGCGCAGCAGATTCAAGTGAGGAATCTGCAGGGGCTGAAGGTGTGGTTGTACACATGACCATTACCTGCGGCCGCGTTCCCTGTAAGGGCGAATTCATACGCCCGCCCTCCTCCATTAGGCCGATTGCGAGTGAAGCGCCTGTTGATTGGGCAACGCACTGGCCCGTCGCCATTCGTAGGAGCGAGCTTGCTCGCGATCCGGCGTCGGAGGCACAACCAGATTTGGCAGACAAAGCGCTTAAGATGGCCCTAACCTCAGGTTTCGCTCTGCTGGGCGAGTCACTTTTTCCAAACGCCGAAAAAGTAACCAAAAACGCTTGCCCCTGCATCCGGGTCTCGCTTCGCTCGCCTCCCCTCATTCCATGCACACTCCGGGGGCCGGCGTACAAGGGCCATCCCTGGCCCTTTACGCCTCTCGCGGCATCCATGCCGCTCGCGCCCCTCCGCGCGGATTCCATTCGGCCTCCTGAAAGGGGCGTTCGGCGTCGTCTGCTAGTTAGTTCGTCAGCAAACAAGCAAAGCGTGCTTCTTTTGCTGTTTGCGAAGTTTCAGACAACTCGGTCCCAATCCCCCTTCAGGAGGCCGAGCGTGGGCGCTGCGCAGGGGGACGCGAGGCATGGATGCCGAGGGAGGACCTGGCCCTTGTACGCCGGCCCCCGCAGCTTCGTAGGATGGAAAACTGCGAAGCACTTTCCACCACGATTGATCCCACAATTGATATCGGACCTTGCCCACCAAAAGCGGTGGGTAAGCTTCGCGTTACCCACCCTACGATCTCTTGAAGATCGCAAAACCGGCTCGTTACACAGGCCATCAGACACCACCAAATCGCCCCTTTCAGAAGGCCGATCGCAGGTGGCGCGTAAGGGGTTGACCGGCATGGATGCCGCGAGAGCCGTGATTGGCCATGGATGGCCCTTCGCGGCGTGCCCCTGGAGCGTTACCGGAGTGAGGGATAATCCTACCCTGAGTTCCATGCCCAGACGTTCGCATCCAGTCGCGCCCCGCTGCGACTCCCACGAAAAAAGCCCCCTCGTATGCGTCTGATCCATACCTCCGACTGGCACCTCGGCCAGACCCTCCACGGCCAGGACCGCGACTACGAACACGCGCAGTTCCTCGCCTGGCTGCTCGACCAGCTAACCGTCCACCAGCCGGACGCTCTGCTCATCGCCGGCGACATCTTCGACACGGTCAACCCGCCGCTCAAGGCCCAGGAACGCCTCTACGACTTCATCGTCCGCGCCCACGAAAAGCTACCGCAGCTGGATATCGTGATGATCGCCGGCAACCACGATTCCGGCGGGCGCATCGAACTGCCCGGGCCGCTGATGAAGCGCCTCAACGCACACGCGATCGGCCGGATCAGCTGGCTGGCGGACCATCAGCTCGACCACGGTCGGCTGCTGGTGCCGCTGCACGATGCCAAGGGCGAGGTGGCCGGTTGGTGCCTGGCCCTGCCCTTTCTGCGCCCGGCGGAAGTTACCGGCGGTGAGGCGGGCGAGGACTACATGGCCGGCATACGCCACGTGCACCAGCATCTGATCGTCGCGGCCGAAGCCCAACGCCAGCCCGGCCAGGCGCTGATCGCCATGAGTCACGCGCACATGGCCGGCGGTGCGGTGTCGGAGGACTCGGAGCGCAATATCGTCATCGGTAATGCCGAAGCGCTGCCGGCCAGCCTGTTTCCCGAACCCATCGCCTACGTTGCCCTCGGCCACCTGCACAAGCCGCAAAAGGTTGCCGGGCAGGAGCGCATCCGCTACAGCGGCTCGCCCTTGCCGCTGTCGTTCGGCGAGATCAACTACCCGCATCAGGTCTTGCTGGTGAACTTCGACGGTGATCGGCTCGCCCGCGTCGAGGCGCTACCCGTGCCCCGCGCCGTGGAGATGATCCGCGTCGGCCGTGCACCATTGGCGGAGGTCATCAGCCAGCTCGAATCGCTGCCGCCGGTAGGCCTGTTCGCCGAGAACCTGCCCTGGCTGGAAGTGCGCGTGCAGCTCGACGAGCCGCTTCCGGACCTGCGCCAGCGCATCGAAACGGCGATCACCGGAAAGGCCTGCCGGCTGGTGCGAATCGCCAGTGAATATGCAGGGAAACGCGGTGAGGCCGACTCGGAGGTGCTACTGGGCCTCGACCAGATCACCCCGCAGGAGCTCTTCGCGCGCGCCTGGGAAGAACAGTTCGGCAACCCGCCGGATGAGCAGGCACTGGATGATTTCGCCAGCCTGTTGCAAGGCGTTGAGTTCGCTGGCGAAGGAGACGCCCGATGAAGATCCTCGCCATCCGCCTGAAGAACCTCGCCTCGCTGGCCGGTGAGCAGGTCATCGATTTCACCGCCGAACCCCTGGTTAGCGCTGGCCTATTCGCTATCACCGGGCCGACAGGCGCCGGAAAAAGCACCATTCTCGATGCCCTCTGCCTAGCGCTGTTCGGCAGCACGCCGCGACTCGACGGCGCCTCGCTGCTGAGCAAGGTGCCTGACGGTAGCGACGAGATCGGCAGTGGCGATGAGCGCAACCTGCTGCGCCGGGGCTGTGGCAGCGGCTACGCGGAAGTGGATTTTGTCGGCGTGGATGGCCATCGCTACCGCGCCCGTTGGGAGGTCAAGCGCGCCCGCGAAAAGGTCGACGGGCGCCTGCAGGCCAGCAACCAGAGCCTGATGGACCTGGACCGTGACCAGCTGCTGGCAAGCGGCAAGAAGCGCGAGTTCAGGGAACTGCTCGAAGCCAAGCTCGGCCTGACCCTGCCGCAGTTCACCCGCGCCGTGTTGCTGGCGCAGAGCGAGTTTTCCGCCTTTCTTAAAGCCGACGACAACGACCGCGGCACCCTGCTGGAAAAGCTCACCGATACCGGCCTCTACAGCCGCCTCGGCCAGGCAGCATTCGAAGCCGCCAAGCGCGCTCGCGAAACGCTCACCGCTCTGCAACAACAGGCAGGCGGCGTACAGCCGCTCGAACCCGAAGCGCGCCAGGCGCTGGAAGCCCAGCACCAGACGCAACTGGCCGAACTCAAGGCGCTGCAACAACAGCTCGAAACGCTGAAACAGCAAAGCCAATGGCTGCAGGACCTGGCCCGCTTACAAGGCGATCACGAAACCGCCCGGCAGCAGCTGAGCGATGCTGAATCCGAGCATGAGAACCTGGCCGACGCCCGCCGCATCCTCGGGCTGTTCGAACTCCTGGCGCCGCAGCGGCATCGCTTCATCCGCGAGCAGGAGCTGGCACCGCTGCTGGCGAAGGTTGAAGAGAACCTGGCTCGCCATGGTCGCGAGCACAGCGCAGTGCAGCAGCGGCTCGACGAGCTGGAGCAGCTCTGCAAGACGTCGACCGATGCGTTGAAAGCAGCGGAGCAGGCGCTCAAATCTGCCGAACCCCGACTGGTTCAGGCGCGCCGCGAAGAAGAGCGCCTTAGCCATCTGACCAATGACCTGGGTGACGCGCGGCGGCAAACCGAACACGCCGAAGCCGCGAGCAAGGCCGGCGAACAGACCCTCGCTCAGCTGCGACAGCAACAGGAACGGGCCGCCACCCAACTGGCGGCCTTGACCGAAGGGCTCGCCCGCAGCACCGAATTGCAGCCGTTGTGCGCCGCCTGGAATGGCTACCGGCCTCGCCTGCAGCAGGCCGTGCAAATTGCGGCGCGCCTGCAACAGGGCCGCCAGGAGCTCCCCGCTCTGGAAACTGCTGCCAAGACCGCCGAGGCTGCACAGGTGAAGGCGCGCCAGGCGCTCGACGAACTGCAAACTGGGATTGGCGGCGCAACGGGCCTGGCCGACCAGCTCGCGCAACTGAACACAGGGCTCGAGGTTTGGCGCGACGCCCAGCGCGAAGGCGAAAGCCTGGTCGGGATCTGGTCCCGCTATCAGCAGCTAACAGATCAGCAGCGGACGTTGCGCCATGAGCAGCGCCGCCAGCAGCAGAAGCTCGACGCTCTGACGCAAGCCGGCAAACTCGCTCGCACGGAACGCGATGACGCGGAAAAGGCGCTCAAGGTGGTGCAGGCCCTGCTGGAGCGCCAGCGCATGGCCCGCAGCGCTAATGTCGAAGCCTTGCGCGCGGCGCTGGCCCCTGGCGAGCCGTGCAGCGTCTGCGGCAGCCATGAGCATCCCTGGCATGACGGCAAGGCGCTGCTCGCCGCCCTTGACCAGGGCGACGAGCGCGAAGCCGAGCAGGCCCAGCTGCAGCTGAAGAGTCACGATGAAAAACTCCAGGCGCTGCGCGACCAGCACATCGCCCTGACCATGGGCATCAAACAGAACGCGCAGCGACACGCGGAAATCGCCGATGAGCTGGCGAAGCTGGAGCCGCAACTGACCGCACTTCCCCTCTATGCCGAGCTGCTGCAAGAGCCGGAAACAGGACGCCAATCCTGGCTGGACACGAAACTCGCCACGCTCAAACACGAGATCACCGCAGCCAACGCCCGCCAGCGCGAACTGCTGGCGCTGCAGCAGCGCAGCGAAACCCTGCAGCACGCTTGGCAAAGTGCACGCGACGCTTGCGTTCAGACGACCCAGGCCCTCACCGGCCAGCGCGACGCCATATCCCGCGATGAGGAACGATTGGACGAGGAACTGGCCGAGTTCTCCAGCCTGCTGCCGGCCACCCTGCTCAGCCGGTGGCGCGAGGCACCCGCCGAAACGTTTATGCAGCTCGACAGCCAGGTCGAGGCCCGGCGCCAGCAGATCGACCAACAGACTGAGGTAGCTGAGGAGCAGCAACAGCGCCAGAGCGCACTGGAACGTGAGCAGCTGCAGCAACAGAATCGTCTCGATCAGCAAAAGGCCTGCGCCGCCCGCCTCAGTGAACTCGAAGCCCGAGAGTTGGCTTGCCGTCAGAGCCTGCGCGACAGCCTGCGCGAGCAAACCAGCGCTGCGGCCTGGCAGCAGCAACTGGAGAACACGATCCAGACTGCTCGCCAGCACCAGGCCGACATTGACCGGCAACTCAACGAAGCGCGCGTCGAGCTGACCCGGCTTGCCAGCGAGCAGCAGAACTGCGCCGGGCGCCGCGACGAACTGCTGGCCGAACGCAAAACGCTAGGCGACGAGCTTGACGCCTGGCGCGCTGCGCATCCCGATCTAGACGATGCGACCCTCACCCAGTTGCTGCAACTGGACGACTCATTGCTCGCCGAAGCCCGCGAACGTCTGCGCGCCAACACCGAACTGCTCGCCCGCAGCCGTGAACGGCTGGACGGCTGCACGCAGCGGCTGGCCGCGCATCAGGCCGGGCAGCCCGATGCGCCGGATGGCGAAACCCTGAAACGCCAGTACGCGGAGCAGGAAATCAACTGCAACGCAGCCGAGCAACGCAGCACTGAGACCCGCGCGGCGCTGCTCGACGATGACCGCCGGCGCAACCAGAGCCAGGCACTGCTTCAACAGATCGCCGAGGCCACCAGCGAAAACCAGCGCTGGGGCCGTATCGCCGCGCTGATCGGCTCCAGCGATGGCGGCGCCTTCCGCAAGATCGCCCAGGCCTACAACCTCGACCTCTTGGTGCAGCACGCCAATGTGCAGCTGCGCCAGCTGGCCCGGCGTTATCGACTCAAGCGCGGCGGCAGCCCGCTGGGGTTACTGGTGATGGATACGGAGATGGGCGACGAGCTGCGCTCGGTGCATTCGCTGTCGGGTGGAGAGACCTTCCTCGTCTCGCTGGCCTTGGCGCTGGGACTGGCCTCGATGGCATCGAGCAAGCTCAAGATCGAATCGCTGTTCATCGACGAAGGCTTCGGCAGCCTCGACCCGGAATCCCTGCAGATCGCCATGGACGCCTTGGATTCGCTACAGGCTCAGGGCCGCAAGGTGGCGGTGATCTCACACGTGGCGGAGATGCATGAGCGCATCCCGGTGCAGATTCAGGTGCAGCGACAAGGCAATGGTCAGAGCGGGTTGAGGATCGTCAGCGGAGGGGGCGTCTAGAACTCAGGCAAACTTGACGGCCTTGAGCAGCAGCTTCGCTGTCATTCGAGGCTAGAAGCGAACCCGGCAGACGCCGCTTGTGGCTGCGCGCCAGGGTTCGCACAGGAAAGGGTGAAACGGGCTCACCGCTTGTGGCCGTGTGCCTGCTGCGACGAGAGGTCATCACCAGCGCCAGCAGGATACGAACCCAAGCTTTCAACAAACTGTCGATAACGGTGAACATCACTGAATCGACCGCCATGTCACCCTGCCGCAGCACCGCCGCGCAGTTACAGGCCATGCACGAGCAGGGCTTCGTTCTGCTGCGCCAGGTGTTGCAGCCGCCGCAGGTTGAGGCTGTGCGAACGGCCATCGATCGCCTCGAACCCATCCACTGGGACTACCAGGGTCTGGTCGACGATCACTACAAATGCGTCTTTAACCGTGATCCGTCCTGGCTGCCCCTGCTCGATCCTCCTGGTGTGATCGAGTTGGCTGAAGCCTGTCTCGGCACGGATTGCCACGTCATCGGCCAGACTGCCTGGCGCAGCCATCCGGGCTTCGTTGGCGGTGAACTGCATGCCGATTACCTGGCCTTGGAGCTGCCCGAGCACTGCTTTCACGATCCAGCTTTCGAGCTGCCGATGCAGGTCTGCACGGCGCATATTTATCTCGATCAGATCGATGCAGACCTCTGCCCTACCCTGGTGATACCCGGAAGTCACCGGTCCGGTCGCAAACCACGCACGGGTGAAATCCACTGGCAGGGTCGCGAGCCACAGCCTGTGCTCTGCGAAGCCGGTGACGTGCTGCTGTTTCGCAGCGACCTCTGGCACGCCGGCAGTCGCAATCGCGCGGCCGACCGCAGCCGCTACCTGCTGCAGGTGCATTACGGCCGCCGCATGGTGGCGCAGAAGTTCTCGCCTTACCTGCAATGGCGGTTCAACCCGGATGTGATCGCCGCTGCCACGCCAAGGCAGCGGCGTTTGCTCGGCGAGCATGAGGCGTCGGAATACGATTGAGTTGGATGGATACGGCGCGGCCAGCCCGATACGCAACCGACTGGCACATCCTCTGCATCGGAGTGCGCATCCGGCCGCAATACGCGGCTCGCTCACTCCAGTCGAAGAGGAACCCGCAATGATTTCCTGCCGTAGCCAAGTGACCCAGATGATCGTTTCTGCCAAGGTCCGCAAGCACCTCAAATGGACCCAGGTCGCGGAATCCATAGGCATGTCCAAGGAATGGACCACCGCCGGTTGCCTGGGTCAGATGGCCTTCGACAAGGCTCAGGCAGAAACCCTGGGCAAGCTGTTCGAGCTGCCAGACGAAGCCGTCGCCTGGCTACAGATCGTGCCCTATAAAGGGTCACTGCCCACCTCCGTGCCCACCGATCCGCTCATTTATCGCTGGTATGAGCTGGTCAACGTCTACGGCAGCACCATCAAGGAGCTGATCCACGAAGAATTCGGCGACGGCATCATGAGTGCCATCGATTTCTCCATGGACATCCAACGCCAGCCGGATCCCAAGGGCGACCGGGTCAACGTCGTCCTGTCGGGCAAGTTCCTGCCGTACAAGAGCTATTGATCAGCGGGTACGAATTTCTCCACGCGCCAGGCTCTCGACCTTGTTGCCCATCGGATCGCTTGCCTCGAGATCGGCCCCGCGCTCGCGTAGCGCTTGAAGCAAGGCATCCCGCTGGAACAGCGCGGCATACATGGCTGGGGTCTAGCCTGCATGGTTGCGCTGGTCGGGGTCGCATTCGGTGGCCAGCAAGCGCTTGGCAATGCGCTCCAGATTCTGGGTGTTTCACGCCTCAAGATAAGCGACGCGCACCAGCACGCAAGAGAGCGGGTGTATCAATCGTGGCGTTGCGGATGAGCTCAGCGCGTATTTGATCCGAGCAGTTGCGCGGCGGCCTGCTGCTCTTGCTGTTCACTCAGCTGCAGCTGCGTCAGATAGGCGGCCAGCGCCTCTATGTCCGCCTCGGACAGCTGGCCAGCGATGCCGATCATCACTGAACCGGCTCGGCTCGGGTCATTGCTGCGGAAACGGCCGAGGGCCTTGCGGATGTATTCATCAGGCTGACCGGCCAATCGCGGCATGGTCTCCTTGCCCTGCGCATGGCTGCCGTGACAGGCGGTACAGGTGCGCTGAAACAATGCTCCACCACGCTGGACCAGCGCCGCATCCGAGGCAGCGGCAGTAGGCTCGACCTTCTGCTGACTGAAGTAGACGGCTATGTTGACGCGATCCTCGAGCGACAAGCTTTTCGCCAGTTTCGACATCACAAAATCGACGCGCTCGCCCTTGGCGAACTTTTCGAAGGAATGGAACAGATAGATCGGATTCTGCGAAGCCAGATTGGGAATATGCGGGCGCTTGCTGTTGCCGTTTTCGCCATGGCAGTAACCGCAGAAGAGCGCGCGTTCTTGGCCGGCCGCATACGCCTGCTGGCGCCGGGACGCATCGCCCATTACATGCTGAAAGCGCTCCATCGCCTCTTCGCTGGCATGGGCGAAAGGAACAAGGCAACTGAGCAGAAGAAGGCTGAATAAACGCATGGCAAGTCCGGCGCTGAGGGGTGATGTGGCGTGTATGGCAGCCTCCGGACTATAGGGAGAAAAACAGTCGCGATACTGGCGCAGGTCAATAAAGCCGCACACCACCGCACTGGAATTCCGGCTCCGAGCAGCTGTTCGCAACATCTGAGTGCTTCACGATCCGCGCCGCAACGGGCGGGCGCGAGCGACCATGCTGGACCCGGTTCATCAAAGGGCGATCAGGCAACACCGGCCTGCGCGCTATTGCCACATTGACCACCCCAAAAAAAAACGGCTGACGGCGCAGATTTCTGGGCCACAGCCGTCTCGTATTCGACTAAAGTAGCAGCCCTTTTTGCCAGCACGAGCCGCGCAACATGCTTGATGGACATGCCGAACTGACCATGACCGTATTGATGACCCCGGACAAGGCCAACTTTTCGGGCAACGTACATGGCGGCACGCTGTTGAAATATCTGGACGAAGTGGCCTACGCCTGCGCCAGCCGCTATGCCGGCCAATACGTGGTGACCCTGTCGGTCGATCAGGTGAATTTCCGCCAACCGGTGCATGTTGGCGAGCTGGTGACCTTTCTCGCCTCGGTCAACTACGTCGGCAACACTTCAATGGAAATCGGTATCAAAGTAATCACCGAAGACATCCGACAAAAAACGGTTCGTCATACCAATAGTTGTTTCTTCACGATGGTGGCGGTTGGTGAAGATGGCCGCCCCGCCACAGTGCCTTCGCTGGAGCCAAAAACACCCGACCAGAAGCGTCGTTTCGCCCAGGCCCAGCAGCGCAGACAGATTCGCCGGGAGCTGGAAGAGCGCTACCGCGCGCTCAAAGACGATTACTGAGCCCAGCTGGCTGCCAATCTCCGCCTTCATTCGATCAGGCGGAGCGGCCAGCGATTCTCGTTAGGTTCGCAAGCCTCCCCATCCTGGCGCACCCGCCCGCGAGCCAATAAAACCCTATACAATCCGCGGCTTTTCGCACCGCCAATGAGGATCCGCCGTGAGCGCTTTGCCAGCCTGCCCCCAATGCAACTCCGAATACACCTATGAAGACGGCCAGATGCTGGTCTGCCCGGAGTGCGCCCACGAGTGGTCGGCGAATGCTGCAGAGTCCTCTGGTGAAGACGAAAAGCTGATCAAGGATTCGGTGGGCAACACGCTGCAGGACGGCGACACCATCACCGTGATCAAGGACCTCAAGGTCAAGGGCTCTTCGCTGGTGGTCAAGGTGGGCACCAAGGTCAAGAACATCCGCCTAGTTGACGGCGACCACGACATCGACTGCAAGATCGACGGCATCGGTGCGATGAAGCTGAAGTCGGAGTTCGTCAGAAAGGTTTGAAGCGAAAAGCTTCGCGCCGGGGCGGCCCTCCCACATAAGCAAAAAAACCACACCGCGCGCTCCGGTGGGAGGCGCCCCGCGGCGAATGCAGTCCGTAGGGTGGATCGCGCTTCATCGATCCACCGAGCGGAGCCACGGTGGATGTAAAAGGCGACATCCACCCAACGGTCCGATAGAAGCTAGCTTGCTGGCGATCGGTGCTCGATTGCTCCCGATGCCAGCATAGATACTGAATCAGGGCGTCAGGTAGGAAGAACGCGTCAGCCCCAGCCGCAACGCATCGATGTACTGGGTGCGTTCCTTGGCGCTGAGCCGCGCACTGGAGACCTTGTCGCGGTAGTAGGTCATCAGCTCTTCGGGCGACAGGTGCACGTAGCGCAACATGTCTTCGATGGTGTCATGGGTCTCGATGCCGGCGTGGTAGAAGGTGCCATCCTCGCGCTGATAGACGTTGACCGAATCGGTATCGCCGAACAGGTTGTGCATGTCGCCGAGAATTTCCTGGTAGGCCCCTACCAGGAACACCCCGAGGAAGTATTCCTCTCCTGCCTGGATCTCATGCACCGGCATGCTGTTCTCGATGCTCTGCTCATCCACGTAATGCTTGATCTTGCCGTCAGAGTCGCAGGTCAGGTCCTGCAGCACCGCGCGGCGCACCGGTTCCTCGCTCAGACGCTGCAGCGGCACGATCGGCAGGATCTGGTCGATCGCCCAGGTGTCCGGCAAGCTCTGGAATACCGAGAAGTTGCAGATGTACTTGTCGGCCAATTTGTCGTTGAGCTCATCGAGCACCGCGCGGTGTGAACGCTGGCGCGCCTTGAGCTGGTTGTACAGTCGGCGACAGATGGCGAAGTAGCTCTGCTCGGCCAGCGCCTTTTGCGCCAGGCTAAGCTTGCCGGACGCGTATTGCGCCGCGGCCTCGCTCATGTAGTGAGTGGCGCGCCAATAGGTCTCGGTAACCATTTCAGGATCGGTTGGACCGAGCAGATCGGCCAGCGCCTGGACGATCTCTGGCAGCTCGTCGTAGTTCTCGATGGTCGGCGCTTCGTCGTTGTGGCGCTCGAAGTCCGTCACCTGCATCACCAGCACGGCGTGATGCGCGGTCATGGCCCGGCCGCTTTCGGAGAAGATGTGCGGGTGCGGCAGTTCCTGCCGATCGCAGAACTCCTTGAGCATCCCGACCACGGTGCCGGCGTATTCATCGATGTCGTAGTTGATCGAACTGGCATTGCGCGAGTGCGTGCCGTCGTAGTCGACACCGAGGCCGCCACCCACATCGATATGATCGACCGGCAACCCGAGCGCGCGCAGCTCGGCGTAATAACGGATGGCTTCGCGGAAGCCGTCACGATAGTCCGCCAGGTTGGCAATCTGCGAGCCCATGTGGAAGTGCAGCAGCCGCACGCCCTGCTCGACGCCCGCCGCGCGGAAACGCTCGATGACGGTGAGCAACTGCGCGGCGGACAGGCCGAACTTGGACTTCTCACCCCCCGTGTCAGCCCACTTGCTCGAAGCCAGCGACGAAAGCCGCACGCGCAAGCCAACCTGCGGGATCACCTTCAGCTCGGCCGCTTCCTCGATGACCATGCCCACTTCCGACATCTTCTCGATGACGATGAAGACGTTGTGGCCAAGCTTCTGCCCCATCAACGCCAGGCGGATGAATTCGCGGTCCTTGTAGCCGTTGCAGACGATGGTGCCACCCTTCGGCGCCAGCGCCAGCACGGCCATCAGTTCCGGTTTAGAGCCCGCTTCGAGGCCGATCGAAACATTCTGCGTGGCGATGATGTTCTCGATCACCGCCTCTTGCTGGTTGACCTTGATCGGGTACAGCGCGGTGTACTTGCTCTGGTATTCCAGGCGCTCGATATTGGCATCGAAGGCACCGGTCAAATGACGCACTCGGTCCTGAAGAATGTCCGGGAAGCGCACCAGCAGCGGCAGGGTCAACCCAGCGTCGCGTAGCTGCTCAATCAGCCCGGTGAATTCAACCGCCGCACCATTGGGACCCTGCGGGCGCACCTCGACATGACCGTCGTCACTGATCGAAAAATATCCTGCACCCCAGTGGCGAATACCGTAGACGCTACGGCTATCCGCTGCGGTCCATTGGCTGCCGTCATCTTTACGTGTGCGTCTTACAGGCATCTAGGCCTCCTGCGAAATGGGATGAGTCTGTCGAGCTGGTGCGACAACAGGGCTGTCCGAGCTTGGACAGCCGGCGTGCCCGGAAATAAGCGCACGCGCCGGATTGATCAGGTCGAGCGGTCAACCGCCCGACTTCTTAGCCTTGAATCCGCGCTTGATCAGTTCGTCGATAAGCAATTGAACATGGTCGCCCTGGATCTCGATCACGCCTTCTTTGAGCGCGCCGCCGGTACCGCAGCGGCGCTTTAGCGCACTGGCCAGTTCCTTGAGTTCAGCTTCAGCGAGGGGAACGCCGGATATGGTCGTTACCGTCTTGCCGCCCCGCCCTTTGCTTTCCCGGCGAACACGAGCGATGCCATCACCCGCGGGAATCAGCAGTTGCTTGCAGATGCAGGCGTCCAGCGGTTGGCTGCAATCTGGGCAGTGGCGCCCCGTGTCGGTGGAAAAGACCAGACCGCCAAGGCCTGAAAGGGACGTGGTTTTCTTGGCCACACACAACCTCTTGAAGACAGAAATCGGCGCGACAAGGCTCAGCGCCATAAAGCCGTCCAATTTAACAGCAAAACCCGCGCACTCGAAGGGCTGCGCAGCGCTTTGCTGCAAACGCCGCCGAATAGCACGACAGCACCGCACTGAGTGATGAAATGCTGCGTTCAAGCTGCTGAAAGACCCGCCGCTCTGCCTTTTGACCATCGGTTACGCATGCGTAACGGCAGACGTTGTGTACGGTCCGATCCGCGGCGAATGCCGACGCGCCTCAGCCCAAGGGTATTGGTGCCGGACATGACGGTTCAACGAAACGACGCGCCCGACAATCAAACCCAAAACCAGCGCCGCGTTGGTCATCGATACACCGTGCGCTCGAGGTCCTTGGCAGTATCAGAATCAGAGTCGACCAGCAGGAGCGTACGGCTCAGGATCAATGCAAGGCGATCGATCCAGCATCAGATCCGTCAATAGCTGGCATGAAGCAGGCGCCAATACCAGGCCGTTTCGGAAATGTCCGCAGTTGAGCCAAAGCCCCTCGTGGCCTGGCACCGGCCCTATATAAGGAATGCCCTCAGGCGAAGCAGGACGCAGACCCGCCCAATGCTTGACCACTGTTGCATCAGCCAGCCCAGGAAGCAGCTCAATGGCCGTCTCTCGGAGGCTTTCCAGGGCATCTTCGGTTGGCGTCTTGTCGAAACCGACATCCTCCAAAGTACTGCCCACGAGAATGTGACCGTCACGCCGCGGAATCGCATAACGCCGCTTGGCCAGCACCATGCTCGGCAGGAAATTTTCGGCGCACTTGAACAAGATCATCTGGCCCTTCATGGGCTTGACCGGCAGCTCGAGCCCCAGCGTTGCAAGCAGCCGCCCACTCCAGGCGCCCGCCGCAACGACAACCTGCTCGGCACGCATCTCACCCTGCGCCGTTTGCACGCCGACGACTCGCGCTCCGTCATTAATGAAACCGCTTACAGGGCAATGTTCGATGATCGTGACATTGGGCAGCTTCGCCAAAGCTGCACGCAGCGCCTGCAATAAACGAGGATTACGGACATTGGCGACGCCTGGCATGTAAACCGCGCTGGAGAAACCTTCGCCAAGCGAGGGCACAGCGGTGTGTACCTGCTCCATGTCTACCGGGTGCAGCGGCCGACCATGGCGGTGTGCCCAGGCTAGGGCCTGATCCTCGTCTTTCAAGTCCAACCAGTAGAGACCCGTCTCGTGAACCTCCGGATCGACCCCGCTCTGCTGTAACAGCGTCTCACCGAGCTTGGGGTAGTAGTCCTGTGACCAGTGTGCTAGCGCCGTTATCGCCGGGCCGTAACGCCAAGGATAAAGAGGAGAAACGATACCTCCGCCTGCCCAGGAGGCTTCCTGGCCGGCCGCGGATTGATCAATTACCATGACCTTACAACCAGCCTGTGCTAGCAAAAAAGCAGACTGGAGCCCTATCGCTCCAGCTCCGATGACCAAGACATTCATAAACCGTTACTCACCTATTTCAAATGGCGAGGTTATAAAACACTTCAGTTAAGGTCACCAGCACGCTTCCAGCGACATCGGGTTCTGAATACCTGTCTGATTGAGCGTCTGGTTGTTGGCGTGGTCAATCTGAAAATCGCCGCAGAGGTCTCCAGCCATGCTTCCAGCACGGGTAGCCCTCAAAACGTAGGTTGAGCGAGTCGGAGTTCCTTCCGCAGCTATGGTGTAATTTGCGCTTCCGCTTTGCGGGGATTGGGTAGGGAATACTGCAGCCAGCCCAGAATCATCTGCGTTCAGATACGTGCTGTTTAGCGAGTAGTGCCGCTCAAGCGCTTGCGCTGCTTCAAGGAGCGTGGCCTTGACCTCTGCGCGCTTTCCTTTACGCAAATATTCCTGATATGCCGGCAAGGCAATCGCAGCGAGGATACCCATGATGGCAATCACAATCATAAGTTCGATGAGGGTAAACCCGAATTGCCTAGTAGCGCGGTGACGTGCTCCTGTCATTGCAACTGTCTCCAAGATTGTCGACCAGTGGCGGCCGTGCCTGCATCTTCCAACGTCACGCCAATGTTGCCGCTGGAGCCGGAGGTGTATTTGTACTCGACTTCGCCACCCGAAATAATCCCTGGGTTGCGGATCAGCTCCTCAAAGCCCTTGCCGCCGACGCTGCCTTGATTTTCGCCATCATCACCCCACTCGGCGAAATCGTCGTCATTTATCACGCCGTCGTTGTTCACATCGAACACCGAGCCTTCGAGGCGACCACCGGACATTGCGTCGACCTCCATCAGCCAACTGTTTCCTCCATAGGCGCACGCGTCGCCGGAGGGAACACTGGTGGCGAAGATGATTTTGCCACCGCGCAATGTTGCGGCAGACGTGACCCGCTCGCCGTCTCCCGTGGTCCCGGTGGGGTACACCAGATTCAAATACCAACCTTGCTTGCGGCTGCCGCCATTAGTGCCGTATTCAAACGTGGAGTCAGACATGACACGCACCGCAAAATGAGCAGCTGAACCAGAGCGGGTGGTGGCCGACGAGGACTCGTAGACAATCGTCTGCTGCTGCAAATCGCTAAGTGCCACGAGCTGGGTCTTTCTGTTCATGTTGACCGAGGTGTGCACATCGTGGTCCCACACACCGTAGAACGACTGGACCGGCGGTTCGTCCCCGACGATCCGGTCGGTGTCGCCCAGGTAGCGGCCCGTGCCGAAATAGAGCATCACACCACCGCTGGGGTGATTGCCGGCGACGAGTCGGGTGGTGATCGGCTGACTGGCCTGAGTTGTAAAGATCGGTTTGCCGGACAGCCCAGCCGCCCACGAGGCCTGAGTTGATCCGTTGAGGTCGAATCGCCAGACGTTCCCCTTCATGTCACCCGCGTAAACGTAATCCGTAATTCCATCGGCATTCAGGTCGGCCGGAAACACCACCGACAAGCCGTTGTCCCCGGCTACGCCGATGGGGATTCGTTTGAGCAGCTCACCGGAATTAAGGTCGACGATGAACAGAGCAGCCTGGCCACTCTGGCTGTTATAGCCATTGCCGAAGATGGCGACCCATTTGTCATTAGCGGCGAGACGAGCGATGGTCGGCTGGGTGATGCCCTGCCCAACCTCTACACTGTCCGCTTCCGGAGTATCGGCATTCGGAAACTCCCACAAGACCTTGTTCGGCCCGAAACTATCAGGATCGGTTACATCCAGGGCGAACACCGAACGCCCGCCAGCTCCCAGGCTGCCCAACAGCACGGTGGCCCAGCCGGCAGCGCTTCCGGTGCCAAGGTAGGCATCCACCACCCGTGCCGAACCATCCACATAGTAGCGATGCTGGTAGGCGGGATTGGCTAACTGGCTGAGCCCGTTGGCAAGGGCGCCAGGTATATAAGCAAGAATTTCCTGCCCCGGGCTCGCGCTGCCGCAGCCTCCTGCGCAGAATCCATGCAACATGCCGTCGTTGGCGCCTGCATAGACCATCGCCTTGCGACTGATGCCAGATTTGAAGGTGCGATAGGGGTTACTGTCGGCCGCCGGCCGCTCCGGCTCACCGATTGGCAGGCGGCTGAAACCGTAGTCTTGATTGCCAACGAATACCGGGTCTGAGTTGACGATGTCACCCAGCAGGCCGGAAGGACGGTCACGGAAGCTGCCGCCGTTGCGCTCCTCTCCCGCGGTGTCGCCACGCAGATAGTTGATCAATGCCTCACTACCCACCGCGGTCTGATAAGTCTCGCTAAGCTCGCCCCACTCGAACTCTACAGCCTCTTCGGCGGCGTGGTCCCAGGTCGCGATCGTCCGGTCGTTTTCGGCCGGAATCAGCTCGGAGGCTTCCCAGGCGGTCGAGCCAATAGACCCATTGGCGTTGACGTTGAGCGCACGCAGCTCACCGGACCAGAACTCGCTATTGAAGCGCGCCTGGAAAATCTGGGTTCCGGTATCCAATCGCGTAGAGTTGGTCGCAACCGCCGAAGCCGAAGATGTCTGGATGAGGATATTGTTGAAGGCGCTGGTCAGTTGATCACGCAAGCCTAGCGCGTTGGTAACCAGGTAATAGTTGTCTGGATCGGGATCGGACTCACCGGCGGCGGCACTCGTCCACTCCTCGCGCAGGTCCGGAATGCCGTTGCCGTTACGGTCCTTGAAACCACCCCACTTGGCCGCGTACCACAGCGGGCCCTTGAGGAGCGAGGCCGTGCTGGCGCCACTCGAGGTATTGACTGTGAAAGTGCGAGTCGCCTGCAAAGGCAGCTCGTCCGCACCCCGCGGATCCGATGGCGTTGCACGGCTCGGAGGTGTATCCAGCGTATAGGCAGCGCTGACGTCGTTGGCAGCGGGAGTGTCCTCGTCCCGAACTTCGAGATAGACCCCATCCGCGGTCGTACCTGAAATGACGTACCCCATATGCTGCACCACGCTACCGGCCGCGTACTCGGAGGTCAGCTCCAGCCGTAACTGGCTGTCACCGATCACTTCGTACTCATAGCGCACGATCGCATCCATATCGTGGTCGTTGCCCTGTTCGACGTCCTCGAAGTTGATGCGGAAGGTACCGCTGCGTCCATCCTCGGCGATGTCCTCGACATAGAAATCAACAATGGTATTGGTCGGGTAATACGCACTGTATGGCGTCGACCCACTGCCAACGGACTTGCCGAAAGGTACCAGCGTGATGAAGTGGTCGCCTACAGGAATACGGAACTGCGGAAGGGGGGAGGCAAGTGCCACAACATAACTGCTCAACTTCTGGTCGCCTGTGGCAGCGCTGAGGTCGTTGCGCAAACCGTAATAAGCCAGGCCGGCTGAGTAGTAGCCGCCCATCTTGGTCGGTTCGGCCGGAGCGAGGCCTCGAATATTGCCGAACGAAGTCACGGTTTTTGCCGTTGGAGCGCCGTCGCTGACCGCAGCCGACTGGCCAATGAAATGCTGGCGGCTGAAACCCGAGCCAAACTCACCGTTCCAGATCGTTTGCCCCTCGTTCGCCACATTGAGTGACGACAGGCGTGAAGGAGACGCTGTCAGGCCATCACCGAACGCCGTGCCGGGCAGGTCATCGGTGTCATAGGAGGGATTAATGTCGCTGATTATCGTCTGGACCGGCGCAGCGCAGCTATACGCGCCCTGGCCGACATAGGGGTTGTCCCAGGTCGCCAACGGCAGCTCGAGCCCGGTTTCGTAACTGTTGGAGCTGACATTGCTCGAAAAAGCCGATGTCGCCGAACTCGCCCCAGCAAAATAGCGCAGGGTTTCGTACATCATTTCGGCGACCGGATTGCCCCACATGTTGCATTCATTGTTGCTGATAGCCCGGTTGGTGATCAGGCCACACCCGCCGCTGTTGCCGTTGGAGCCATGCTGGGATCCGTTGTAGCCCATGAACCCCAAGCGATTAATGGTTTCAATGACGCCAACGACGCGATCGTCAAACACACCCGTTTCAGGGTCAAGCTCGTCGCTGATGTCACCGACCGTGCGCCGCAGTACGCCACCTCTAAGGTTGTTGCGATAACTTCCGGTAAGCAGGCCGAATTTCATCCGAGCCACCGAGGTTTCGTCAGCGGCTGAGCCGAACTCCTGTAAGAGGCCTTCCGGCTTGTGGGTGACGTGGCTTATGCCGTCATCAACACGTGTGTAGCTTTGGCAGTTGTCTTCCAGCAGGCCGGTCGCGCAGACCTGAACCCGTATAACATAGTCCGGATCGTCTCGGGTGGAAGCCGGTACGCTACGGCCATAGGCCCAGAGCTTGAGGTCTTCGAACCAAGATGCCGGCACCACCTCCCAGGCCGCTCCGTTCCACCAACCAAGGCTATAGCTATCGCCACCGCCAACCTCCTCATGGCGATACTCGATATTGTGAGCACCGGCCGTCAGCGTGATGGAGCCAGCATGATCGGCAAAGTTGCCCGTACCGTGGCCACCATACCAACCAACGACCAACTGGCCATCAATCAGCACCTCGACTGCATCGTCACCGTTGACGGCGAACTGGTAGAGTCCGCTGATTGGTACCTTGATAGTACCCTTTAACACGGACACATAATTGTCAGCATTTCCTGCGGTAGTCCCGCTGTCGGCAAGCGCTCCCGCTCCGTTTGCTGTCTTGTTGATACGGGTCCGGGCAACACCGTCAATGAGTACATTGCCCTCCATCCGTTTGATCAGATCCGCAAATTCAAGGCTGGAACTTGGATGGTTGGTATCTACCCCGGCGCCATACACACAGGTCGGCCCGCTACTACCATGCTCGCAACGATCACCGGCCACCGGGGCTTCGATGGAAACCCACTCCCAGATTCGGAATCGTGAGTTGCGCAGCACGCGCAACAGGGGGTCATTGCCGCTGGTTGCAGGTGAAGCCCCGATGGTCACGTTAGCGAAAAGATGACGCGTACCAGCCTGAGGGACGGCCAGCGGCGTGTAATTCGAGATGTCATACCCATCGACCGCGACGCTGGTGTACTCCTTTCCCCAACTATGCCCGTCTTGCGGAATCGCGCTGCGTTCGAGCACGGTCACGCCTGCACCAGCGCCCGTGTGAGTATCAACGACGCGCTTGCCGCCATAAAGCACCTTACGGAGCGCATCGATGCGGGACATGGTCGCGTAATTGAGGAAGTTACCACTCCAATTACCGCTGCAACTGCCATCGAACCGGCTGTTGCTCGTGGCGCCAACCGGCTCGAAACGGGTATCGCCTTCGACGTATTGGTAACACTTGGCCGAGTCGAAATAGCCGTAGTAGTCAATGTCGTCCGGCTTAAACCGGGTATCGAGCAAACCATCACCGTCAAGGTCCGAAGCGTCGTTATAGGCCTCGTAATACAGCGTGTGGTCACGCCCCATCACCAGCATGTTCAGTGGCGGCACCGCTGCATTGATAAAAAGTGGTGTCTGGGCGATATCGATCGCGGCTTGTACCGAACCGCTAACGACTGTGAGCGCAGCTATGAACACGCCAACACGAACTTTACTTTTGCTGGTTACCGGCATTTTTCGCTCCCTGCCAAGCCGTTATCTACGGTAGGTTGATTGCAACACGACGCGAGCGTCGGGGCTGGCCCCGTAGCCACGGCTGGTCACTCGATAGGAAGAGATGGACTCCTCCGGTTCATCCGCGCCCAGGCCGAACATACCTGTCTGGGTGACTTCCTCGATGATGTACTGGGGCTGGCTGTCGACACCGGCAAGGGTGTCGGCCGGCAAAGCGAGCCAGTTGGTGCTGCCGCTCATGGCCCAATCCGGCACGGAGACACTACCGGCCGTAAACAAACCACTGGCATTGGTCTCGAAGGGCCCGACCACGGCACCCTGCAGGTAACGCTCGGCCGTCCGCAGCCCGGCCTCCGCCGCCTGGAAGGCGACTTCGCGGTCGCGGTTGTTACCCGCCATCCGCTCCTGAAGGATCGAATCTTGGATCGAACTGATGCCGATCATGGTTAGCAACAGAAGAAACACGAGGCTGACCAGCAGGGCCGAACCACGCTGAGATTTCGATACACGCATGATTGATCCGACCATGACTAGGGAACCCGGTTGCGCACGGTGACCACGGAGCTGAACACCTGCCTGAGGAATCCATCCGCGGCAACCGCGCTGCCGTTATAGGTGAGAATCTGGCTTGCCTCGCCAGACGCGGGAGCAACGTTCTCCTCGGTGCTGCGCATCAGCAGATTCATCCGGATGCTGACCACGCGCGACCAGTCGGCGACTTCATCGGCGGGCCTGTATTCGTTGGCAGCCCGATTGCCGGAGGTGTCGACACCGTATTCGAGCTGCATATCCTCGACCCCCTCGATGAGCTCCTGCACTTCGGTAGTCGCTCCGCTCCCTGCACGCATCGTCTCTACGTAAAGAGACGGAATGGCGGTGCCATTTGGCGTCGTACGGCCTGTATTGCGAACGAAGAAGACGCTGTATTCGAATGCCAGCACCTCCGCCTCTTCACCGTACGGCTTACTCAGCCGGTTATCTATGTTTATGTTGTTTGCATGTGCGATATTGATTGTCGAACCGCCGCCATTTGAAACAGTAGTGGCTCGAAAAAGATCGGCAGTCGTGCAGTCGGTGATAAACAGCGCATCGCCGGCATCGAAACCGGGCGCATTGTTGGTCACGTGAATTTGCGCGTTGTCGGCACTCATGTTGCCGGTCAGCGTCACGCCGGTACTGGCCGCACGCCGGATCTCAATCACATCGGTTCCAACCTTGGCGCCCCAGCCATTGACGGCGGCAACCGCATCGTGCCCTTCAATTACGGCCTCCTGGCTAATGTCGAAGTCGAACCCAGCCGGCACATCGGCCGGGTCGATAATGTCATTCACGGTGATGCTGCCCAGATTGCCGCATCCCATATACCCAGCCATACGGATATCGTTCGCCATGTAGCCCACAGCGAATCGGCCGTTCTCCTGTACGCGGGCCATCGCCTCCTGCATCCGATACGTTGTGCGACTAGTGAGGAATACCTGCATTACGGCGGCGCTGATGATCAGGCCCAGCGCAAGGGCAATCAGCAGCTCTATCAGGCCAATGCCTCGCGAACGGTGAAAGGTAGGTCCACTCATAGCTGCGTCTCGAATACGAACTGCTGGGTTTCGCTTTCGCCGATGCGTCCTTCGCTCCACTGCACCGTAATCGAGATCACGTTGCCGCTGCGCTCGATGGACCCGGACCCGGCCGGAAGCTGGGTACCCAGCGCGGCTTTCCACTGCCGCAGATCAGTTGCAGTGATGTTCGCGCCCGCCGGAGCGGCGTCATCGAGGTCCGTGTCGTAGGAGCCACCCCGGGCGTCCGCTCGGTTGGCACGCAGGCGGTCCGACATGTCGTAGGCTAAAAATGTCGCCTGGGTGCGAACTGCCGCCGTCTGATTGAACTTCATCGAATTGAGCTGCAGCGCAGCCATGCCCAGAATACCGATGCCCAGCACCAGCATCGAGACAAGCACTTCGATCAGGCTGAAGCCAGCAGCTCGCCGATGCAATCCCTTACTAGTCGTCATCGTCACAATCCTTGCGAGCGGTGGACACGCGCCCTATATGGTTGATCTGCATATCCCTTGCGAGCGGGCAAAAGTTGTCGCCCATGCTGAACGCAAACAGGAGGCCCTGTCCTGGCGGTACGCCCTGCTGCAATCCTTGCGCGGTAAAGCGAAACTGTTCGGAGGCGCTGCCCGGCGTGACGACACCGCCGACAGTTGTGTAGCTTTTGCCCTCAAGGGAAACGCCATTTCCAGCCAGCGGGCCGAACGCGCGAATCAGCTCGGCTGCCGCATAAATGCCATTACTGTCGGCGTCGTGCCAGACACGCCAACCAGCCTCCCAGTTATCACCGTCAGTCAACGCGGTTACATAAACGTTGCCGCCGCGCTTGATGGCCTCGCTACGGGCAAGCGCCACCGTTCGGGTGATTTCGGAACTCTGGCTCTGGGCCCGGTAGGATCGCAGCAGATCAGTGAAACCCGGAACAGCAATGCCTAACGCAATTCCTAAAATTGCGATCGCGATCATCAATTCGAGCAGCGTAAATCCTCTCAAGAACTTCATTCCGATATCCTTCATCGACGGCTTAAGCCTAACCGCCGCCGATCAGCATGACACTCGCAAGGAGACGAGATGGCCTCTCGGGGCGATGGTTGGCAGCTTAGCGGGCCGGCGACATGAATAATTGAGAACAAAATCACACGGCAGAAAGCCATATGAAACAACAGGGGTACACGCTTATTGAGTGCATGGTGGCGCTCGTCATTATTTCCGTTGTCCTCGGCCTGGCTGTGCCGAGCTTCGACCAGATGCTGCATAAACAGGCTCTTGATGCGGCCCGGATGAAATTAGTGAGCGCAATAAAGATGACCCGGCAGGAAGCGGTCTATCGCAACCGCGCAGTAACGCTGTTACAACGCAACGGTGACTGGTCCAATGGCTGGACCGCGATGGTCGACCTTGATGGCAACGGTACGCTTGACACCTCGGACATTGTCATCCGCCAGCAGGCCGGGCCGGAGGGGGACATTACCCTTAGTGGAAATACGCCAGTTAGCAACTACATCCGCTATATGCCCGACGGCACCGCCCGACTATATAGCGGCGCCTTTCAAGCTGGAACCCTGACGCTTTGTCACGCGACTGGAAACTCGCAGGGCATAAAGCTGGTGCTAAGCAGCGGCGGCCGGCTGCGGCAGGAGCTGACGAACTGCCGCTAAGAAAAAGCGCCAGCTCGGTCACACTGCCTTTAACCGCAACTCTTTAGGCATCGAGAACGTCACGTTCTCCGGCCGGCCATCCAGCTCATCCATGCCCGTAGCGCCCCACTCGCGGAGCCGCTCGATCACGCCAAGCACCAGCACTTCTGGCGCTGAAGCGCCGGCGGTGATACCGATCCGATCGACGTTCTCAAACCATTCGCGCCTGAGATCTTCCGCGCCGTCGATGAGATAAGCCGGCGTGCTCATCCGCTCCGCCAGCTCGCGCAAACGATTGGAGTTCGAACTGTTCGGGCTGCCCACGACCAATACCAAGTCGCACTCAGCCGCGAGCTGCTTGACCGCATCCTGACGATTCTGGGTGGCGTAGCAGATGTCATCTTTACGCGGGCCACCGATACTCGGGAAGCGTGTGCGCAAAGCGTCGATTACACGGCTGGTGTCGTCCATCGACAGAGTTGTTTGGGTGACGAACGCCAGGGCTTCCGGGTTGCGTACTTGCAATTCAGCAACATCCTTTTCGTCTTCCACCAGATAGATCGAGCCGCCATTGGCCGTATCGTACTGCCCCATGGTGCCTTCTACTTCCGGGTGGCCTGCATGGCCGATAAGGATGCATTCGCGCCCTTCCCGGCTGTACTTGGTCACTTCCAAATGGACCTTGGTCACCAATGGGCAAGTAGCGTCAAATATCTTGAGGCCGCGCCGTTCGCCTTCCATCCGCACGGCCTGGGACACGCCATGAGCGCTGAAGATGACGATGAAGCCGTCCGGCACCTGGTCCAGCTCATCGACGAAGATAGCGCCACGCTCGCGCAGGTCCTCCACCACAAACTTGTTATGCACGACTTCGTGGCGCACGTAGATCGGCGGCCCGAACACCTCAAGCGCACGGTTAACGATTTCAATGGCGCGGTCGACACCGGCACAAAAGCCACGCGGATTGGCGAGTTTGATTTGCATGTGGGTTCTCGACGCTCGGGGCGGGTGAGTTGTGGAGTGTACTGCTTGGTCAGGAGCAAGAAGCGAAACCGGTACCAGCACGCGGGCGGTGGTTAACACGCCTAACCAAGGACTTTGGTCTGCAGAGCAGCTTGATTAGCCAGCCGATACTCAGACCGGCTTAACCTCGAATATTTCCACGTCGAATGTCAGCGATTTGCCGGCCAGCGGATGGTTGAAGTCCACGGTTACCTGACGATCATCGAAAGCTTTGACGATCCCCGGCAGCTCCGTCTTGGCTGCATCGTTGAAAATCACCAATAGCCCTTCGGACAGCTCCATGCCTTCGAACTGATTGCGCGGCATGGTTTGCACGTTCTGCGGGTTGTGCTGGCCGAAGCCCTGTTCCGGGGCAATCTGAAAGGTGCGCTTGTCACCCGCCTTGAGCCCGAACAACTGCTGTTCAAAACCGGGAAGCAGGTTACCGTCGCCCACTTTAAAGGTAGCCGGCTGTTTATCGAAGGTCGTGTCGACCTGCTCGCCGTTTTCCATACTGAGCGCGAAATGTAGGGTCACCTGCATGTCCGGCCCGATGCGCTGTTCAGTCATTTACCGTTTCTCCCGTTTTACTGCTACGGAACATATCCAGCGCCAGCATCACAGCGCCAATGGTGATAGCGCTGTCGGCGATATTGAATGCCGGGAAGTACCAGCGGTTCTGCCAATGCACCAAGATGAAATCGACGACATGTCCAAGTACGACTCGATCGTAAAGATTGCCTACGGCGCCCCCCAGGACCAGCGCCAAGGCTACGGCAAGCCAGGTCTCGCCGGTTTTCAAACGCTTCATCCAGACCACCAGCACGGCGCTGACGCCGATGGCGATCAATGCGAATAGCCAACGCTGCCAGCCGGAATGATCGGCGAGAAAGCTGAAAGCAGCGCCCGTGTTGTAGGCCAGCGTCCAAGCGAAATAGTCAGGGATCACTTCGACCTTCTGATACAGGCTGAAGTTGGCCTCGAAGTAGTGCTTGGTAGCTTGATCCAGTGCAATCACCAGCACGCTTAGCCCGAGCCAGGCGAGCTTGCCAAAGCGGGCGGTCATGCTGCTGCCCTCGAAGAAAGATGCCGGTGGGCTGAAGCCCACCCTACGGGGCTAAAGTAGCTCTGCCGCTGTCCTGTTACAGAGCATTCGTTGCGAGGGCGCGCCTCGCGCAAGTGCAGCCCAGCCCATCCTACGACAATCATCAAGCCGCGATCCTCAGCAAGCTGGCCCGTGCAGACGGGTGCGCGGTCACGCATAGTGGCGAACCTCGCCTGCGCCTTCGATGTTCTCAACGCAGCGACCGCAGATCTCCGGATGCGCCGGGTGGGTACCGACGTCGGGCAGGTGATGCCAGCAGCGACCACACTTGGCATGGCCAGTCTTGCTGATCTGCAGCTTCAGCCCCGGTAGTTCGCTTTGCACGGCTTCGGCCGGTGCGTCGGCTAGAGGCGCCACGTTCACTGCAGAGGTGATGAGGACGAAGCGCAGTTCACCGCCCAGTTTCGCCAGGTCGGAAACCAGCGCGTCTTCGGCGTACAAGGTGACCTCGGCCTGTAGATTGCCACCGATGGTCTTCGCGGCCCGCTGGGCTTCCAGCTCCTTGTTCACCGCCGCTTTGACGGCCATGACCTTTTCCCAGAACTCGCGACCCAGTTCGACGCTGGCAGGCAGCTCAGCGAGCCCCTCGTACCAGGTGTTGAGCATCACCGATTCGTTGCGCTCGCCCGGCAAATACTGCCAGATTTCATCAGCCGTAAACGACAGAATCGGCGCGATCCAGCGCACCAGTGCTTCTGCAATGTGGTAAAGCGCGGTCTGGCAGGAGCGGCGCGGCAGGCTGTCGGCACCGGTGGTGTACTGACGATCCTTGATGATGTCGAGGTAGAAGCCGCCCAGCTCCTGTACGCAGAAGTTATGCACTTTCTGGTAGACGTTCCAGAACTTGTAGGTGCCATAGGCCTCTTCGATTTCCCGCTGCAGCAGCAAGGCACGATCGATAGCCCAGCGGTCGAGGGCGATCAGTTGGTCGGCCGGAACCTGATGCTGCGCCGGATCGAAACCGTCAAGGTTGGAGAGCAGGAAGCGCGCAGTGTTACGGATACGGCGATAGGAGTCTGCGCTGCGCTGCAGGATCACCTTGGAGACAGCCATTTCACCGGAGTAATCGGTCGAGGCCACCCAGAGACGGAGGATGTCTGCGCCCAGACTGTCAGTGACTTCTTGAGGCGCA
Organism: Pseudomonas sp. 10B238; assembly: GCF_000970615.1. Taxonomy (NCBI): domain Bacteria; kingdom Pseudomonadati; phylum Pseudomonadota; class Gammaproteobacteria; order Pseudomonadales; family Pseudomonadaceae; genus Pseudomonas; species Pseudomonas sp. 10B238. The sequence continues at coordinate 56,661 of NZ_KQ033939.1, forward strand.
ACGACGTTACCCAGCGACTTGGACATCTTGCGGCCGTTCTCGTCGACCACGAAACCATGCGTCAGCAACCCTTTGTACGGTGCGTGCCCGTCGATAGCCGAGCCGGTTAGCAACGAGGAGTGGAACCATCCACGGTGCTGGTCGGAGCCTTCCAGATACAGATCCGCGCGAGGGCCGCTCTCGTGGCCCATAGGATGCGAACCGCGCATCACATGCCAATGGGTAGTGCCGGAATCGAACCAGACGTCCAGGGTGTCGCTGATCTTCTCGTACTGCGCTGCTTCGTCGCCCAGCAGCTCGGCGGCATCCAGCTTCGACCAAGCCTCGATGCCTCCCTGCTCGACGCGTTGCGCGACGGCTTCCATCAGCTCCACGGTTCGCGGATGCAGCTCGCCGCTTTCCTTGTGCAGGAAGAACGGGATCGGCACGCCCCATGTCCGTTGACGGGAGATACACCAGTCCGGACGGCCGGCGATCATGCCGTGCAACCGCGCCTGGCCCCAGGCCGGAACAAACTCAGTCTGCTCAATGGCATCCAACGCGCGACGACGCAGCGAGCTGCCGTCATGCGCCACTTTATCCATGCCAACGAACCACTGCGCCGTCGCACGGTAGATCAGCGGCGTCTTGTGCCGCCAGCAATGCATATAGCTGTGCTGGATCGACTCGTGCTTGAGCAGCGCGCCGACTTCTTCCAGCTTCTCGACGATGGCCGGGTTGGCCTTCCAGATGAACTGCCCGCCAAAGAATGGCAGGTCCGATACGTATACGCCGTGGCTCTGAACGGGGCTGAGAATGTCATCATTCTCCATGCCGTAATGCTTGCAGGAGCGGAAGTCGTCTTCACCGTAAGCAGGTGCCGAATGGACGATACCGGTTCCTGCACCGGTTTCTACGTAATCGGCCAGATAGACCGGCGCGAAGCGCTCATAGAATGGGTGGCGGAAGCGGATGAGCTCCAGTTCGCTGCCCTGGCAGCGTGCGATGACCTGACCCTGCAGGTCATAGCGCTGCAGACAGGACTCAACCAACTCTTCGGCGAGAACGAGCAGCTTGTCGCCGGTATCGACCAAGGCATAGACGAAGTCGGGATGTACGTTGAGCGCCTGGTTCGCCGGGATGGTCCAAGGCGTGGTGGTCCAGATCACGATGCTGGTCGGTTTGGCCAGTGCTCCGACACCAAACGCAGCCGCCAGCTTATCCGCGTCCTCCACCTGGAAGGCTACGTCGATGGCATCGGACTTCTTGTCCTGGTATTCGACTTCCGCCTCGGCCAGCGCCGAACCGCAATCAAAGCACCAGTTCACCGGCTTCAGGCCCTTGAAGACGAATCCACCTTCGACCATTTTCGCCAGCGCGCGGATTTCCCCGGCTTCGTTCGCAAAGTCCATGGTGCGGTAGGGATTGTCCCACTCGCCCAGTACGCCGAGGCGGATGAAGTCAGCCTTCTGCCCTTCGATCTGCTCGGCCGCGTAGGCACGGCAGCGCTCGCGCGTCAGGTCGGCCGGCTGGTTCTTGCCGTAGGTGATCTCAACCTTGTGCTCGATGGGCAAACCATGACAGTCCCATCCCGGCACGTAGGGCGCGTCGAAACCGGCCAGGGTCTTGGAGCGAACAATGAAGTCCTTGATGACCTTGTTTACCGCGTGGCCGATGTGAATGCTGCCGTTTGCATACGGAGGGCCATCATGCAGGACGAACTTCGGGCGACCCTCGCCAATCTGCCGCAGCTTCCCGTACAGGTCGATGCTGTTCCAGCGCTGCAGGGTCTCCGGCTCGCGCTGTGGCAGACCGGCCTTCATCGGAAACGCCGTGGACGGCAGATTGAGGGTCGCTTTGTAATCGGTCATTTCAGTCCTGACTCGTGGTAAAGGGTGAAGCCCGCCAGTATTCGCGAGCCGCGGCGATATCTGCGTCGATCGCCGTCTTGAGCGCCTCCAGCGAGGCAAAGCGCTGCTCGTCACGCAGCTTACGATGAAAGGTCACGCGCAGCAGACGGCCATAAAGGTCGCCTTGATAATTAAGCAAATGCACTTCCAGATGCGGCTGGCCGTCGCTTTCGACCGAGGGGCGCATACCGATATTGGCGACCGCCGCCTGTACTACACCATCGATCTCGACGCTCACCGTGAACACACCACTAAGCGGAGTGCTCTTGCGCTTGAGCTGAATGTTAGCGGTCGGCGCGCCAAGCTGGCGTCCCAGCGCCTGCCCATGCATGACCCGACCGGTCATGCTGAACGGCCGGCCCAGCAACTGTTGCGCCAGCACCAGATTGCCATCAGCGAGCACCTGGCGCAGCCGCGTACTACTGACGCGCTCACCGCCCACTTCTATGGTGGTGGCTGCCTCGACGGTAAAGCCTTCCGCACCACCAGCTTGTAACAAGAAGTTGAAATCCCCGGCTCGGTCGCAACCGAAACGGAAGTCATCACCGACTTCCAGATGCCGAACGCCAAGGCCGTCTACCAGCGTCGCATGTACGAACTCTGCGGCACTCAGCTCGCGCAAACGACGATTAAATGCCAGGCACAGCACCAGATCGACACCCTGTTCACTCAGCAACTGCAATTTTTCTCGCAGGCGGGTCAGCCGAGCAGGGGCCTTGTCCGGGGCAAAATACTCACGCGGCTGCGGCTCGAAGATCACCACGCAGCTGGGGAGCCCGAGCTCGGCGGCACGTTCGCGCAGACGCGCCAGGATAGCTTGATGCCCCCGGTGAACCCCGTCGAAATTGCCGATGGTGGCGACGCAACCCCGATGTCGGGGTCGCAGGTTGTGAAGACCTCGAACCAGCTGCATACCGCACTTCTTGCTTGAAAAGTCGTCGATTATACGCATGAGGCAGCAGTCGCGGACAGGCTTGCCACCCGCGTATGGTAAGGATCAATGACGGAGATGCCGCGGTCGCAAACCGAGCACTACCAAGCCCACCGCGAAAGCGCCCAACCCCGCTACAACCAGCAGCCCCAGCCGCAGCGCTCGCTGCTGCCAGCCCCACGCGAACCACTCGACCGACGGTGCGTTTAGCCACCAGACCATCGCCACCATGGCGGCACAGGCGCCCGCCAACCTCAAAAGGAACAAACCCCAACCCGGAGCAAACAGGAACACGCCCGTCTTATACAGCCCCCAGAACAGCAACCCAGCATTGAGCATCGAGGACAACGAAGTCGCCAGGGCCAAGCCCACATGCTGGAGCGGCCAGATCAGCATTAGATTCAGCACCATGTTGGCGATCATGCAGATGATTGCAATACGCACCGGCGTCTTTAAATCCTGCCGAGCAAAGAAGCCCGGCGCCAGCACCTTGATCAGCATGAATGCCAGGACGCCGAGCGAGTACGCCTCGAGCGCGCTGGCCGACTGGACGACGGCCTCCTCACTCATCGCACCATAAAAGAACAGACTGGCAATCATCGGCTCAGCCAGGATGCCCAGCGCGAGCGCCGCAGGAACCCCAACCAGCAGCACCATTCGCAGCGCCCAGTTCAGCGTGTTGGAAAAAGCCTTGGGGTCATCTCCGGCATGCTGACGAGAAAGGCTAGGCAGGATCACGGTGCCGATCGCAATACCGAAGGCGCCCAACGGCAACTCCGAAAGGCGGTCTGCGTAATAAAGCCAGGAGACGCTGCCTGTCTGCAGAAACGAGGCAAGAACCGTATCGAGCAAGAGATTGATCTGGCTGACCGACACGCCGAACAACGCCGGCACCATCAACAGCATGATTCGCCGCACCCCCTCGTCTCCGAACTTCACCCGAGGCCGGGGCAGCAATCCCAGCTTGGCAACGTAAGGAAGCTGGAAGGCCAACTGGGCGAAGCCTGCGATAAACACGCCCCATGCCAACGCCATAATGGGCTGATCAAAGTAAGGTGTCAGAAAAACGGCCGAGCTGATCATGCAGACATTGAGCAACACAGGCGTGAAGCCCGGTACTGCGAAATGCCCGTACGTGTTGAGCACACCGGACGTAAACGCCGTGAGTGAAATCAGCAACAGATAAGGAAAGGTGATGCGCAGCAGCTCGCCGGCCAACTGCATTTTAGCTGGGTCATCATGAAAGCCGGGCGCGAAAAGCATGACCACGTAAGGCGAAGCCAGCACCCCGACTGCGGTGATGCCCGTCAAGATCAGCCCAAGCATGCCAGCTGTGCGGTCAACCAGCAGCTTGACCTCCAGCTGGGTCCGCTTGGTCCGGAATTCCGACAACACCGGAACAAAGGCTTGGGCGAAAGCCCCTTCTGCAAACAGACGGCGCAAAAAGTTTGGGATTTTGAAGGCTATGAAGAATGCGTCAGCAGCGGCGCCAGAACCGAAGTAGCTGGCCACAACCATATCGCGTACCATGCCCAGCACCCGTGACAGCAGCGTCATCACGCTGACTACCGCACTGGACCGCAGCAATCCGCCTTTGCCGGATGTATCGGACATTTGTCTTCCTAGAGTTGCAGCGCGAGGGGTTACGGCCAGTCACCGGGCATCGTCTCGATAGCCAGTTACGACAGTGAAAGAGGTCGCGAGTTTAGCGGCACCCCATCTGTCCGGCCAGTGTCTCGATTGTTCAATCAGGGTTGACAAGAGCCCGCAGCATCGGCATGATTCGCGGCCTTATTTGCTTTGTAATCCCACGTTTTCGAGGAGTTCGACGGTGGCCAACAGCCCTTCCGCCAAAAAACGCGCAATTCAGGCTGAGAAGCGTCGCAGCCACAACGCCAGCCTGCGCTCCATGGTTCGTACCTACATCAAGAATGTGGTCAAAGCCATTGATGCAAAAGATCTGGATAAAGCTCGTACTGCTTACACTGCAGCCGTGCCTGTAATCGACCGCATGGCCGACAAAGGCATCATCCACAAGAACAAAGCAGCCCGGCATAAAAGCCGCCTGAACGGCCATATCAAGGCCCTCGGCGAAGCTGCTGCAGCCTAAGCTGTACGCTCTTGTGAAAAAACCGGCCTTGAGCCGGTTTTTTTATGTCTGCGATTCGATGCCAAGGCATCGATCTCTGCGAGCCCAACCAGGCACCTTTATGGCTGAGCCCACGGCAGTATTGGAATCGCAGTAACGGCGTTCTGCGGACTCCCTTCGATAACACGATCGCTATACACCAGATAGACCAGCGTGTTGCGCGCCTCATCGAAAAAGCGCACCACCTGCATGGTTTTGAACACTAAAGACGTCCGCTCCTTAAAGACGACTTCGCCATCCTTGAGCTTCTCGCCCATCCGAATCGGCCCGACCTGCCGACAAGCGATCGACGCCTCGGCGCGATCCTCAGCCAGACCGAGCCCACCCTTTATGCCGCCCGTCTTGGCACGTGACAGATAGCAGGTCACGCCCTCAACCTTGGGGTCGTCAAACGCCTCGACCACGATTTTATGATTCGGTCCGAGCCATTTGAAAACCGTATCGACCTCACCCACTTCTCGCGCCATACCGACCGCCGGCCACGCCAGCAACACCATTAACGCTTTTGCCAATCGCATCAAACCACCTCAGACCAAGATCATGTTGTCGCGATGAATAAGCTCTGGCTCATCAACATAACCGAGCAGCTTCTCAATTTCGTCCGACGGGCGACCAAGGATTCGTTGCGTTTCAGCCACACTGTAGTTGGCCAGACCGCGCGCGACCTCGCGACCATCCAGACCCACACAGACCACCATTTCGCCACGCCGGAAACCACCGTGCGCCGCTTTAACTCCGACAGGTAACAGACTGCGATTACCCTGCTTCAAGGCATGTACCGCACCATCATCAAGAACGACCGTACCACGCGTCTGGAGATGCCCAGCCAACCACTGCTTTCGCGCAGCATGACGATTACATTCAGGCGCCAACAGCGTACCGAGCACCTCACCCGCCTTCAGCCGCGCCAGCACGCGCTCGATTCGGCCACCAATAATGACCGTATAGGCACCAGAGCGCGCCGCAAGACGAGCCGCGCGCAACTTAGTCTGCATACCGCCCCGCCCGAGCGCGCCACCTGTGCCACCCGCCACCGCATCCAGCGCAGGATCATCGGCACGCGCCTCACTGATCAAATTGGCGTTAGGATTATTGCGCGGATCAGCATCAAACATGCCGTCGCGGTCAGTAAGGATCACCAACAAATCCGCTTCAACCAGGTTCGCCACCAAGGCAGCGAGGGTATCGTTGTCACCAAAGCGAATCTCGTCGGTGACCACGGTGTCGTTCTCATTGATAACCGGCACCACACCCAGATCTATCAACGTGCGAAGCGTGCTGCGCGCATTGAGATAACGCTTGCGGTCGGAAAGATCATCGTGGGTTACAAGGATTTGCGCGGTCTGCTGCTCGCAGCGCGCAAAGCTGGTTTCCCAGGCTTGTATCAGCCCCATCTGCCCGACCGCCGCCGCAGCCTGCAGCTCATGGACGGCCTTTGGCCTGGCGACCCAACCGAGACGACTCATACCAGCAGCGACAGCGCCAGACGACACCAGCACCAGCTCGACACCCGCCTCGCGCAGCGCCACCATCTGATCGACCCAGACAGCCATTGCCGCCTGATCCAGCCCGCGCCCATCAGCAGTCAGCAAGGCGCTGCCGATTTTCACCACCCAGCGCCGCGCGCCGCTCACCTTGTCCCGCATCGATCCTGCCTTCCAATCGGTACCCGACCAAACCACTCAGCAAGCGGCAGTTAAGCCAGCCCGCAACCATTTGCTAGCGACGCCCGCGACGATGCGGGCATGCGTCAACGTACGTAGAAGATCTCAGCACCGCCTTCATCGTCGTCATCATCGTCGAAGTCGTCTTCATCGACCTCGTCGACAGGCTTGACACCGGCACGCCGCAAGGCTCGCTGATCATCCAGCTCTTGCAAGCGAGCACGCGCCTCGTCTTCAATCTGCTGATCCAGCTCGGCAAGCGCTTCCGCGTATGCTGGCTCCTCGGCGATACGCACCGTGCGCTCATCCAGATAGCGCATGATGGCCTGGCTCAACGCCTCGGTACCCTCGCGCTCGAGCGCAGAGATAACGAATACGGGACCGTCCCACTCAAGCCGCTCGACTACCCGCTGAACCCGCTCGTCGTGATCTTCCTCGAGAAGCTGATCAGCCTTGTTCAGCACAAGCCAGCGATCTCGTTGCGCCAGTGCAGGACTGAATTTCTCCAGCTCATTCACGATCACCTCTGCCGCATCGGCCGGATCGCTTTCATCTAGCGGCGCCATGTCCACCAGGTGCAGCAACAGACGCGTCCGCGCAAGGTGCTTGAGGAAGCGAATACCAAGCCCCGCCCCCTCCGAAGCACCCTCGATCAGACCCGGGATGTCAGCGACCACGAAGCTCTTGTAGCGGCCAACACTCACCACCCCAAGGTTCGGCACCAGCGTGGTGAACGGGTAATCGGCAACTTTCGGCTTGGCAGCCGACACCGAGCGGATGAAGGTGCTCTTACCAGCGTTCGGCAACCCCAGCAGTCCGACATCCGCCAGCACCTTCAGCTCAAGTTTCAGGTCGCGCGCGTCGCCCGGCTTGCCTGGCGTGGTCTGGCGAGGAGCACGGTTGGTACTGGACTTGAAGCGCGTGTTGCCCAGCCCATGCCAGCCACCCTGCGCGACCAGCAGGCGCTGACCCGCCTTGGTCAGGTCACCTATCACATCCTGAGTGGCGGCATCGATCACCGTGGTACCGACCGGCACCGGCAGGATCAGATCGTCGCCCTTGGCACCCGTACATTCAGTACTGCCGCCCTTCTGACCATTGGGCGCATTGAAGCGGCGGGTGTAACGGTAGTCGACGAGCGTGTTGAGATTCTCGTCAGCCTCCAGATACACGGACCCGCCATCGCCGCCATCGCCCCCGTTGGGACCGCCTTTCTCGATGAACTTCTCACGACGGAAGCTCATCATGCCGTTACCGCCGTCGCCGGCCTTTACAAAAATCGATACTTCATCGACGAATTTCATGGGAACGCCTCCCGCCGCAAGGACGGGCTAGAAAACAGGAACATAAGGGTCTTGCAAAACCCAGCGATAGTGAGAGCACAGCAGTGTTTTGCAAGAGCCCTACAGAGGATACAGAAACAAAAAAGCCCCGTCGCATGACAGGGCTTTTCCAGCAACGCCGCGATTAGGCTGCGACGACGCTCACGTAGCGACGGCCAAACTGACCCTTCACTTCGAATTTGATCACGCCTTCCACCTTGGCGAACAAGGTGTGATCCTTGCCCATGCCAACGCCGTAACCGGCATGGAATTGAGTGCCGCGCTGACGCACGATGATGTTACCGGCCTTGATGACCTGGCCGCCGTACATCTTCACGCCAAGACGTTTGGCTTCTGAGTCGCGACCGTTGCGGGTAGAACCGCCAGCTTTTTTGTGTGCCATGAGTTCAATACTCCTATAAGGGGATTCAGGGCCGATTAGCCCTGAATGCCGGTGATTTTGACCTCAGTGAACCACTGACGGTGGCCCTGACGCTTCATGTGGTGCTTACGACGGCGGAATTTGATGATGGTGACCTTGTCATGACGGCCCTGAGCGATCACTTCAGCAGTGACCTTGGCACCATCGACCACCGGAGCGCCGATCTTTACATCGTCGCCGTTGCCGATCAGCAGAACGCGGTCAAAAGTGACGGCTTCGCCAGTGGCAACTTCGAGTTTTTCAATCTTGAGGTATTCGCCTTCGGCGACCTTGTATTGCTTGCCGCCGGTAACGATAACTGCGTACATCTGTGTATCTCCGTTGATCCTGCTCACCCAGCGCTTAAGTGAAATAGTTAGAGGCTGGCATGGCTGCACGGGGCCGGAAAGGACGCCCTTGCAATTGCGTAAGGCAGGGAAATGCCCAGGGGGAAAGTTCAGGGTCCGCGATTGTACGCATCCACCTGACCCTGCGCAATAGCCGCCGGGCCTTGCCTTGACACTGCATGACCCGCCCCATAGCATGCCGCGCAATCTCCGAGGAGTACTCGTCCCCGATGCAACCCCAGGCCTTTTACCAAGTAGTGGCTGAAGATTTCGCCGCTGTTGACGGCATTATCCGCAACCAGTTGACGTCCCGCGTACCGCTGGTGGAAAAGATCGGGGACTACATTACCTCGGCCGGCGGCAAACGCCTGCGCCCTCTGCTCGTCCTGCTCAGCGGTAATGCGCTGGGACTAAAGGGTGAGCAGCTGCGCCTGCTGGCAGCGATCATTGAATTCCTGCATACCTCGACACTGCTTCACGATGACGTCGTTGATATGTCCGGCATGCGCCGCGGCCGCTCAACCGCCAACGCCTTGTGGGGTAATGCGCCCAGCGTGCTGGTCGGTGACTTCCTCTACGCGCGTTCTTTCGAAATGATGGTAGAACTTGGCTCGATGGAAGTCATGCGAATCATCTCGCAGGCCACTCGCGTCATCGCCGAAGGCGAAGTACTGCAACTGTCCAAAGTGCGCGACGCCAGCACCACAGAAGAAATCTACATGGAAGTCATCCGCGGCAAGACCGCGATGCTCTTCGAGGCCTCCACGCATAGCGCAGCTACTCTGGCGGGTGCTAACGAGGCGCAACGCGAGGCGCTGCGCACCTTCGGCGACTACCTCGGCATTGCGTTCCAACTGGTCGATGATCTGCTCGACTATCAGGGCGATGCCGAAGCGCTGGGCAAGAATGTCGGTGATGATCTCGCCGAAGGCAAGCCGACGCTGCCGCTGATCTACACGATGCGCGAGGGCACAGCAGAACAGGCCGCACTGGTGCGTCAGGCCATTCAGAAAGGCGGCATCGAGGATCTAGAGAGTATCCGCCGCGCTGTAGAAGCCGCCGGCGCACTGGATTACACCGCCCGATTGGCGCGCGACTACGCCGATCGAGCCATAGCCTGCCTTGAGCTGATCCCTGCCAACAGGTATCGCGACGCCCTGGTCGAATTAAGCCGTTTCGCCGTCGCTCGCACTCACTGAGCACACCGCTTAGTAAGGGTGCGATTGGGCACCCTTGAATTCACGCCATCGCCGCACCTGCGTCCTGATCGCCATCAGTCGCATCGGTATCTTTGCGCTTGCATCTTTGCAAATAACAATTATTCTCATTAAGGAGATTAATTGGAGGTGCACATGACTTATTTGATCGATGCATGGCTGGACCGCCCGCAACCTTACCTGCGGATACTCGACCGTAGCACCGGTGCGGTGTGCGTTACCTTAGAGGGAGACGCCCTGGACGAGCTTCGCGACCAGGGCGATCTGGATCTGCAGGAGTTGAGCACCAGCGAACCTTACGTGCTCAAGGAACAGGTGCGAAACCTGTTCCTGTTCTCCTATGCCAGGGCGTTGCGCCCGTAGCAGCAGCGTTTTACAGAACAGCCAGCAGCTCGACGTCGAACACCAGTACGCTGTGCGGAGGAATACTGCCAACACCCTGCGCGCCGTAAGCCAGCTCGCTCGGCACGTAAAGCCGCCATTTGCTGCCCACGCCCATAAGCTGCAACGCTTCGGTCCAGCCAGCGATCACGCCACCCACCGGAAACTCGGCCGGCTGGCCGCGCTGGTAGGAGCTGTCGAATACAGTGCCGTCGATCAGAGTGCCGTGATAATGCGTACGCACCTGGTCCTCAGCGCTGGGCTTGGCGCCCTCTCCTGCTGTCAGCACTTCGTACTGCAGACCCGATGGCAGGGTCGAAACCCCTTCACGCTGGGCGTTTTTAGCCAGGAAGGCCTTGCCTTCGCCTGCAGCAGCTTCTGCCTTTTGCTGTGCCTCGGCTTGCATACGTTCACGGATGACGGCGAAGCTGGCATTCAGATCTTCCGGACTGACCCGGCTGGCTGCTCCGGCAAAGGCATCGCGAATACCGGCGATCACAGCATCCAGGCTGATCCCAGGCGGCGGGTTCTCACGCAGCTGATCACCCAGTTGACGGCCGATACCGTAGCTCACGCGCGTTTCGTCGGTTGATAGGTTCAGATCAGTCATGCATCGGCTCCACTGGAAAAAAGGCCGCACAGCCTAGCACAGCGACCAGCAGCGCCACCCAAGACTGTTTTTCGAACGGCACATAGACGGCACAAAACGGGGCCTACCAGGCGGAACGCAGGCTAATCGGCACGCGCAACGGTTCCCGAACGCCCTCGGCCAAGCCGCACATTTCATCGTATGCCGAGCTGTGAACCAGAAAGAAAGGGATTACTGGCATCTCGCTAAGTAGATCTCGCGCATGCTCCACGGATCGCAGATGGATCACGTTGCTCTGTTCGTCGCGCAACACATACGATTTGCCCCGGACGTGGACATTCAATAGATAGAAGCCGCCCTCGAGTGACACCAGATCCAGCGCGTCGACATGGTGTGCTTGTGCGCCATCCAGCAATGCCTGCAGATTCATGCGACCTTCTCCGTGTACAGAAACGAACCTCTTGTACAACATCAGGAGAACCAATCACAACCACTACCACGTTTCCCTGCCTGCCGCAGCACGCTACGAATCGTAGTCACCTCAGTGCTTGGTGAGCTTATCCAAGTAGCCCATGGCGAAGGCTGAAAAGACGAACGTCAGGTGGATGATCACGTACCACATCAACTGCTCGCTCTCGAGCTGCTGCGCATCCATGAACATGCGCAACAGATGGATCGACGAGATCGCCACAATCGAGGCAGCGACCTTCATTTTCAACGAACCGGAGTCCATCTTCCCGAGCCAGTCGAGCTTCTCTTTGCCCTCCTCCACGTCCAGTTGCGAGACGAAATTCTCGTAACCAGACAGCATTACCATCACGAGCAAACCGCCAACCAGGGCCATATCGATCAGCGACAGCAGCTTGAGGATCAGGTCGCCTTCACTCAGCGAAAGCACGGCAGGAAGGATGTGCCAAATTTCCTGAAAGAACTTGATCGCCAGGGCCAGCAGGGCAAAGGCCAGGCCAAAATAAATAGGCGCCAACAACCAGCGGGCGGCGTACATGGTGTTTTCGATCAAGCGTTCCATCTGTTCTCACTGGGTGTGGCGGGTTTCGGCAAGCGAGTATACGCAGCGCGGTCGAGTCTTCAAGAAGACGCTATGGCGACATGTTTCCTTTGTGGATAAGAATTAGCAGAGGGTAATTGCCGGCCCCAAAACGAGGGGCCAGACAGCCGTACTTGAATCGGACGGTCAGGACTTGGCGCCCCAGCCGCTGAGATAGCGCGCCTGGTTTGCGTTGACCTTGCGCAGCTCAGCCTGCATATGCAGTTGCCAGATCGATGGCGACTCCGATTCTGTATAACCTTGTCCATATAGGTTTTCGGCAATCGCCTTCAGCACCGACTCGGCCTCGCGTGGCCCGTGGAACGGGCCTTGGGCCTTGATAGCGGTAGGCTGCCCTGCGTCGATTCCAGCCGCGCAAAGCAACGTCCACAAGCCATTGCCGCCAGACAGCGGACGAATGATGCATTCGATACGGGTAACCAAACCCAGGCACTGGCGGTTCAAGCAGAGTGTTTGAGACATGACGGCGATCCTCGCGCTCGGTTGCGCGCCCTCATTCAGGAGGAAAGGCCCGCAAGTCCGTTACCCACACAAGCTGTGGATAACTTTGTGGATAGAGAGTGGAAACTCTCTTCCATTGCAGACCCGCCGCACGCCGTATCGTTCCGTCCAGTTGCTGCTCGGATCGTTCGTCCGATTACCCTTGCTCTGCTCCCTTTGCCTGCGCCGCCGCGAGTACTTCCTCGGGTGACGCCGCATCGCTTCGATGATCGTCTTCAAGCTCGATCTCGGCGATGTCACGCAAACGCTCGACCACCCGCGCGTTGACGCTGCCCTTCGGGAACTGTCCGTCCTTGTCCGCCCCGCCTACCGGTTCCCCTACCAACAGCGAAAGCGCCTCATCGACATGACGCACCGCATAGATATGGAACCGCTCCTGACGCACGGCTTCCAGCACGCGCTCGTCGAGCATCAGCGTCGTGACGTTGGCAAAGGGAATGATTGCGCCCTGCTCTCCGGTCAATCCGCGTGCTTCGCACAGTCGGAAAAAGCCTTCGATCTTTTCATTGACGCCACCGACCGCCTGCACCTCGCCGAACTGGTTGATCGAACCAGTGATCGCGAAGCACTGCTTGAGCGGCGTCCGCGAAATGGCCGAAATCAGTGCGCAGCATTCTCCCAGCGAAGCACTGTCGCCATCGACGTACCCATAAGACTGCTCAAGCGCGATGCTTGCGGAGATCTCCAGCGGAAACTCCTGCGCATAGCGGCTACCGAGAAAGCCGGTCAGGATCATCACGCCTTTGGAGTGAATCGGCTGACCGAGGTTAACCTCACGCTCGATGTCGACAATCCCCGAGCCACCCGGATAAACAGTGGCGGAAATCCGCGCTGGCATGCCAAACGCCGAATCGCCCACTTCGAGGACGGTCAAACCGTTGCACTTGCCGATCGCAGCGCCTTCGCTATCGATCAGGATCACGCCGGCAAGGATGTCTTCAAGGATGCGCGCCGAGACACGTCCGGTTCGAGTGGCCTTGGCTTTCAGCGCACGCTCGATGTGGCCGACATCGGTGACTTCATCCTTGGCGAGTTGACGGATGAAATCCGCCTCGCTGACCAACTGGAACAGATCACCAATCTTTGCCGACAGTCGTCCCTGGTGCTCAGCCAAACGTGCACTGTAAGTGGCCAGGCGCGCCACGGCCGCGGCAGTCAACGGCGCCATACCCTCTTCGGAAGTGCGCGTTTTCATCAGTTGTGCGAACTGCTCAAGGCTGTCCTCGGCCAGCGGAATTTCTTCATCGAAGTCCACCAGCACGCGAAACATTTCCTGAAAGTCCGGATCCAGGTCCTGCAAGGTGTAATAGAGCTGACGTGAGCCAATGATCACGACTTTGACATTGAGCGGGATGACTTCCGGATTAAGCGTCACCGTGGCCAGTCGCCCCAACTCGGCCAGCGGCGACTCCATCTTCAACTTGCGCGACTGCAGCGCACGTTTCAGCGCTTCCCAGACAAAGGGCTCGCTGAGCATCTTTTCCGCTTCAAGCATCAGAAAGCCGCCATTGGCCCGATGCAGCGCACCGGGACGCAGCTGACGATAGCTGGTGTAGAGCGCGCCCTGATCGGTGCTGTATTCGATGCGACCGAACAGGTTGTCGTAGGTTGGATGCGGCTCGAACACCACAGGCGCGCCCCCATCGAGCGGATGACCGACCACAAGGCTGGGGCTGTACTGCTCTTCGAGGAGCTGACGGGTCTGGGCATCGGGACGGTTTTCGTCAACCAGCTGCTCGACCACCGTTTTCAGCAGGTTGACCTGCACGGCTTGGAGGTAGGCCTCAATGCCCGCGTTTTCCCCGTATTTCTCTGAAAGTGGTGCCAGCAAAGGCTGCAACGCCTGGCTGATGGTTTCGTCATTAAGCTGCCGCAGCTGATTACTGGATTCGCGCTTCCATTGCGGCAGGCTGGCCAGTCCTTCATTAAGGTGAACTTCGAGCGCGGAAATATCTTCGTGGTAACGCTCGCGCTCGGCTTCCGGCAACTGGGCGAATTCCGCCTCGTCCATCGACTTGCCGTCTTTCATGGGTGTGAAGGCAATGTTGGTGCTGTCCCGGTAGAGCGCGATTTCTTTCTCTAGCGCCAGCTTTTCGATGACATCCAACGCCTTGTCGTAGCGCTGGTTGAAGGCACGATCAATCGCACTCTTCTTCTGCTGAAAGCTTGGATGCTCAAATACCGCCGGAAAGGTCGCCATCAGGTTGTCGATCAGCTGACCAATGTCGGCAATGAACTCGCCCGCTCCGCCCTGCGGCAGCTCTACCACGCGCGGCTCGCGTGGCTCGTCAAAGTTGTTTACGTAGAGCCAGTCCGAGGGCGTATCCAGTCGTTTGCCTTCAGCCTTGAGGTAGCGACGTACGAACGAGAACCGCCCAGTTCCCGGCTCACCCATTACATAAACGTTATAACCAGGGCGCGGCATCGCCACGCCGAACTGCAGCGCCTCGACAGCCCGCTCCTGCCCGAGCACGCCAAGAAAGGGTTCCAGCTCATCGGTGGTCTTGAAGGCGAACAGGCTGGGTTCGAAGGGACGGGTGAGCGCATCAGGCGCCAGGCGCAGGCCGGCAGCGACAGTTTCGGGCATTGGAAATCCTTGCAGGAGTGGCCTTTTGGCCACGATTGATGCTGCCATTCTGGCGATGCCTCCCGCTGGCTGCAAGGTCCAGCAAGATGCGACTTGAAGGTTTGCCGGCAGCGTCGGCCCCAGCACAAAGACGCCTGCCTGGCGTTGTTGCCGACTTTCTATTTCCCCATGGGTTTCTTTTTCGTGGGGCTCAGCGTTTTAGAAAAAGACGCCTGACGAATTTCCGTCTCAGAGACCGCATCTGTTGCCTGCCATCGGCGTGCGCAGGCCGAGAATGTCCGAGCTCTGGCGGCAAAGCAGAGCCCTGCGTCCATCCCCGCGACAGACGGGCAGGCGATGACGACCGCCGCCTTGATTCAAGTCAACTTGCCTGGCGCGCAACAAGCGCCTCATAGGGCAGCCAACATAGAAAAAGGACTCCGTGATGCGCTGCTCTGTACCCGTTCTGCTCAGCGGACTGATGCTGATCTCAAACATGGCTAACGCCGACGAGTTGCGCGAACGCGCCAATGCGATTTTCAAGCCGATCCCGGCAAAGGTAACGGAGGTTCGCGGCAACGCCGTCAGCCCCGACCAGGCGGCACTCGGACACAAACTCTGGTTCGATCCACGGCTGTCACGCAGCCATGTGATCAGCTGCAACACCTGCCACAACCTCAGCCTCGGCGGTGGCGACAACGTCACCACTTCGATCGGTCACGGCTGGCAGAAAGGCCCACGCAACTCACCCACCGTGCTCAATGCCGTATTCAATGCCGCACAGTTCTGGGATGGCCGCGCAGAAGACCTCCAGGCCCAGGCCAAGGGCCCGGTGCAAGCCGGGGTCGAGATGAACAACACCCCAGAGCGGGTCGTTGCGACGCTCAAGAGCATCCCGGAGTATGCGAACGAGTTCAAGCAGGCCTTTCCGAACGACAAGGACCCGGTCAGCTTCGACAACATGGCTTATGCGCTGGAGGCGTTTGAAGTCAGCCTGATCACACCGGACGCGCCTTTCGACCGGTACCTCAAGGGCGACGACACCGCGCTCGACGCCAAGCAGAAAGAAGGCCTGGCTTTGTTCATGGACACGGGCTGCACCGCCTGTCACAGCGGCGTCAACGTGGGCGGCCAGGGCTACTTCCCGTTTGGCGTGATCAAAAAGCCTGGTGCCGAAATCCTGCCGTCTGGGGACAAGGGGCGCTTCACCGTAACCAATACGGCAACTGACGAGTACGTGTTCCGCGCCGCGCCCCTGCGCAACGTAGCGCTGACGCCACCCTACTTTCACAGTGGTGAGGTCTGGGACTTGGAACAGGCAGTGGCGATCATGGGCGACAGCCAGCTAGGTCGCACACTCAAGGAAGACGAGGTCGGTGCCATCGCGGCCTTCCTGCGCAGCCTGACGGGCGAACAGCCTCACGTGGCATACCCGGTTTTGCCAGCCAGCACGTCAAACACCCCTCGCCCCGAATAAGGGGCAGCAAGTCGAATCTGCGGCCTGAGGCCGCAGGTTCGATCCGGAATTCGCCTCGACGCATCCCCCTTCGTCAACTAGCCTCCGGTGAAATGCACCAAAACGGTGAACGCCGATGGCTTTGCACCATGCTCAATCTGGGGAAGTGGTCAACGTCCTCACACACTCAGAACTATCAGCAGTTCAATCGCAAGCAATCGTCAGCACACCCGATCTCGAAGTCATGCGCCTGTGCATGCCGGAAGGCAAGCAGCTCCCGCCCCACGCCGTCGCCGGCGCCATCACGCTGTTGTGCCTGCAAGGCAGGGTAGACGTCCATGCGCACGGCACCTGGCACACCATGCAGGTGAATGATCACCTCTATCTCGAAGGCCACGCCGAACACGCACTTCGGGCGCTCTCCGATGCCGTGGTACTGGTGAACATCCAGCGCCGGCCTGAAACCTGAGCGGACGCAAGCCAAACAAGCTCTGGCTAACGCCAGCCGTGCAACAACGCTTCGGCCAACGAAAGGATCATCACTTTGGTGAAGTTCTTCAGAGTTCTCAGTTTTGTGGTGTTGGCGCTGATGGCAGCTGCAGTCATCTACGCCGGCGTCATGGGTATCGTCCATTGGGCCGGTATCGGTGTTTGAGCGGAGCCTACGATGAACAAAAGACAGACCCGCTTGTTCGCCATCATCTCAACCCTGGTTGCCTCACTGGTATTCCTTGGGCTGACGATTGACAGCCACCGACAGTTCCCGAAGCTGACCAATGCCGACAGCATTACCCCGGCCGTAACCCGCGGCAACGACGTATGGCACGCAAACAACTGCATCAATTGCCATACGCTGTTTGGCGAAGGTGCCTACTACGCACCGGACCTGACTAAGATCACGCAACTTCGCGGTGCGCCCTATCTCAAGGCCTTCATGAAGGAGCCGGAGCGGTTCTACAACGAGGAACAGCATCGCCGACTGATGCCCAACCCCAACCTCGAAGACGAGGAGATCGACGACCTCATCGCGTTCCTCGACTGGGTCGCTAATGTCGACAATCAGGGCTGGCCACCGAGACCGATCCTGGTCACCGGCTCCTCGATCCCCGGCACAAGCCTGACCATCGCCCAGCAGGACATTTCCGGACCCGGCAAGACGGAGAACCAGATGCCGCCGGGCGCTCGACCAGTCACCGGAGACGAAAGCCCGATTGCCCTCGGCGAGGCGCTATTCCGCACCGCTACCCCGGCGTGCAACGCCTGCCATTCCATCGCTCCCGGTGTGAACCTAGCCGGGCCAACACTGGCTGGGCTAGCAACACGGGCCCAGCAAACCCTCGATTCGCCCGGCTACGAGGGCGAAGCCGACAGCGTCGAAGGCTATATCCGCGAATCCATCGTTTCGCCAAGCGCCTACCTGCATCCTGGGGAAATGTATTCGGCCGAGGGCGTGTCGTTCATGCCCAACGGTTACGGCGAATCGCTGACCGACGAGCAAGTCGATCAACTGGTGCAGTACCTGGCGTCATTCAAATGAGTGCGGTGCGCAATGCTCGCCGGACGAACATGCAGGGGTTCAGCCATGCGCTATAAATCACAATCGGTCGCCTACTGGTACTTCGCCGTAGCAATGGTGCTTTTCGGACTGCAATTGGTGTTCGGCCTGCTGTCGGCAACCAAATACCTGGGGCCGGACCCGCTGCTGAGTATCCTGCCGTTCGATGTCACCAAGGTGATCCACACCAACCTGTTGATCGTCTGGGTCCTGACCGGCTTCATGGGCGCGACCTACTGGATGGTGCCCGATGAATCGCGCACCGAACTACACAGCACCAAGCTCGCTTACATCCAGCTGGGACTATGGACCGCCATGGGGGTTACTGCCGTCATCGGTTACCTGTTCGGCTACGGCACAGGCAACAAGCTTCTGGAGCAGCCGCTGCCGCACAAGATCGTCATCGTCATCTGCATGCTGATATTCCTCTATAACATCGGCATGACCATCAAGAAATCCGGCCGATTCACCACCACCGAAGGCGTGTTGCTACTGGGGTTGGTCAGCTCCGCCGTGCTGTTCTTTCCCGCGCTGCTGCACTACGAGAACTACACGGTTTCCATCTTTTACCGCTGGTGGACCATTCACCTGTGGGTGGAGGGAGTGTGGATGATGATCATGGGGGCCTTCCTCGCCTATCTGCTGATTCGCCTCTCCGGGGCGGACCGTGAAGTGTTGGAGAAGTGGCTGTACGTCATCGTCGGCCTGGTGTTCATTGCCGGCATTCTCGGCACGGCGCACCACTACTATTGGGTCGGCGTGCCTCATTACTGGCTACCAATTGGCGGTTTCTTCAGCGCGCTGGAGCCGCTGGCCATCATCGGCATGGCGATGTACGCCTACAGCGCCATGCGCCGCTCGGGCATGGCGCACCCCAATTCGCTGGCGCTGCATTGGGCCCTTGGCAGCACCATCTTCACGCTGTTCGGTGCAGGCCTGCTGGGGCTGGCGCACACCTGGCCAAGCGTCAACAAGTGGACCCACGGCACGCTGATCACCGCCATGCACGGCCACGCAGCTTTTTACGGCGCCTACGCCATGATCGTGCTGGCGATGATCACCTATGCCCTGCCATCGCTGACCAACAAGCGGCCGGAGCAAGGCACAACGATCGGTTACTGGGCCTTCTGGCTGCAGCTGGCCGGCATGTTCGGCATGACCCTTTCTTTCGCCACGGCGGGGATCGGCCAGGTGTATCTGGAGCGGATCATGGGCATGGGCTACTTGGATGCGCAGCTGAAAATCCAGATTCACTTCGTGATGCTGATCTCCACCGCCAGCATCTTCTCCGTCGGCGTCGGCTTATTTATCTACGACTTCTTCAGTTACCGGCCGAGTTTCGAGGTAGACGAACACGAGCTAACAGAAACCGGCATGCGTGCAGACCGGGCCGTCTGAGGTGGGCGTGGATCAGTCTGTTCATGATCTCACCGCTCGCCGACCGCAGGACGAGCCCTGGTATCGGCCGGCGGGTAACGAGGTCACGCTGTTCGAGCAATGCCACAAGCGCGGCCTGGCAGTCATGCTCAAGGGCCCGACCGGCTGCGGTAAAACACGTTTCGTCGAGCACATGGCCTGGCGGCTTGGTCGGCCGCTGATCACCATCCCCTGCCATGACGATCTTTCAGCAAGTGATTTGATCGGTCGTTACTTGATCCAACATGACGGTACCATCTGGCAGGACGGACCGCTGACCCGAGCCGTTCGTGAGGGTGCGATCTGCTATCTCGATGAGGTCGTCGAGGCGCGGCAGGACACGGTGGTGGTGCTGCACGCACTGACCGATTACCGGCGCACTCTCCCGATCGACAAGACCGGTGAGAACGTCCAAGCAGCACCCGGTTTTCAGCTGGTCGTGTCTTATAACCCCGGCTACCAGCGCATGCTCAAAGACCTCAAACCCAGCACTCGTCAGCGCTTCGTCGCGATGGATCTGGATTTCCCGGCACCCGAGCACGAGGCGCTGATCGTGCAGCATGAAAGCGGAGTCGAGCCGGCCCTGGCCAAGGGACTGGTCAGCCTCGCAGGCCGTATCCGCCAGCTGCGTGACCGCGGATTGGCAGAGGTCCCCAGCACCCGACTGCTGATTGCGGCGGGCACGCTGACCCTCTGCGGCATTCCGGTACGGGAGGCTTGCTATGCCGCCGTTGTGTCACCGCTGTCCGACGAGCCCTCGATGGTCAACACCCTGCGCGATCTGGTTAACGGCACCTTTGTTTAGACATTGCATGTCCCCTCGCCCCCCAGCCGCGGCCAACAAATACGCCGAGCAACGTCGCCGCATCGGCTCCTGTCGGCATGGCTGAAGCCGAGGAGCTGGTCAGCGACGCCGCACGCCATGCCACGGTGTTCGTTCAGAGGTTATGGCGCCGTCATCGTCCGCTGCCGAAAGGCCCGCCTACAGTAACGCTTGCTGATGCGGCGCCTCGCCTCGACCTGCTGATTACCGCCGTCACGGGTACAAGCTACCCGATCAGGATTGCGCAGCTCCCGCCGATACCCACCGTGCTGGCTCGGCTGTTTCGCCGGGCTCAACATCCCTGGCAGAGCCAGGCAATTCCGGCCACCGACGGCAAGCACCTGTGGCTGCCGGCCGACTCCTGTATTGAGGACATCGAGCGCGGTCACGAACACTATCGAATCATGGCACTGCAACAGGCGATACGTGCTCAACGTGGCAGTGCCAGCTTCATCGATGGAACGCTTTCACCGCTACAGGCCGACGTCTATCTGCTACTTGAAGCCTGGGCGGTCGATGAAACGCTGGTCGAAATGCTGCCAGGCATGGGCTCGGCCATTGAGCATTTACGGCGACAGGCCTTGCGGCAACGCCCGTTACTCAGCGCGTTCTCTCCAGCGCGCCAGCCGCTCGAATCGCTGCTGCGTCAGTTGCTCGCGAGCCCGTGCGGCCGCGCGCCGGAAGACTTTCCACTCAGCGAATCGCCTGCGCATTCACAGCGGCTAATCGATCCCGTACTGAGCACGCTGGGGTTGTCACCGCAGGACTGTTCACTGGGCAATGCCCCGCTACTGCTGGACTGCTGGACCGGCCACCTTTTTCGACCCAGCAACGCCGCGGAAGGGTTGGAAAATGCGCCGACCGCAGACGGCCAAACCTCCATCGACACAGCGCCGCCGCGCAGCGCCCACTTGCCCAGGCGCCCGGATATCCGCAACGCCGCCGAGGACGAGGACAAACACGACGAGGGAGTGTTCATGGTGCAAGCCGATGAGCCGCACCAGCACGCAGAGGACCCGCTAGGTCTGAGTCGCCCAGTAGACCATGACGAGGACACCAGCGCAGACGAATACGGCGACATGCTTTCCGAACTGCCCGAGGCACGCCTGGTCTCGACACCCGGGCGTCCAAAAGAGGTGCTGATTTCGGACGACCCGCCAGACAGCAACACGGCCCTGCAGCTCAAACGTGCCATCGCCGACGGCCAAGGCCTTTCCTATCCGGAATGGGATTACCACACCGGGCACTACCGCCAGCCCGGCGCCATCGTCCGCGTGCTGCCCAATCTGCCCGGCTCCCCGCAATGGGTAGAAGCCACGCTGGATGAACACCGTTCGATGCTGAACCAGATCCGCAGGCGCTTCGAAATGCTGAGGGCCCGCCGCGTGACGCGTCGCCGACAACTGGATGGCGACGAGATCGACCTGCAGGCCTATATTGACAGCTATGCCGACTTCAGAGCCGGCGGCTCGCTGTCCGATGCGCTGTATCAGAACCGACGCACTGCGGAACGGGATCTGGCGATTACCTTGCTGATCGATGTCAGCGGCTCGACGGACGGCTGGGTATCAGCCGGGCGCCGGATTATCGATGTGGAGCGTGAAGCGCTGCTCGTCGTCTGCATCGCGCTGGAAAGCCTGAATGAGCCTTACGCCGTGCAGGCCTTTTCGGGCGAAGGCCCGGACGCCGTGATCGTGCGACAACTGAAACGCTTCGACGAACCCTTCAGCCAGGAAGTGGCCCTGCACATCAGCGCGCTCGAGCCGGAACATTACACCCGCGCCGGCGCGGCGATCCGTCATGCCAGCAGCGAGCTACTGCAGCAGGCCGCCACGCATCGACTGCTGCTGCTGCTCTCCGATGGCAAGCCGAACGACAAGGATGAGTACGAGGGTCGCTACGGCGTAGAGGACATGCGACAGGCCGTGACCGAGGCCAATCTGCAGGGCATCTCGACGTTCTGCCTGACAATCGACCGCCAGGCAGCCAACTACTTACCCACAGTATTCGGCGCTCACCAATACGCCTTGCTGCCAAAACCGGAACTACTGCCGAGCGTATTGCTGGAGTGGCTCAAGCGGCTGATCGCGACCTGATCAGGCCAAAGCCTTTAGAGATCGAACGCCGGTGGAATCCCTCAGGCTCAGGTTCGGTTTTGCGCACGCAGCGCATCCCGGATCTCGGTAAGCAGCGTTTCCTCCTTGCTCGGCGCTGGCGGTGCAGACGGGGCCGCCGCCTCCTTGCGCTTCAAGCTATTGAGGCCCTTGACGGCGAGAAAGATGGCGAAGGCCACAATGCTGAAATCGAACACTGTCTGCAGGAAGCGGCCATAGCTCAAGGTCACTGCGGGCGAATCCCCAACCGCCTGCTTGAGCACAATGGAGAGGTCCGAGAAATCGACACCGCCGATCAACATACCCAGCGGCGGCGTCACGACATCGGCGACAAAGGACGAGACGATCTTGGTGAAGGCGGCGCCGATAATAATCCCCACCGCCATGTCGATGACGTTGCCTCTGACGGCAAATGCCTTGAATTCGTTGATCATGCCCATCTTGCTTTCCTTCAATCGGATAGTTTTTTGCAGTCGGATCGTCCGCCGTAGCGCTTCGACAAGCTGCAGCATAGATTGGGTTCAAGTCGCGAGCCAGAGAGCTTCAGCGATGAGCGGCAGGCGACAGTACGGACTGCTTGATCGCCGTCAAAAAGAATCGTGTGGCGCAACGCTAAGGTACAGCTCTTCTCATCCAACCGGAGCGGCACCATGCACGTCGAACATCACCCCCTGGTCAAGGATTTCCCCGAAAAGCTCGAGCAGCTTCATCAGCTGCGTCAGCAGGACCCCAAGTTCGCCCGCAAGGCTGAAACCTACGAGGCACTGGACAAGCAGATTTGCCGTGTCGAGGACGGTGTTGAACTGCTCGATGACGAAGCCCTCAGCGCGCTCAAGTTGGAGCGTGTATCACTCAAGGACGACATTGCGCGTGACCTCAAGCGTGCCAGCGGCAGCTGCTGCGGTGGCTGCTGCGGCTAATCCTGCTCGGCCCTCCCCACCCGTCAGCCTCGGTTCGCCTGGCGTGACGGGTCGCGGATATCTTCTCCCCCTTGGCTAACCTTTCAAACGCGTCCAGCCGCTAGCATCCAGCCGGTTTCTCTCTTCTGTGAGAACTGAAAGACCGCGCTGTGGCTGTTAGAACAACCCGCCGAATCTAAAGCCAGACCCAACCCAGACGAAGGCCACCGCTGTCAGTGTGATCAGCACGATATGCACACCCAGTTGCGGCAAGCGCTGCGCATCGAGCTTCGGGATTATCGCCAGCCTTGCATGTACACCCAGCGCTGCGGTGAAAACCAGCAGCACCAGCTTGGCCTGAACCAGATGAGCGATTGGCGAGTTGCCGAACCATTGCGCGTGCGGCAACCACTGCCCTGCCAGCCATATGCCGGTGGCAATCTGTAACAGCAAGGCCGGGATTCCGACCCGTTCATAGAGCTGCTCAAAAGCCCGCACCGGCTGCACATCACGCCGGCGCAGAGCCCCGGGCAGCACGCTGAACAGCAAAACCAGGTGGCCGCCTACCCAGACGCTGGCACCTAGCAGGTGCAGAAACAACAAATGGCGCATGGGATGACTCCTGTTCGGTTTGTTTACAGTCTGGAGGGTTAAGTGGCGCTTGTGGCTGATGGCGATCAAGTCAGCCGCTATCATGCGACTCCACTCATCCGACGCGGAGTCTCCCATGGCCAAGGCCAAGCGCATGTATGGCTGTACCGAATGCGGCTCGACCTTTCCCAAATGGGCCGGTCAATGTGGTGACTGCGGCGCCTGGAACACGCTGGTGGAGACCATTATCGATGGCGCAGCCCCACCATCGGGCCGCGCAGGCTGGGCTGGGGAGCAAGCCAACATCCGAACGCTGGCCGAAGTCAGCGTCGAGGAAGTACCACGTTTCTCCACCGCCTCCGGTGAGCTGGACCGGGTGCTCGGAGGCGGGCTGGTTGACGGCTCGGTGGTGCTGATCGGCGGTGATCCTGGCATCGGCAAGTCGACCATCCTGCTGCAGACCCTCTGCAACATAGCCCGCCAGTTTCCGGCCCTTTACGTGACCGGCGAAGAATCACAGCAGCAGGTCGCCATGCGTGCACGACGCCTCGATCTGCCGCAGGACCGGCTCAAAGTGATGACCGAAACCTGCATCGAAACCATCATCGCCACTGCACGCTTGGAAAAGCCCAAGGTGATGGTGATCGACTCGATCCAAACCATCTTCACCGAGCAGCTGCAGTCCGCCCCCGGCGGCGTCGCTCAGGTCCGTGAAAGCGCCGCGCTGCTGGTGCGCTTCGCCAAGCAGAGTGGTACGGCGATTTTCCTGGTCGGCCATGTCACCAAGGAAGGTGCGCTGGCCGGCCCGCGCGTGCTCGAGCACATGGTCGACACAGTGCTCTACTTTGAGGGCGAATCGGACGGGCGTCTGCGCCTGCTAAGGGCGGTGAAGAACCGCTTCGGCGCGATCAACGAACTGGGCGTGTTCGGCATGACCGATAAAGGCCTCAAGGAAGTCACCAACCCTTCGGCGATCTTCCTCACCCGCGCTCAGGAAGCGGTGCCCGGCAGCGTCGTAATGGCCACCTGGGAAGGCACCCGCCCCATGCTGGTCGAGGTACAGGCCTTGGTCGATACCAGCCACATGGCCAATCCGCGCCGCGTCACCCTTGGCCTCGACCAGAACCGCCTGGCCATGCTGCTGGCGGTCCTGCACCGCCACGGCGGCATTCCGACCTACGACCAAGACGTGTTCATCAACGTGGTCGGCGGCGTGAAGGTACTGGAGACGGCCTCAGACCTGGCGCTGATGGCGGCGGTGATATCCAGCCTGCGCAACCGCCCGCTGGATACCGACTTGTTGGTGTTTGGCGAGGTCGGTCTGTCCGGGGAAATTCGTCCGGTGCCAAGCGGCCAGGAGCGACTGAAGGAAGCCGCCAAGCATGGTTTCAAGCGCGCCATCGTGCCCAAGGGCAACGCACCGAAGGAGGCGCCGGCCGGGCTACAAGTAATTGCCGTGACGCGGCTTGAACAGGCCCTGGACGCGCTGTTCGAGTAATCCCGGCGCTATCGCGGCTCGCCAAGCGCTGCCAGCTCACGTTCGAGCAGCGCTTCGTCGCCCAGGTTGAGCTCGACCAACCGCCGTAGGTGGCTGATCGAGTCGACATCGATATGCCGGCAGACCAGACCGACCAACTCACCGTCGCCACGAGTCATCTCTACTTCCATGCGCACCTCGGCGTCATCCGAGAGCCGAATGCGGGCTTCGAACGGCTGGGAGGGATCGGCATCCCAGCCAGCCGGGCGGTGCACCAACAAGCCCCTCAGGGAAAGATCGTGCAGCTGGACAGGCCAGCGACGCTGGCCCTGCACCAGCTCCGTTTCGGCATCGAATTCAAAGCGCTGGAAGCGCCGGCGGTCGCTGGTTGTCTCGTTCATCATGTCCACTCCCCGAAAACTTCATTTCTCACTATAGGCGACATCATCACCCACCTGCTCAGAGCCACCGCCGGACACGCCGTCGGTAAATTCGATAGTCGTCACCAAACAGCCGCATCAGCAGGTGCTCTTCGTGAACGATCACGGTGCGTTGCATGCAGACGATCAGCAAGGGCAATAGCAGCCACGGCCAGACACTGTTGAGCAACAGCCCAACACCGCAATAGATGAAGGTGTCGGCCAGATAAATCGGGTTGCGCGAGAAACGAAACGGCCCGCTCTGCAACAGACTGCTCGGCTTGCCGTAGGGGTTGATAGTGGTGCGATAACGATGCATTTCCAGCGCCGACCAGAGCATCAGCACGATGCCGATCGCTATCGATACCCAGCCGGCATAAAACACCAGTTCGTGTTCAGGCAGGTCGAGAGGCACCCATTTCGACGCCCCCCAAGCACCACCCATGAACGCCAGATAGACCAGGGGTGGAGGCGGAATCATTCTGACAGAGGCGTGGCTCATGGCGCGTCCCGATGTATTGGATGCGCCTATCCTACAGAAGCCACCGCGTAACGCCGCCTGCTTTTAGTAGCGCATCCCGGCGGCGCTGACAGTTGCCAAGTTAATGCTGCCCTGGGAGCCAGCCATGCACCATTGCATGCTTCATCAGATCCGCCGGGCGGTCGATATCCAGTTTGCGGCGTATGCTCAGGCGGTGCGTTTCGACCGTCCGTACGCTGATTTGCAGGGTACGCGCCATGGTCTTGTTGTTATGTCCTTGAGCCAGCATCAGCAGCACTTCACGCTCACGAGGCGTGAGCTCGCGCTCCTCGGCGCTCCGGCTGGCCAGCTTCTCGGCAATACCCTCGCTGTAATAGGTGCCTCCGGCGGCAATCGCCTGGATCGCGACAATGATTTCCCGTGAAGGCGCATCTTTCAGTACATAGCCGCTGGCGCCGACCTTGACTGAAGTGTTCACGTATTCCTGATTGTCGTACATGCTCAGAATCAGCACGCGCAAGCCGGGAAACTGCTGGCGCAGTGATTGCGTCAGTTCAAGACCGTTTACATCCTTCAGCCCGATGTCCATCAACACGACATCGGCCGTGACACGACCCAGCAGCTCAAGCGCCTCGGCGCCGCTGCCAGCTTCGCCGACCACGTCCAGTTCGGGCACGGCCATCAGCAAGGCGCGGACGCCGTCCCGAACCAAAGCATGGTCGTCGATCAAAGCCACCTTGATACACGCTTGCGGGTTCATCGAGCGAGCCTCTTATTATTGAATGTTCGACAATTCAACCGGCCCGGGCCGGCAAGGTGACATCCAGTTCGGTGCCACCGGATTCAGATAGCAGGCTGAAACGACCACCGAAGTGTTCCACCCGTTCGCGGATGTTTCGCAGACCGATGCCGCCGCCCTTGATGCTGTCGAGATGGCGCGGATTGAAGCCGACTCCGTCGTCCCTCACCCGCAGGCGCACCGACGCGTCGTCGCCGTCCAGATTGATGTGCACCGACTGCGCTGCAGCGTGACGTTCGATATTGGCTAGCGCTTCCTGCAACACCCGGAACAGTGCAACTGCCACCGAATCGTCAGGATCGTTCTCACCGAGGTCGTTGCTGTATAGCATTTTCAGCCCGCTGCGCTGTTCGAACTCGGCCACAAGCTGGCCAACAGCCGCCGACAGGCCCAGCGTGTCGAGCAGCGATGGGTGCAGATCATGGGAGATGCGCCGCACCTCGCCAATCGCCCCCGCCAGCCGCTCGGTGCCGCGATCCAGCGTTGCCAGCGCATTGGGATTGCCGCTGGCCAGCTCGTGACTGGCCAGTTCAAACTGGAACTTGATCGACACCAGCAGCTGGCTGATGCCGTCATGCAGCTCGCGAGAAACACGAGAACGCTCTTCTTCCTGCAAGCTGACAATGCGCTGGGTCAGCAACTGCAGCTTGCGGTCAGCCAGTCGCCGTTCGCTGACATTGAGCGTCAGCCCACTGGCGAAGACCAGCAACACCGCGACGAGCGCGACGCCGGCGATGGCCAGCATGGTGGTGTAGATGCCACTGGCGACCTCTTCGCGCACCTGCAGAATCGCCTCATCTACGTCCTCGAGATAGATGCCGGTGCCCAGCATCCAACCCCAACGCTCCAGCATCACCACATAGGCCAGCTTCGCAGCGAACTGTCCGGTCGACGGCTTCTGCCAGGCGTAGCGCTGGAATCCGGTACCTGTCTCGGCACTGCGCATCAGTGCCTGGATCACTGGCAAACCGTTAGGATCGGTCATGTTCCACAGATCCTTGCCAACCAGCTCGCTCTGACGCGGATGCATCAGGTTGCGCCCGCTGCGATCGTAGACGAAGAAGTAGCCATCGCTGCCGAAACTGAAGCGCCCCAAGGCAGCGAGCACCTTCTGTTTGGTCTCCTCATCGTTCAGACCGCTGTCGTAGAACGGCGCGATGGTACTCAAGGCCATCTCGACGTAGTTCTTCAGCTCGGCCTGCTTGCTCGCCAGGATGCTGCTTTCGATCAGCTTCGCCTGCTGCTCGCCGAGCCGCTGGTTCTGGAACAGCACCAGCGCGCAGACTACCGCCACAGCCAATAGCAGGGGCAGGATGCTGAGCGCGGCAATCTTGTGCTTGAGCTGCATCGAGCCTCTCCGATGACCTATGTCTGGCAAAACGTGAGTGAAACTTAACCCAGGCGGCGCGGCAGGCACAGTACCAGATGGCACATAGCCTTGACGCGCCGTGACGCGGGCGATTCCTAACTGAAACGAAAAAGCCCGGCACAGGGCCGGGCTTTCGTTACTGCATGAAGCGTCTTACTGACCGTAGACCGGGAACTTGGCGCAGACCGCCTCGACCTTGGCACGAACTGCTTCGATTACCGACTCATCGCCCATGTTGTCGAGGATGTCGCAGATCCAGCCAGCCAGGTCGCGGCACTCGGTTTCGCCGAAACCGCGGGTGGTGACGGCCGGAGTGCCGATGCGCAGGCCGGAAGTGACGAACGGCGAACGCGGATCGTTCGGTACGCTGTTCTTGTTTACGGTGATGTGAGCGTTGCCCAGAGCAGCATCGGCGTCCTTACCGGTGATGTCCTGCTTGATCAGGCTGAGCAGGAACAGGTGATTCTGGGTGCCCCCGGAAACCACGTCGAAGCCGCGCTGGATGAACACTTCGGCCATGGCCTGGGCATTCTTCACAACCTGCTGCTGGTAGGTCTTGAACTCAGGTTGCAGCGCTTCCTTGAAGCACACCGCCTTGGCGGCGATGACGTGCTCCAGCGGGCCGCCCTGGGCGCCTGGGAACACTGCAGAGTTCAGCTTCTTCTCGATCTCGGCATTGGCGCGGGCCAGGATCAGACCACCGCGTGGGCCGCGCAGGGTCTTGTGGGTAGTTGTGGTCACGACGTCGGCGAACGGCACCGGGTTCGGGTAAACGCCTGCAGCAACCAGACCAGCTACGTGGGCCATGTCGACGAACAGGTAGGCACCGACCTTGTCGGCGATCTCGCGGAAACGGGCGAAATCCAGTTTCTGCGAGTAGGCAGAGAAACCAGCGACGACCATCTTCGGCTTGTGCTCCAGGGCCAGGCGCTCGACTTCGTCATAGTCGATCAGGCCCTGGTCGTTGATACCGTACTGCACGGCGTTGTACAGCTTGCCCGAGGACGAGACGCTCGCGCCGTGGGTCAGGTGGCCGCCGTGGGCCAGGCTCATGCCGAGGATGGTGTCACCGGCCTGCAAAAGGGCGAGGTAGACGGCGCTGTTCGCCTGTGAACCCGCGTGCGGCTGGACGTTGGCGTAGTCGGCGCCGAACAGTTCCTTGGCGCGGTCAATGGCCAGCTGCTCGACCACGTCGACATACTCACAACCGCCGTAGTAGCGCTTGCCCGGATAGCCTTCGGCATATTTGTTAGTCAGGACCGAACCCTGGGCTTCCATCACCGCCGGGCTGGTGTAGTTCTCCGAGGCGATCAGCTCGATGTGGTCTTCCTGACGCTTGGCTTCCTGCTCCATGGCAGCGAAGAGATCGGCGTCGAAACGGGCGAGGGTCAAATCACGGCTGAACATGGTTGGCAGTCCCCTGAGAATCAGCTGGCGGTAATAAAGAGAGGCGCGGATTCTACCTCATCCTCCGGAACGCGGGTATGAGCGGTGGTCATCTGCAACATGAGACAAGCTGCAAGCGGCTTGCAGCCCCGCTACAACGCAGCCCCTGGTTCTGGCTGGCCGATTGCGGCCTGATGCTTGCAGTTTGAAACTGACGCTTTCAACTTTGCCGCTGGCATCGGCAGGCCGAGATAGAAACCCTGCACCTCGTCGCAGCCATGCTCGCGAAGGAAGTCCAGCTGCGCCTGGGTTTCGACGCCCTCGGCGATCACCGACAGACTGAGGCTATGCGCCATTGCAATGATCGCTCGGGCTATCTGCCGATCCTGCTCGCCTTCGGGTAGACCATCGACGAAACTGCGGTCGATTTTCAGCACATCGATGGGGAATTGCTTGAGGTAGTTCAACGAAGAGTAACCGGTGCCGAAATCGTCGATGGCAATCGAGGGGCCGAGCTGCTTGAGCGCATCGAGCATACGCATCGCGCCCCCGACATCTTGCATCAGGATGCTCTCGGTCAGCTCCAGCTCCAGCCGGCTCGGTGCAATTTTGCTGAACGCGAGAATCCCGGCGATGCGCTGACTTAGCTGGCCATCAGCAAACTGGCGGGCCGAAAGGTTCACCGAAACCTTCGGCACCACCATGCCCTCCCGCTCCCAGTTTCCGATCTGCCGGCAGGCTTCGCCGATGACCCAGTCGCCTACCTCGACAATCAGCCCCAGTTCCTCCAGCGCCGGAATGAACTCGCCGGGCGGCACCAGACCACGGGACGGGTGCTGCCAGCGCAGCAATGCCTCGACACCGGTCAGCGTATGGCCGTCGGCGAGGTACTGCGGCTGGTAGTGCAGCACGAACTGTTGCTGTTCGAGGGCGTGGCGCAGATCGCTTTCCAGCTCGAGGCGCTCCAGTGCGCTGGCATTCATCTCGGCCTGGTAGAACTGAAAATTGTTTTTGCCGCGCTCTTTGGCGTGGTACATCGCGGTGTCAGCATTTTTCATCAGTTGGCTGATGTCGTTGCCATCCTGTGGGCTCAGGGCAATGCCAATGCTGGCGGTGACAAAGAACTCTCGGCCAGACAGCACGAACGGTTCGGCCAGACTGCCGAGGACCCGTTCAGCCACATGGATTGCCCGGCTCAGCGCCTCGTCGCGATCAACACCGGGGCGCAACAGAAAGGTGAACTCATCGCCGCCCATGCGCGCCACCGTGTCGTCTTCATCAACGCACGACGCCAGGCGCACTGCGACATCCTTGAGCATGCGGTCACCGGCCGCATGACCGAGCGAATCGTTGATTGGCTTGAAGCGATCCAGATCGAGAAACATCAGCACCACCCAGCCACGGCGCCGGGCGGCCAATTGCAGGCTGCTGTGCAGACGGTCTTGAAACAGTGTGCGATTGGGCAGCTGAGTCAGCCCGTCGTAATAGGCCAGCCGGTGGATACGCTTTTCGCTGGCCTTGCGCTCACTCATGTCGCTGAAAAAGCAGACATAGCTCACCAGCTCATTCTCATCGTCGCGAACGGCGGTAATGCCGATCCAGCATGGGTAAGTCTCGCCACCCTTGCGCTTGAGCCAGAACTCCCCTTCCCAGCTGCCGGTCTGCAGGACCTGGCTGTGCACGTAGTCCATTTGATTGGCCTGCTGACGGTCGGCGCTGAGCACCATCGGCAGCTCGCCTCTGATTTCGTCGACGCTGTAGCCGGTGATCCGGACGAATGCCGCATTGACCTGGACGATCTTGCCGGCGGGATCGGTGACGACGATGGCCGCCGTGGAATGGTCGAACACGGTCGCCGCGCGGCGCAATGCCGTCTCGGCTTGGCGCTGTTCGCTGACATCCCGGCCAATGCACAGGGTTCCATCGAACCGGTTGTTCTCGTCGGAGATCAGCATCATCCGCAGCTCGATCGCGACCGACCGGCCATCGGCCGCGAGACAGTCGAAATACAGGGTTTGCGCCTGCAAGGTCTGCCCCAGCTTAGCCAGTTCAACCGGGCTGGCCGAAGCATCACGCACCCGCCTCATCAGGTCATAGAAGCGCGCCGCCTGGCGCGGCTTGGCCACCACTCGATCCAGGCCATGCTGCGCCGCCCACTCCGGGCTGTAGCCAAGCACGGTCTGCACCGAAGGGCTGATGTAGTCGATGCGCAGCGAACTGTCGGTGGTGAAGACCACATCGCGCAGGCTACCGGCGAGCATCCGGTAGCGGCGTTCGCTATCACGCAAGGAATGGCTGTGTTCCATGTTCGCAGTGACATCCCGGGCCACGCCAATCAAGCGCTGCACCTTCCCCTGCTCATTGCGCGTCAGGACCTGTTCAGTCACGCAGAACCAATGCCATTTGCCGTCACGGTGGCGCCAGCGCAGTAACGACTCCTGCACGACGCCGTCAATCATAGAACCGCGCAGGGCCAGCAGCCGCCAGATGTACTCCTGATCGTCCGGGTGGCTGATGCGTCGCCAGAACAGGTTGCTGTCGTCGCCGCGCTCTTCGTCGCTGTAGCCCAGCCGCGCGGCCAGGTTGCTGTTGCTAAACAGCAGCTTGCCGGCCTCAAGATCTTGCACATAAAGGGTGTCCGGCACTGCGCGCAGCACCTCCGACCAGAACCGTTCACGCTCAACCAGTGCCGCCTGCGCCGCCCGCTCACGCGTGATATCGCGCATGACCCAGACAAAACCAGACGGCTCCAGCTCACCCGCCAGGTGCAAAGCCCGCCGCGTGATCGAAAAGAGACGGCTCTCCCCCTCCTGAAGCAGTCGCACGGCCTCAAGGCACAGATCAACCGTCGAATTGGCCGCGTCGAACGCCAGGGGATCCAGATTCGGCAGCAGCTCCTGCAGACGATAACGTGGAGCCTCGCGGCTACTCAGGCCGAACATTGTCTCGGCCTGGTTGTTGAGAAATTGCAGACGGCCACTGAAGTCGCTGATCAGAATCCGCTCTTCGATCGCCCCGAGCGCCGTCGCCGAATAGCGCAACAGTTGCCAACGAGCACGCAGGCGCAGCGGCACAAGAAGGCGCGCACAGGTGACAGCAATCCTGCGGACAAGCCTGTCGAGGCGGGCTGGCGCTGATGGGGAAGGATGTTGATCGATCAAACGATTAAGTCCTTTGTGGCGTTGCGGCGAGCGCGGCATCGGACCAACGCCCGAACAGCGTCAAGGATGCCCTGAGAGCCATCAAAGCGCCAGCATCGAGTCAGCACCCCGGTTTGCCCTGCCAGATGCATTCCGGTAGCTTTGCGAGTTCGGTTCGACCCGCCCACAGCGGCGGGATTCGCCTCACTTTTTCCTCGTCACGGGCACTCGTCTCCATGGCTCAATTCGTCTATACCATGCACCGGCTCGGCAAAGTCGTTCCGCCGAAGCGTGAAATCCTCAAGAACATCTCCCTGTCTTTCTTTCCCGGCGCCAAGATCGGCGTGCTCGGCCTCAACGGCTCGGGCAAGTCCACCCTGCTGAAAATCATGGCGGGTGTCGACACCGAATTCGATGGCGAAGCGCGGGCGATGCCTGAGTTGAATGTCGGCTACCTGCCGCAGGAGCCTCAGCTTGATCCGAACAAGACCGTTCGCGAAGTGGTGGAAGAAGCGGTCAGCAGCATCAAGGACGCCCAGGCACGCCTGGACGAGGTTTACGCTGCCTATGCCGAACCCGACGCGGACTTCGACAAGTTGGCGTCCGAGCAGGCCAAGCTCGAAGCCATCCTGCAGGCCAGCGACGGGCACAACCTCGAGCGCCAGTTGGAGGTTGCCGCCGATGCCCTGCGCCTGCCGCCATGGGACGCAACGGTCGAGCACCTGTCCGGCGGTGAGAAGCGCCGCGTGGCGCTGTGCCGCCTGCTGTTGTCAGCGCCCGACATGCTGCTGCTGGACGAGCCGACCAACCACCTGGACGCCGACTCGGTGGCCTGGCTGGAGCACTTCCTTCATGACTTCCCCGGCACCGTGGTTGCGATCACCCACGATCGTTACTTCCTCGACAACGTGGCTGGCTGGATTCTGGAACTCGACCGCGGCCAGGGCATTCCTTACGAAGGCAACTACTCCGGCTGGCTGGAAGCCAAATCCAACCGCCTGGCGCAGGAATCCAAGCAGCAGTCGGCCCATGAAAAGGCCATGAAGGAAGAGCTTGAGTGGGTGCGCAAAGGCGCCAAGGCCCGCCAATCCAAGTCCAAGGCCCGCTTGCAGCGCTTCGAGGAAATGCAGTCGCAGGAATTCCAGAAGCGCAGCGAAACCAACGAAATCTACATTCCGGCTGGCGCGCGCCTGGGTGACAAGGTCATCGACTTCCACAATGTGACCAAGGGTTACGGCGACCGCGTACTGATCGACGACCTCTCGTTCAGCATGCCCAAGGGCGCCATCGTCGGCGTGATCGGCGGCAACGGCGCAGGCAAGTCGACGCTGTTCCGCATGATCATGGGCAAGGAGCAGCCGGATTCGGGCAGCATCGAGATTGGCGACACGGTGCAGGTGGCCTGTGTCGATCAAAGCCGCGAAGATCTCGACGGCAGCAAGACCGTGTGGGAAGCAGTGTCCGACGGCGCCGACATGATTCGCATCGGCAACTACGAAGTCCCGTCGCGCACCTACGTGGGGCGCTTCAACTTCAAGGGCGGTGACCAGCAGAAGTTCGTCAAGGATCTCTCCGGCGGTGAGCGCGGTCGCTTGCACCTGGCGCTGACGCTGAAAGAAGGCGCCAACGTACTGCTGCTCGACGAACCCTCCAACGACCTCGACGTGGAAACCTTGCGCTCACTCGAAGAAGCGCTGCTGGATTTCCCCGGCGCCGCCATCGTGATCTCCCACGATCGCTGGTTCCTCGACCGCGTCGCCACACACATCCTTTCCTATGAGGATGACGGCAGCATCGTATTCTTCGAGGGTAACTACACCGAGTACGAAGCCGATCGCAAGAAGCGCCTCGGCGATGCCGCATCCCAGCCGCATCGGGTGAAATACAAGAAGCTTGCCCAGTAGCATCAACCACGGAGCCGAAAGGCTCCGTTTTTGTGTGGCGAAGCGCCTCTGGTGGCAACTGGCCCAATACCGGATAATCGCGCTTTTTCGACGCTTGGCACGACACTTGGATGTCAGGCCGGCAGCAATCGCAAGGGAAGGTCACGGTCACCATGGCAGCACTGGGATTACGCGGCAAATCACTGCTGGCGTTGCTATTGACCTTCCTGCTGGCAATCGGAGTGGCTGTACTGGTTGGCCGCGAAGCATTGCAGGGCGTGCAAAGCCGCTTTGGCGAAGCCTATGCGCGCAACGTGGTTCAGCTCAACCGTGAACGACTTTTCGCACCGGTCACGCGGGAACTGGCGCTGGCGCAGCGGCTGGCGGAATCGGAGATTACCCGCGCCTGGCTGCTCGATGAGAATGATCCGGCCAAGCGGGAATTATTTTTCCGCGAAGCGGCTGGCTATCAACGGGCACTCAGCGACCACTCCTACTTCGCCGCATCGGTAGCCTCCAATCGCTACTACTCCAACGGCGACCAGCAACCTCCCAGCGAGGCGCCCCGCTATGAGATGAAGCCCGATGCGCAGGAAGACGAGTGGTTCTATGCCACCCTGCGTTCGGACGCGCCCTATCATCTCAATGTCGACCGCTCGGCCATCAGCGGCGACCTGAAGATCTGGTTCAACATTGTGGTCCGTGATGGCGGTCGCCCGCTCGGCATCGTCGGCTCCGGGATCAGCCTGAACGCGTTCGTCACCCAGTTCATCGAAGAAGACAAGACCGGCGTCGAGTCGATGGTGCTCGACAGCTACGGCTCGATCCTGGTCCACCCCAACCATAATCTCGTCACCTTGAACGCCGACACCTCGCAGGGCCGCTCGCTGTCCACCAGCCTGCTTGGCCTGCTCGACGATATCGACCAGGCCAAGGCGCTGCGCCAGGCCATGAGCTACGGCCGCGAACATCCTGGCGAGACGGCCACGTTAAAGGCGAGCCTCGATGGCGAGCCTCGCCTGCTGGCCATGACCTGGATTCCGGAACTGCAATGGTTCGTCACCAGCGCTGTGGATCTACGAACCGCCCAAGTCATCGAGCTGAAGCCCCTGCTGCCTGCCCTCGGTGCTGTGTTGCTGCTGTTGCTGCTGCTGATTGCAGCCGGCGCCTGGCTGGTCGATCGTCGTGTGCTGAGCCCGTTGCGGCAACTGCGCAAGAGCGCCCAGGCTATAGCCGCTGGACAATACAACGCGCCGCTGCCGACCGATCGGGATGACGAGATCGGCGAACTCAGCGCTGCGTTTCGCAGCATGGCGCTGAAAATCCATAGCCACACCAGCGAGCTGGAAAGTCGCGTCAACGAGCGCACGCGGGAGCTGCAGCAGGCCAACCGCGACATGGCCGCCGCACATAAAAAGATCGACGACTCGATCGACTACGCCAGCCTGATCCAGCACGCCATCCTGCCCAAGCGCCAGCTGGTGGCCGACCTCGACGAACGCCACGCCGTGCTCTGGCACCCCCGCGACGTAGTTGGCGGCGATTTCTATGTCTATCGCGCCACCGAACAAGGTTGCCTGCTCGGCGTGGTCGACTGCGCTGGCCATGGTGTGCCCGGCGCGCTGATGACCATGCTCGCTCACGCTGCAATCGAACAGGCAATTGCCGACGCCGGGCACGCCGACCCAGCCGCCGTCCTCGCGCGTACCGATGGCATCGTACGCAAGATGCTGCGCGACGACTCAACCCAACACGCCCTCGCCACCAACATGGATGTGGGCCTCGCGTACGTCGACTTCCAGCGTCGTCTGGTGGTTTATGCTGGCGCCAAGATCGCGCTCTACTACAGCGATGGCGAACGCCTCGACGAATTAGCGGCCGGGCGCCGCGCCATCGGCGACCGACGCATCGGCGAATATCAGAATGCTGAGGTAGAGTTGCAGCCCGGGCGAACCTTCTACCTGGCCACCGATGGCTTCCTCGATCAGGCGGGTGGTGAGCTGGGCTATGGATTCGGCAACAGTCGCTTCGCCGAGATGATCCTGCGGCATGCCCGCCTTCCTATGGGCGAACAGGGTGCGGCGTTCAAAGCGACCCTGGACGAGTATCAGGGCGATTACCCCCAGCGTGACGACATTACGATGTTGTGTTTCCGTTTCGATTGAGCGCCATCCACCGGAGTTGAGTTGCCCCATGGAAACCCTTGACCTGTTCGCCATGCGCGAAAGCTACAACCGACAGCAGATTATGCTGTGCTTCAACGGCCCGATCTCGCGCAGCTTGATTGAGGAAATCGGCAATGCGCTGCGTAACTACCTCGCCGCCGATCACGCCAACCCGTCATCGGCCATGGATGTGTTTGCGGTATACATCGAGATGACGCAGAACATTCGCCACTACGCCAAGGTCCGTAACTGGGCAGACCAGGAAGCGGGCGCCACGGTAGTGGTCGCACGCAACGATACCGACGGCCGCTATGTAGTCTCCGCCGGCAATCTGATCGAAACAGCCGATGGCGAAGCCCTGATCGCCAGCATCGAAGAGCTGGCCCGCCTGGACAAGGCGCAACTTAAGGCTCGTTACAAAGAACAATTGCGCAAGCCACGCGAAGACAACAGTGTCAGCGGCGCAGGACTCGGCCTGATCGACATCGCCCGCAAATCCAGCGAACCACTGAAAGCGTCGCTGCAAACCGTCGCCAACGGCCGCTCGTTCATCAGCCTGAGCGCGGTCATCTGACTTACAAGAGCCAACTGCACATGAATGATTTCTCCATCGCCGGCAGCCAGTCATCGCCAGCCATTCAGTCCGACTGGGAAAACGGCGTGCTCGCCATGCAAGGCGACTCCTACCCGGAAAATTCCTACGAGCTGTTCCACCAGGTCATCGAGTGGATCGAACGCTACCTGGCCGAAGCCGGCCGTCCGCTGCGCCTGGAACTGCATCTGCTGTACCTCAATACCAGCAGCATCAAGGCCGTGATGGACATCTTCGACATGCTCGAAGCCGCCCATCAAGAGGGAAAGGCGGTGGCCGTCAACTGGCACTATGACCGCCGCAACGAGCGTGTGGTAGAACTGGCCGAAGAGTTCAAGGAAGACTGCACCTTTCCATTCATGATCCTCAGCCACGATTAGAAGGTCCTTATGCGCGGGCAGAATCCGCTGGAAAGCCAGGTTGTGGAATCGCTGTCCGATCCACAGAACCAAGGCCATCCGCTGCATGAAACGCTGAGCCAGTTGTGGGAAGCACACCACAGCCTACTCAACCGCATCGAACGGATCGCCCGCGTTTCTGACGGGTACCAGAGCATCGTGCGTGACCGCGAAATGACCCTCTCGGCACGCTTCGACAAGCAGCTCCGACAGCTGGAGAAAGTCGCACGCATTTCCGATCGCTATCAGACGATGTTGCGTGATCTGAATATCGCTCTGAAAGAAGCCTCTACCCATGATGCCCTTACCGGCATCGCCAACCGGCGCTTGCTCACCGAGCGCTTGCGTGAAGAAACCGAACGGGCCAAGCGCTACTCACGGCCGCTGTGTGTGGTCATGGTCGACATCGACCGCTTCAAGGCCATCAATGATGATTACGGGCACGAAGTCGGCGACAACGTGCTGATGGAAGTGGTGCGGGTGATGGAGGCGGAGATCCGCGAGCATGACCTCTGCGGCCGCTGGGGCGGCGAAGAATTCCTCCTGTTGATGCCGGAGACCTCCACCGAAAGCGCGGTCCGGGTGATCGAGCGTCTGCGTGAAGCCGTCGCCAACCTGCGGGTGCGGGTCAATGACGACTCGTTGTCGGTCACGGTGAGCCTGGGCATGGCGCAGCTAAGAGCCGATGAAAACTATTCGAGCGCCATCAACCGCGCCGACGTGGCACTGCTGCGGGCCAAGCGCAACGGCCGTGATCGCTACGAGCTGGCGGATTGAGCCTTCGGCGGGTCAGTTCGCGGCCCGCCGCCCGGCAAGCATTCCAAGATCGACTCGACGATCCGCGCGGGGGAAGGCCTGATAGCCAGGGCCGTATCAAGGCGCCTCCAACGCCGCGTTACCAGTAGTTCTCCACGGCTACCTGGCCGGGACGCCGGGTCAGACTCAGGTTGAGGTCGCGCGCTTTAAGGATGGTGCGGGTGTCTTCGATCATCTGCGGATTGCCGCAGAGCATGATCCGCGAGTGTTCGGGCTCGAGCTGCAGATCGGCCGCTCGCTCCAGTTCGCCGTTCTCGATCAGCGTGGTGACACGACCGTGCAGCGCACCGGGCATCTGCTCGCGGGTCACTACCGGCAGATAGGTCAGCTTCGAGCCGAGGCCTTCCAGATAATCGCGCTGCGGCAGCTCGCGGATCAGGTCCTGATAGGCCAGCTCGGATGCGGTGCGCGCGCTATACACCAAGATGATCCGCTCGAAGCGCTGCCAGACCTCAAAGTCCTGCAGGATCGAGAGAAAGGGCGCGATGCCCGTCCCGGTGCCCAGCAGCCAGAGATCCCGACCATCGATAAAACGATCAAGAGTGAGAAAGCCGAACGCCTGTTTGTCCACCAGCAGCTCGTCGCCGGGCTTGAGGCGACTCAGTTCGCTGGTGAATTCACCATCCGGCACCACGATGGAGAAGAAGTCGAGAAACTCATCATGGGGCGCCGATACCATCGAGTACGCCCGCCAGACGATACTGCCGCTGGGCTTACGAACGCCGAGGCGGGCGAACTGCCCGGCAGTAAAGCGGAAGCCGGTGTCGCGGGTGGTACGTAGGGTGAACAGAGTGGGCGTCAGCGTCTGCACCTCGAGCAGACGCTGGCGGGTGAACTTCTCTTCGCTGACGGTCATACTTCGCTCCTTCCGGACATCGGGGGACACCAGCGTGTCCGGGCCGCGGAAAACGTAGGCGAGGCAGGCAAGACAAGGCAGAAACAGCCGAAGAAGCGGAGTTTAGGCGTTCTAAATGAGCATTCTGAGGCTGTTTCTAACGCAGTATTGCCAACGCAGGTAGTTTTCCGCGGCCTGGACCCTTGATACTCCTTTCTGACGCATGTAAACACCGCCAGTTCTTATGCCTATTCTCGAATCCGCCTACGCACGCCTCGATCTGATCCGCCAGCCGGAACAGCCCAACGAACCCTTGCAGGCGTTCGATGCGGCTGACGAATACCTATTGGCGCAGCTGCACGAGCAAGGCTTGGCTGCGACAACGCGGGTGCTGATCCTCAACGACAGTTTTGGCGCCTTGGCCTGTTCATTGGCGAAGCAGGCGCAGGTCACCAGCAGTGGCGACTCTCACCTGGCGCACCTGGCGCTGGAAAAAAATCTGCAACGCAACGCGCTGCCGGCTGACGCGGTGAGCTTCGTGCCCGCCAGTGAGGTGCCTCAAGGGCCGTTCGACCGGGTGCTGATTCGCGTCCCCAAGACGCTTGCCTTGCTGGAGGAACAGCTGATCCGCCTGCATGGCCAACTCGCGCCAGGTGCCCAAGTGATCGCCGGCTCGATGATCAAGCACCTGCCGCGTGCAGCGGGCGATCTGCTGGAGAAGTACATCGGCCCAATGCAAGCCTCGCTGGCGGTGAAGAAAGCGCGTCTGCTGACCGCGACTCCGAGCGACAAGCCGGCACCGCGCTCGCCCTACCCGACCCGCTATCACCTCGATAAGCCAGCCGTCGAACTGATTAACCATGCCAACCTGTTCTGCCGAGAAGACCTCGACATCGGCACCCGAGCCTTCCTGCCGCACCTGCCGAAGGCGCTCGGCAACCTGCGCGTCGCGGACCTGGGTTGCGGCAACGGTGTGCTCGGTATCGTTTACGCCCTGAGCAACCCGCAAGCGCAGATGACGCTGGTGGACGAGAGCTACATGGCAGTGCAGTCGGCGCTGGAGAACTGGCAGGCGATCCTCGGCGATCGCACTGCGGATATACGGGCCGGTGACGGGCTGGCCGAACAGCCCATGGATTCGCTGGATCTGGTGCTGTGCAATCCGCCCTTCCATCAGCAGCAGGTGGTCGGTGACTTCCTCGCCTGGCGGATGTTCACCCAGGCCAAGACGGCACTGGCCAAGGGCGGCGAGCTGTGGATCGTCGGCAACCGCCACCTCGGCTATCACCTCAAGCTCAAGCGCCTGTTCGGCAAGGTGGAGCAGGTCGCGGCGACGCCCAAGTTCGTCATCCTTCGAGCCATCAAGCCGTGAGCGAAGCGCCGGTTCGGCTGAGCATCCAGCAGTTCGCACTGCGAACCGGCCTTTCCGCCGACACCCTGCGCTATTACGAAAAGATCGGCCTGCTGCGCCATGTCGCGCGGGACGCCAGCGGCTTTCGTGTCTACGGCCCGCGCGATCTGGAATGGGTCGGCTTCATCCTGCGTCTCAAAGACACCGGCATGGCGCTGGACGACATCATTCGCTACGCCGATCTGCGTGAACGCGGCGAATCGACTCTGGCGGCGAGGCAGGCGCTGCTCGAAGTCCATGCAGCCAAACTGCAGGACCGTCTGGAGCGCGACCGCGAGCATCTGACCGCGCTGCAGGCAAAGATCGAGCTGTACCGCCAACAAACAACCCCTTGACCTGGAGTCCACTCCAACCCTCAGGCTTTCCTCTTCCCAATCAAGAGGAACGCTCCATGTCCGCATCCACCCGCTACACCGAAGGCCTGGCCAAACTCGAAGAGATCGACGGTGAGGCCGGCCGAAAGGTCATCGACAGCCTGCAAGCCATCGCACCGGACCTGGCCCGCTACGTCATCGAGTTTCCCTTCGGCGATATCTACCAGCGCCCTGGCCTCGACCTGCCACAGCGTGAGCTTGCGACCGTCGCGGCGCTAACGGCACTGGGACATTGCCAGCCGCAATTAGCGGTGCATATCCATGGCGCATTGAACGTCGGCTGCACGCCGGAGCAGATCGTCGAGGTAATCATCCAAATGGCCGTTTATGCCGGCTTTCCTGCAGCATTGAACGGCATGGCGACCGCCAAGGTGGTGTTTGCAGAGCGCGGGTTGTTGCCCGAATGAAGCCCGACGCCTGATCGCGTACGCACGGTGAACCCGGCCCGCCACAGATACCAACACGCGTCCACCGTGGGCTAAAGCCCACCCTACGGGGGAAAGCCAACGCATGATGTTCTACGTAGGGTGCGCTTCAGCCCACCAGAGCAACCTGTTTCGACTGCTGGCGGGCCAAAGCAAAACCCCGCTCGTCCTCCTTGCGCGGTTTTCAACAGGCAGATTCCCTCAAAGCGCCACCGCGACTGAATGCTAATCTGGCTCACTGCCCACCCTGCACCTCGACCTGATGTCCACACACACCAAACTCCTGCTGCGTCACCAACGCCCCTTCATCAAGTTCTGGTTCGCCCGCGTGTTCACCGCCAGCGGCTTCCAGATGCTGGCGGTCGCCATCGGCTGGCACATGTACGAGCTGACCGGCAGCGTGCTCGACCTCGGTCTCGTGGGCCTGGCCGAATTCTTCCCTCGCCTGCTGTTCATTCTCTGGACCGGCCATGTCGCTGACCGCTTCGACCGTCGAAGAGTGGCGGCGCTGTGTCAGGGCTTGCAAGGGCTGATCGCCCTGTCGCTGGTGCTTGGCGCCGGTGGGCTGGGGGTGACGCGCGAAATGATCTTTGTCCTTGCGTTCCTGCTGGGCACGGCGCGGGCGTTCGAGGGGCCGGCGACCCAGGCGTTATTGCCCAGCCTTGTGCCGACCCAGTTGTTTCCCGCTGCGGTCGCGGCTTCATCGTCCGCCATGCAGACAGCCACCATCGTCGCGCCCGCACTCGGCGGGCTGCTGTTCGCCATCGGCCCGCTGTGGGTCTATGGCCCGGTGGCGCTGCTGTTCGCCCTGGCCTGTAGCCTGATGCTGAGCCTGCCGAAACGCCCGGCGCCGCCCAAGCAAACCGGCCCGGCGATGGACAACCTGCTCGCGGGTATGCGCTTCATCCGCAGCCGGCCGGACATTCTCGGCGCCATTTCCCTGGATATGTTTGCCGTGCTGCTCGGTGGCGCCACGGCACTGTTGCCGGTGTTCGCCAAGGACATCCTGCTCACCGGCCCCTGGGGCCTAGGGCTGTTGCGCTCAGCACCGGCGGTGGGTGCGCTGCTGATGTCGCTGTGGCTGGCGCGCTATCCCATCAACAAAAGGGTCGGCCGGGTCATGTTCGCCGCCGTCGGGGTGTTCGGCCTGGCAACCATCGCCTTCGGCCTGTCGACTTCATTCTGGCTTTCGATGGGTGTGCTGGTGGTGCTGGGCGCGGCGGATATGATCAGCATGGTGATCCGCGGCGCGTTCGTGCAGCTGGAAACGCCGGACGCCATGCGCGGCCGGGTGAGTGCGGTCAATGGTCTGTTTATCGGCGCGTCCAACCAGCTCGGCGAGTTCGAGTCCGGCCTGACGGCTCACTGGTTCGGCACCGTGCCGGCTGTGGTGATCGGTGGCGTCGGAACGCTGATCATCACCGGTACCTGGATGAAGCTGTTCCCGACGCTGGCCAATCGCGACCAGTTGCATCGGGATCTGGATTAGCGGGCTCGGTGGAAGACGCGTCGCGCGTCTTCCACCCTACTCCTGCACACTCGACAGTCGCGCATCCGTAGGGTGGAAAACGGCAACGCCTTTTCCACGCATCCGGCCGGTTACAAGACCTTGTCCAAGGTAATCGGCAAATCACGCACCCGCTTGCCGGTGGCGTGGTAGATGGCGTTACCCACCGCCGCCGCCACCCCCACGATGCCGATCTCACCCACGCCCTTGGAGCCCAGCGCGTTGACGATTTCGTCCTTCTCCTCGACGAAGAATACGTCGATGTCGTTGATATCGGCATTGATCGGGACGTGGTACTCGGACAGGTTGTGGTTCATGTAACGACCGAGGTTGTGGTCGATCATGGTTTCCTCATGCAGCGCCTGCCCGATGCCCCAGACCACACCACCGGCGATCTGGTTACCCGCGGTCTTCGGATTGACCACACGCCCGGCGGCCACAGCACTGACCACGCGACTCACCTTTACCGTGCCCAGCGATTCGTCCACCCGCACCTCGACGAATATCGCCGAGTGCGTGGAGATTGAATACTCGTTGCGTTTCTCGCCCGGCTTGGCGCTGACTTCCGCTTCGAGCACGCCGCTGGCGGAGACGATCTTCGCCAGCTCGACCCGCTGCTCGGGCGAGGTCTTCAAGCGCATCTGGCCGTCGACGAACTCCACATCCTCCAGCTTGGCCCCGGTGAACGGCGATACCGGCGACTGCTGAGCGGCATCGAGTAATTTGGCCTGCAGTCCCTCACACGACTGTTGCACGGCTGTCCCGACGGACGACACC
Organism: Pseudomonas sp. 10B238; assembly: GCF_000970615.1. NCBI lineage: Bacteria > Pseudomonadati > Pseudomonadota > Gammaproteobacteria > Pseudomonadales > Pseudomonadaceae > Pseudomonas > Pseudomonas sp. 10B238. The sequence goes on from NZ_KQ033939.1 coordinate 100,815, forward strand.
GTGAAGGAGCCGCCTTCCAGCGGCGCCTGCGACAGGTTCGAATCACCCAGGCGAAACTCGACCTGCTCCATCGGCAGGCCCATGGCCGCCGCCGCGATTTGGGTCATCACCGTGTAGGTGCCAGTGCCGATGTCGGAGGTGGCGCTGCTGACCACCAGCCGTCCGTCTGGCTCCAGGCACGCCTTGGCGGCGGCCGGCATCTGCATCGCCTCCCACACCCCGGTAGCCATGCCCCAGCCGATCAGCTGGTTGCCGTCGCGCATGGAGCGCGGCGCCATCGAGCGGCGTGACCAGCCGAAGCGCTCGGCGCCCTGCTCGTAGCACTGGCGCAGCTCCTTGCTCGAATAGGGCTTGTCCTCGTTGGCGTTGCGCTCGGAATAGTTGGTCAGGCGTAACTGCAGCGGATCGACGTTCGCCGCGTAGGCCAGTTCGTCCATCGCGCTTTCCAGGGCGTAGACGCCAATGGTCGCGCCCGGTGCTCGCATATCCAGCGGCGTGTATACGTCCAGCGGCACCAGTTGGTAGTCGAGCCTTGCGTTCGGGCACTTGTAAAGCATCCCGGACCACTCGACCTCATGCTCGGTGAAATCCTCGAAGCTGGAGGTCTGACCGATCGCCTGGTGGGTGATGGCCTGCAGTTCTCCGCTGGCGTTTGCGCCGATCGACAGCCGCTGCACGGTGCGCGGACGATAGCCAAAGGTGAACATCTGCTGGCGCTTGAGGGTGACGCGCACCGAGCGTTTGAGCTTGAGCGCCGCCATCACCGCCAGCGTCAGCTGGTACTGAGGACGCAATCCGGAACCGAAGGCACCGCCGACAAACGGCGAGAGGATGCGGATCTTGCCCTCCATGTCGAACACGCCTTCCAGATAGCGCATGCAGTTCTGCACGCCCTGGGTCTTGTCGTAGATCTCCAGGTTGCCTTCGGGAAAGTAGTGAACGGTCGAGGCATGCGGCTCCATCGGATTGTGGTGCTCGACCGGCGTGGTGTACTGCACTTCGACCTTGAATTGCGCGCTGGCCAGGGCGCTGTCCACATCGCCGCGCGGCTCCGGCAGGTCGGCCGGCGCCTTGTGCATGGTTTCCAGCTCGCTGAGCAGGTCGGTGTGATGGGGCTCGCGCTCGTATTCGACGCGCACCAGGCTGCCGGCGTAGCGGGCCAGTTCGAGGTTTTCCGCCACCACCAGCGCGATCGGCTGGCCGCTGTAGAGAATACGGTCATTGAACAGCGGCCGGAACGGCGAGCCATCGGCAGCATCGTCGTCCTCGTAGGGCTCGTCATAGCTGGCAATGGGCGGACGGTTCTGGTGGGTCAGTACCAGCACCACGCCAGGCACTGCTTCGGCCGCGCTGGCATCAATGCTGATGATTCGGCCACGCGCGATGCTGCTGTTGACTACGCTGCCGTAGAGCAGGCCGGGCACATCGAACTCACCGGCGTACTGGGCCTGTCCCGTGACTTTCAGTGGGCCATCGACTCGGTTAAGCGGCTGCCCGAACGGGGAGTTGGCTGGTTTCATTGGGCGGCTCCTCTGGCGGCGTCGGTCAGGGCGCGAACGATGGCGCGACGGCCGAGTTCGATCTTGAAGGCGTTGTGTTCGAAGCCACTGGCTCCCTCGAGCAGGATGTCCGCAGCGGTCGTGAACGCGGCCTCGTCAGCCGTTTTGCCGACCAGCGCCGCCTCGGCTTCGGCTTTGCGCCAGGGCTTGTGTGCCACCCCGCCCATGGCGATACGGGCACTGCGAATGCTGTCGCCGTCCATCTCCAGTGCAGCGGCGACCGAAACCAGAGCGAACGCATAGGACGCACGATCTCGCAGCTTGAGGTAGCTGCTGTGTGCGGAGAAGTCTTGGGGCGGCAACTCGACCGCAGTAATCAGCTCGCCATCGACCAGGGTGTTGTCCTGCTCGGGTGTATGGCCCGGCAAGCGGTGAAAGTCGGCCATGGGAATGCGCCGCTCGCCCCGTTGCCCTTGCACATGCACCACTGCCTCTAGTGCTGCCATCGCCACGCACATGTCGGAGGGATGGACGGCGATGCAGGCGTCGCTGTGGCCGAGAATCGCGTGGATGCGATTGAGCCCATCGCGCGCCGAGCAGCCAGTGCCCGGTTCACGCTTGTTGCACGGCGTGGTGCTGTCGTAGAAGTAGTAGCAACGGGTGCGCTGCAGCAGATTGCCGCCTGTGGTGGCCATGTTGCGCAGCTGCGGCGAGGCGCCGGCCAGGATCGCTTGTGACAGCAGCGGATAGCGTGCTTCCACCAGCGGATGCCAGGCCAGGTCCGCGTTGCTCACCAGCGCACCAATGCGCAGGCCACCATCCGCCGTCTCTTCGATGTCGGCCAGTGGTAGCTGGGTAATGTCGATCAGCTGGGAAGGACGCGTAACGTTTTCCTTCATCAGGTCCAGCAGGTTGGTGCCACCGGCAATGTAGCGGCTGTCCGGCCGGAATTGACCGATGGCTTCCTCGACGCTGCTTGGGCGTGCATAGCTGAAGGGGTTCATGGCGTCACCTCCTTCGCACCGGCCAGGCGTTCGCGAGTGTCCGCCGTAGCGTCCTCGATGGCGGCGACAATGTTCGGGTAGGCGCCGCAACGGCAGACATTGCCACTCATCTGTTCGCGCAGATCATCACGGGTTTCTGCCCGTCCTTCGGCGATCATGCCCACAGCGGAGCAGATCTGCCCGGGCGTGCAATAGCCGCACTGGAAGGCGTCGTGTTTGACGAAGGCGGCCTGCATCGGGTGCAGTTCCTCGCCCTGCGCCAGCCCTTCGATGGTGGTCAGCTCTGCGCCGTCGTGCATCACGGCGAGGGTCAGGCAGCTATTGATCCGCTTGCCGTTGAGCAACACGGTACAGGCGCCACACTGGCCGTGGTCACAGCCTTTCTTGGTGCCGGTCAGGTGCAGTTGCTCACGCAGCAGATCAAGCAGGGTGGTCCAGGGATAGACCTCGACTTCACGACGTTGGCCGTTCAGTTGGAGGGAAATGGAACAGGCGGTAATCCCACCTGGGGCGGAAGACGTTTCGCTCATAGCAGCCTCACGGTTTGGGGGGCTTCGGGTGCCTGTTCTATGCAGGATCGCCGAAGACCTCAGGCATTCGATGCGCTTTCCGTGCGCCTAGGAAGTACGACTGCCCACGCGGAAAAATCGTTCAGCCGAGCGCACACATGGCATGCAAGGTGCGCTATAGAGCCGCCGGGGCGCCCCACCGGCAGGGAGCTACAGCCGGTCAGCTGTTGCGTCGATCATCGGGGCGATCAATGTCCTGCAACACGCCGGAGTCATCGACCTCGACTTCCCAGGCGGCACCACTCGAAAACAGCGCCTGAGCACCGCGCTCACCGTCCAGCGACATCACCTGCAACGCGTGGTCGCGACCGATCCCTCGAGGATGGCCGCGCTGCCCCTGATGGCTTGCAACCACCAGGCGCGGTGGCTCGATCTGCTCAGCGATGCGACGGAAGGTGGCGGGCCGCACATAAGGCATGTCGCCGAGCGCGACCAGCCAGCCTTTGTCGCTCGGGAACTGCCTGACCGCCTGCGCCAGGCTGTGGCCCAACCCCTGCGTGTGCACGGCGAGCACCTCGGCACCGTACCGGTCAGCCTGCTGCCCAAGCCAGGCAAGCAGCTCGCTGTTGTCGTCACGGGTCACGACGACCAGCCGCTCGGCGACCCCGCACAGCGCACCAAGCGTTGCCGCCAGCACGGGCGGGGCATCAGGCGTGCGATTGCAGGGGGCGAGCAGTTTGTCCTGATCGGCATGCTCGCGGTAACGGCTGCCCTGCCCAGCCGCCAGCACCAGCGCGCATACACCGCGTACGGGTTCAACCATGCGGGTGTTCTCTCATGCGCAGCGAGCCGGGCTTGCCTAAGCGCCTGTGGCTTCCGCCCAGCCGTCGGTCGGTCTGGTGTTCGGTCATCTTCCCTCCTCGCAGAACGGGGCCAATCGGGCCGTTAGTCACACAGACCCGTCGCGAGTACAACCGTTGCGCGCCGGCTTCACAATCTCGCCCGGTGCTGGGTACAGGCCGGCGCGATCCAACCGTGAAAAGCAGAACTCACAAGTCACCGAATGGAAATTCAACCCGCTCGAGCGACGGTGTAAGATGCCCCGCTTTTTGCGGGCTTCGCCCGGATAAGCTTTGCTGTACCCCAACCGCACGAAAGACCGGCAAGAAGAGGAATCACCATGCTGGAGAAGCTGTTCCAACTCAAGGCGCACAACACCACGCTGCGCACCGAGATCCTGGCCGGTCTCACCACCTTCCTGACGATGGCCTACATCCTCTTCGTCAACCCGAGCATCCTCGCTGAAACCGGCATGGATCACGGCGCGGTCTTCGTCGCCACGTGCCTGGCCGCTGCCATCGGCTCGGCGATCATGGGCCTGGTTGCCAACTACCCGATCGCCTTGGCACCGGGCATGGGCCTGAACGCCTTCTTCACCTACACCGTAGTGCTGACCATGGGTTACACCTGGCAGACCGCGCTGGGTGCGGTGTTCCTGTCGGGCGCAATCTTCTTCCTGCTGTCGATCTTCAAGATCCGCGAGTGGATCATCCACAGCATTCCGCTGGCGCTGCGTTCGGGCATCGCGGCGGGTATCGGCCTGTTCCTGGCAATCATCGCGCTGAAAAATGCCGGCATCGTCGTCGACAACCCGGCCACGCTGGTGGGCCTGGGTGATCTCACAGCCGGCGGCCCGCTGCTGGCCTGCCTCGGCTTCTTCCTGATCGCCGCGCTGGCTTATCGCAAGGTCACCGGTGCCGTGATGATCGGCATTCTGGTGGTGACCGGGTTGTCGATCCTGCTGGGCCTTTCCGAGCTCAACGGCGTGGTGTCGATGCCGCCTTCGCTGGTGCCGACCTTCATGCAGCTGGACATCATGGGCGCGCTGGACATTGGTCTACTCAGCGTCATCTTCGCTTTCCTCTTCGTCGACCTGTTTGACACCTCCGGCACCCTCATCGGTGTCGCCCAGAAAGCCAACCTGTTGGACAAGGACGGTCGCATGCCTCGCCTCGGCCGCGCGCTGCTGGCTGACAGCACCGCGACCATGGCTGGCGCCGCCCTCGGCACCTCGACCACCACCAGCTACATCGAATCGGCAGCCGGCATCAGCGCTGGGGGCCGCACCGGGCTGACCGCCTGTGTGGTGGCGCTGCTGTTCCTGCTCAGCCTGTTCTTCGCGCCGCTGGCCGGTGCCGTGCCCGCCTACGCGACCGCACCGGCGCTGTTGTTCGTCGCCGTGCTGATGATGAGCAGCCTCGCCAACATCGATTGGGACGACCTCACCGTCGCCGCACCGGTGGCCATCGCCGCGCTGGCCATGCCGCTGACCTTCTCCATCGCCAACGGCATCGCCTTCGGCTTCATTGCCTGGACCGCGATCAAGCTGCTCGCCGGCCGCTGGCGCGAGCTGAGCCCGGCGATGTGGATCCTCTCGATCCTGTTCGTGGTCAAGCTGGGCTGGTTTGCCGGCTGACGTTCCGTAGGGTGGATGACGCTTTTTTCATCCACCCTTCATACGGCTACGGTGGATGGATGAAGCGTCAGCTGCGCGCCCCGATCCACCCTACGATTTACCTACCATTCCAAGAGTCTTCATGAGCGCTCCGCAATTCGACCCCGCCACTTACGACGCCCAACTCGCCGAGAAAGCCGCGCGGCTGGTGGAACTGCTGGCGCCCTTCGACGCACCCGCGCCGGAAGTTTTTGACTCGCCACGTGAACACTACCGGCTTCGCACCGAGTTCCGCCTGTGGCGCGAGGACGGCCAACGCCACTACGCGATGTTCGAGCAGGGCGACAAACACACGCCCATTCTTATCGACGAATTCCCCATCGCCAGCCGTCGCATCAACGACCTGATGCCGCAGCTCAAGGCCGCCTGGCAAGCCAGCGAGACCCTGAGTTTCAAGCTATTCCAAGTCGAGTTCCTGACCACGCTCTCCGGCGATGCGCTGATCACCCTCGCCTATCACCGGCCGCTGGACGATGCCTGGCAGCAGGAGGCAGAAAAGCTAGCCGAGGCGCTGGGCGCCAGCATCGTCGGCCGTTCCAAAGGCAAGCGCATCGTCATTGGTCGCGACTACGTGACTGAGCAACTGACCGTTGCCGGCCGCACCTTCAGCTATCGCCAGCCAGAAGGCGCTTTCACCCAGCCCAACGGCGAGGTGTGCCAGAAGATGCTGAACTGGGCGCATGACGTCCTTGGCGAGCGAAACGACGACCTACTCGAACTCTATTGCGGTAACGGTAACTTCACTCTGCCGCTGGCGACTCGCGTACCCAAAGTGCTGGCCACCGAGATCAGTAAATCCTCGGTGAACGCGGCGCTGGCCAACCTCGACGACAACGGCATCGACAACGTCACCCTGGTTCGTCTCTCCGCTGAAGAGCTGACCCAGGCGCTGAACGAGGTGCGCCCGTTCCGCCGCCTAGCCGGCATCGACCTGAAGAGCTACAACTTCGGCAGCGTTTTCGTCGACCCGCCACGCGCCGGCATGGACCCGGACACCTGCGAGCTGACCCGCCGTTTCGAGCGCATCCTCTACATTTCATGCAACCCGGAAACCCTCGCGGCGAACATCGCCCAGCTGCACGACACCCACCGCATCGAGCGCTGCGCGTTGTTCGACCAATTCCCCTACACCCATCACATGGAATCCGGGGTGCTGCTGGTCCGCAAATGAGCGGGTACTGAACCCGAACCGGCTGTCGGCGTCCCAACCGCGACGATCAATCGTTACGGAGGAGCGAGCATGCTGATATTCGAGCCGATCTATACCGACGGCCTGGCGCAGATTTCCTACCTGGTGGGCGACAGCAAGGCCGCGGTCGCCGCGGTGATCGACCCGCGGCGCGACATCGATATCTACCTCGACCTGGCCCGCGAAAAAGGCCTGCGCATCGGCTACGTCATCGAGACCCACATCCATGCTGACTTCGTCTCCGGTGCCCAGGCGCTGGCCGAACGCAGCGGCGCAGAGATCATCGGTGGCTGCTCGCCGAACTACGGTTTCGAGCTGCGCCAGGCTGCCGATGGCGAGGTGCTGGAGCTCGGCCAGGTCAGCCTGGAAATCATCTACTCGCCAGGCCACACGCCAGAACACATCTCGCTGCTGCTGCGCGACGGCCAGCAGGGCGATGAGCCGTGCGCGCTGTTTACCGGCGACACCCTGTTCAACCTCGACGTCGGCCGTCCCGACCTGCTCGGCGAAGACAGCACCCGGCAACTGGCCGCGCAGCTCTATGCCACCCTGTTCACCCGTTACCTACCCCTCGGTGAACGCATCGAGATCTACCCGTGTCATGGCGCCGGCTCGGCCTGCGGCAAGTCCATCGGTGATCGCCGGCGCTCCACCCTGGGTAACGAGTTGTTATTCAATCCGGCACTCAACCAGCGGCGTAACGAAGGCGAGTTCATCGACTGGCTGCTCAGCGGCATGCCCGAGCCGCCGCGCCACTATGCGCGGCTGAAGAAGCTCAACACCCGTCCAGCAATGAATACCGGCGGACCAGCGCTGCCGCCGCCGCTGGCACCGGAGGAGTTCCGCCAGCGCACCGCCGACCACAGTGTCGTGCAACTGGTAGATGTGCGCTCGATCCTGGCCTTCGGCGGTGGCCATGTGCCGGGCGCGTTGAACATCGCGCTGCGCAACGAGTTCGTCAGCTGGGCCGGCTGGATGCTCGACGACAAGCGGCCGATCTACCTGATCGGCGAAGACAGCCACGAGGTCCACCAGGCGACACTGCAGCTGTACCGCATCGGTCTCGATCGGGTGGCAGGCTATCTGCGCAACGGCATGACCGACTGGCAGAACGCCGGCCTGCCCCTGGCCAGCGTCGGCCAATGGACGGTGCACGAGCTGAACCGTCGCCGCGAGGATCCGCAGGTTCAGGTACTCGACGTGCGTGCACCCGAGGAGGTCGGGCAAGGGCGCGTGCCCGGCGCCAGGCATGCCTTCGTCGCACATCTGCCCGAAGGACTGGATCAACTGGATAAGGACAGAACCGTGGCGACCTACTGCGGCAGCGGTTATCGCGCCTCGATTGCCGCCAGTATTCTCAAGCGCCACGGGTTCAGCCGGGTAGTCAACGTGCCGGGTTCATGGATCGCTTGGCGCAAGGACGACCTGCCAGTGGCGGAGCGCTGAGCCAGCTGGGCACGATCTGCATAAGGTTGAGAACCAACGGATTTTCCACCCGACCCAAGTGCAAAGGCACTACCGTGTCGGTGGTTAAGGCTGCGCCGTTATTCACCCTACGCCCCGTCCACTTTAGGCGATTCGTAGGGGAAAACAGCAACGGCCTGTTCCACCTCAGTACTCCACCTGCAGTTCGGCGCTGCGCGGTTCGGCCTGGCAAGCCAGGACCCAGCCTTGACGCACCTCGCTTTCGCTCAGCACCTGATTGCTGCGCATGCTTACGCTGCCCTCGACCACGCGACACTTGCACGCGGCGCAGACACCCGAGCGACAGGCGCTCGGTGGCTGCAGGCCAGCCTGCTCCATCGCCTCCAGCAGTACCTCGCCACGCAGCACATCCAGCTCGTGGCGACGGCCATCGAGAGCGACCCGCAGGCGGCTGCGCTTGCCGCCCGAGGTGGCCACTGGCGCAGCCGCGCCGAAGCGCTCCAGATGGATGCGCGCAGCCTCTACGCCCAGCTCGCTCAGCGCAGAACTGGCAGCATCCATGAACGGCTGCGGCCCGCAGATGTAAGCCTCTGCGGCGGGCCAACCTGCGATCTTCGCGGCGATGGCCGGGCCATTCGGCGCACCCTGTTCCGCATCGAGCCAAATGCGCAGCTGCAGGCGTTCGGGATGGCGGGCGGACAACTCGGTCAGCTCCTCGGCAAAGATCAGCGACGCGGCGTCGCGGCTGGCGTAAAACAGGCACACCCGTCCATTACCCTCGACCAGCGCGGCCTGCAGAATCGCCATCAGCGGCGTGATGCCGCTGCCGGCACCGAGCAGCAGCAGGTCGCAGTCGAGACTGCGCGGCACGAAAACGCCAGCCGGCGGCAGCGCCTCGATGCAGTCGCCCACCTGCAGGTTGTCCAGCAGCCAGTTCGACGCCCGGCCGCCGGGCACCCGCTTGATGGTGATGCGTAGGGCAGCGTTGCCCTCCGGCCGTTGCGACAGCGAGTAGCAGCGCAGCAACGGCTCTTCGCCACAGCGCACCTTCAAGGTGAGGAACTGCCCCGGCCGCGCGGCAAAGCGTGCGCGCTGGGCGGCCGGTACCTGCAGGGTGAACGAGCAGCTATCGGCGGTTTCGGCCTGACGCGAGGCGATTTGCAGGCGAGTGAACTCGCCGGTGGCCGGAGCCGGGGACGCAGACAGGGAGGTCATGCCAGAAGTCGGTGTCGCTGTCGAAGTCGGCCCCGACGCGGACACGCCGCGCAGCATTGGCCACACCGTCTTGCGACGGAACAGCAGCACGTAGCCGACGTGCAGGCCAATCAGCCCCAGCCCCAGGTTGGCAAAAAACTCGTGCACCTCTTCAGCATCCCCCATCCAGCCGACGAAATCGATGTCGCTGGCAGCACCGAACACCTCTGGCCCCACACCGGGCAGCGCAGCCAGCACGTCGCCGTTGTCGGCCATGCCCAGGCCGACCAGGCTGGCGATGGCGAAACTGCCCAGCGCACCTACCGTCAGCCACTTGCCGATTGCCGACAGGCCCGGCTTGCGCCGCTGTCCCTTCGGCGGCAGCAACTTTGGAAAGCCCCGCAGGCGCAGCGGCACGACCAGCAGACGCCACACCAGCAGCACCACCAGGCCGTAACCCAGCCAGAGGTGCAACGACTCGGCGTCGTCGCCAGTCAGGTACACCGCGAGGAAGAAACCGGCCAGTAGCCAGTGGAACAAGCGAAAGCGGTTGAAGGCAGCCACGGTGGCAATCCTCGATATAGGGAATGCATCCCTTGTATGCCCCGCAGCTGAAGCCAAGCTGAATGCCATCATGCGGCCATGTTCAGTTTGGCGTAAGGCAGCGCGCCTAGGCTGCGCTCATTCCCAACCGGAGAGCGCACCATGAAAGCCCGCTGGATCATCCTCCTGTCCTGCTGCCTGAGTTTGTCGGTCCTGGCCGAAACCGAACATCCGCTGCTGGCCGGCTACGCCGCGCAAGCCCGTCAGCAGGATTCGAACTTCGCCGGCTTTTCCGCCGAACGCGGCAAGGCGCTGTACTTCGCCGAAGAGCAGCGCGACGGCAAGACCATGAGCTGTACCACCTGTCACACCGCCGACCCACGCCAGCCGGGCAAGACGCCCGCTCACCGCAAGGTCGAGCCGCTGGCGCCAGCGACCAATCCCGAGCGTTTCACCAAGCTTAAGAAGGTCGAAAAGTGGTTCCGCCGCAACTGCGACGACGTCTTCGCCCGCGAATGCACGGCGCAGGAAAAAGGCGACTTCATCAGCTGGATCGACAGCATCCAATAGGAGTGCGCCATGAAGATCGCCTCCATCGTTGCCGTCGCCGGGCTGACCTCTGCCCTGGCGTTGGCCGGCCTCAGCTTCGCTGACAACGACGACCACGACCGCCAGCGCTACAAGCGCCCCAAGCGTCTGTCGGTTCCGAGCGACGCACCACTGGTTTGGAAGGAGGAATGCGCCGCCTGTCACATGCTCTACGCACCGGGCCTGCTGCCGGCCGAGGCCTGGCGCCGGCAGATGCAAACCCTCGATGAGCACTACGGCAGCAATGCCACGCTCGACCCCGAACAGGAGCGCGAGATCCTCGAATTCCTGCTGCGCGCCTCGGCGGGCAACAGGTTGCCGGTCGAGCCGTCGCCGACCGCCGGCGAGCCGCCACGCATCAGCCAGACCCGCTGGTTCGAGCGCAAGCATGACGAGGTCAGCGAAGCCAAGTTTGCCCGCGAGTCGGTCGGCGGTCGCGCCAACTGCGTGGCCTGCCACCGCGACGCCGAACGCGGTGACTTCGATGACGACCGCGTAAAGATTCCGCGCTAAGCGGCTGTTTCCCCACTGAGGTAATCCATGATGACGACTTCCACTCTGCGCGGAGCCCTGGCGCTGTCGCTACTGGTCAACTGTGGCGTGCTGGGCGCGCTCGCCTGGCAGAAACTGCAAACCGACGGGCTGCCCATGCCGTCCGGCGCACCAACCGAACTTTCGCACCAGCTGGAGCTGAGCGCCAACCAGCTCGGGCGCTGGCATGACGGCCAGGCGCCCTATCTGGCCCGGCTGCGTGCCCTCGACAGTGACCTCGATGCCCAGCGCAGCAAGTTGCTACAGGCGCTGCTCGGCGAGCGGGTCGACCCCGCGCAGATCGCCAGCGAGCAGGCAAAGCTCGGTGAACTGCGCGATGCTCGCCAACAGCTGCAGATCGAGCAGCTGCTGAACGAACGCGAGCTGCTCGACGCCCGTCAGCGGCAGAAGCTGGTGAGCTTCCTCGCCCGCCAGAACGCGTCGACCGAATTGGCCTCGCTGCACGATCAGTAGCCGTCATACAGCCGAACGCCGCGAACCTCTCGGCCGCGACGTTCGCCACCGACGCGCTGAATCTCAGCCTTCGCTCGCCTTACGCACCTGGCTCGGCGTCTTGGACGGCTCTGCGGGTATGACCGCACTGGCCAGCGGCACGCCGCCCGGCGCAGCCTCACGCTCGCGATCACCGCTGCGGTTGGCCAGCAAGCTGGCGGTCGCGGTTTGCAGGTAGGCCTCCAGCTGGCGCTGCAACTGCGTCGCCTCGGCATCCGGCGCGAGTCGTTCGCCCTGCGGGTTGGCACCCAGGCGGTAGCGATACAGGCGCGCCGTTTGCTCCTTGGGCTGCACCAGGACGCGGTCACCGCGAATCATCGCCACCGTCTGATCGCTGCCCGACGGCTTGATGATGCCGAAACCGGGGTCGTTCGCCGCCAGGCTGAGCAGGTCGCGGCCCCAACACTGGTGCCGTACCTCGCCGCCAAGCCGGCCCATGATGGTCGGCACTACGTCGACCTGGGTACCCACCACATCGCGACGGCTGCCGAAACGCTCGGTAATGCCCGGCGCAATTAACAGCAGCGGCACGTTGAAGCGGAACAGATCCATCTCGGTGACCTCCTCCGGCACCCCGAAGCCGTGATCGCCGACCACCACGAACAGCGTCTGCTCGAACCAGGGCTCGCCACGCACGCTGTCGAAGAATTGCCCCAGCGCCCAGTCTGAATAGCGCATCGCGGTCAGGTGCTGATCCAGATTGCCATGCCCCTTTACCGGAGCGACCGGCAACTGCTCCGGCAGCGCATAGGGCGTGTGATTGGACAGCGTCTGCAACAGCGCATAGAACGGCTTGCTGCGGTCCAGCTGCGCCAGCTCCTCGGCAGCGCGGGTGAACATGTCCTGATCGGAAACGCCCCAGGTCGGATCGGCCACCACCGGGTCGACGTAGTCGCCGCGGCCGATGAAGCGCGTCATGCCCTGATTGCTGAAGAAACCGGACTGGTTGTCCCAGGCGAAATCACCGTTGTAGACGTAGAGGTCGTTGAACGCCCGCGCGCTGAGCAGTTGCGGCAGGCCGGAGAAGCGGTTGCCACCCTCCGGCGTCTGCATCAGGTACTCGAAGCCCGGCAGGTTGGGGAAGCAGGCCATGCTGGCAAACATGCCCTGATGGGTATGGGTGCCATTGGCGAAGAAGCGGCTGAACAGCAGGCCCTCTTCGGCGAGGCGATCGAAGTTCGGCGTGATGCCTTCCCCGCTGCCCAGCGCGCCGACAAAACGCCCGGCGAAGCTCTCCATCAGGATCACCACCACGTTGCGCACCGGCAGCTGCCCGTCCGCCGGCGGACGGAAATCACGGCGTACCGGCGCCAGTTCGGCATCCACCAGTTGATCGTTGCCGGTCAGTAGCAGCTCGCGGGTGATCGCCTGCGCTTGCTCGGCCGGCAGCGTCGCCTTCCAGCTGTTGTCGCGGTGGCTGGAAAAGCGGTTCTTCGCCGCGTCATACAGCGACAGTGTCGCGTTCAGGCCGAGGTGATTGGCGAACATCGACTCGGTGGTAAAGGCATCGCCCCAACGCAGCGGCGGTCCCTGGCGCAGCGTGCCTCGGGCAGCCACCACGCAGACCAGTATCAGCACGCCGAATACCGCCGCGCGGGTATACCAGGCCGAGCCGCGGCGGCGCGCGGCGGTCTCGCGCACAGCCGGCGCGCCACGGGTCAGCCGCTCCAGCCAGCCGAACAGGGCGTACATCGCCGCGCTCGCCACACCCCAGCTCGCCAGCAGTTGCAGTACCGGGAAGCCATGCCAGAGCATGCTCAGCACGGTGGCCGGGTCTTCCTGCAGGTACTGGAACACCAGGCTATTGAGGCGCTGGTGAAACTCGCGATAGAAGTTCAGCTCGATCAGCCCGAGCAGGATCGTCAGGCTGGCACACACACTCAACCACAGCCGCAGCAGGCCCCGGGCGGCCATCACTCGCATGCTCAGCACCCCGAGCAGCAGTGGCAGCAGGATGTACACCGTCAGCCGCAGGTCGAAGCGCAGGCCGTTGCCGAACGCCTCGACGAAGCTGGCCAGCGGTGTACTGCCGATCAGCTCGCGGTTGAACAGCAGCAAGCCCAGCCGCAACAGCGCGAACAGCGCCAGCAGGGCCAGCGCACAGGCGAACGTGAAGCGCAGGTGGGCGGCCAGGCCATTGAAGCCGGACGCCGGGCGCTCTCGAGCAGAGCGTCGCAAAGAGGAAAGCATGGTACGTCCTTCAGGGGATGAGAATCACCGCCCAGACCAGACCGATCAGGCACAGCGCCAGCAATTGCGCGGCGCTGCCCATGTCCTTGGCCTGTTTGGCGAGCGGATGCAGTTCGAAAGAGATGCGGTCGACCGTCGCTTCGATGGCCGAGTTGAGCAGTTCGACGATCAGGCCGAGAAACACCACGGCAATTAGCACGGCGCGTTCGACGCGGCTGACGTCGAGCAGGAAGGCCAGCGGAATCAGCAGCAGGTTCAGCAGCACCAACTGGCGAAACGCTGCCTCGCCCCGATAGGCAGCCTTGAGGCCTGCAACCGAATAGCCGGATGCGTACCAGATGCGCGCCAGCCCGCTGCGCCCCTTCAGCGCCGCACCGTCGGCCGGCACGCCAACACGGGTCACGGCCTCGGCAACCACGCAAGTCGGCTCAGATGACATCGCAGTGCAACTCGCTAAAGGTGCGGTGGGCAGCCAGCAATCGTTGCCAGTCCTGTTCCGGCATGGCCTGGCGATGACGCTTGAGCTGGCGCAGGTCATGCCGTGCCGCGGCGCTACGACGTAGCCGGCGGCGGCTCTTTTCCAGATCGAGCAGGGCGACCTCGACCCCGGTCGCGTCACCTTCGCCGTGAACCTTGAGGAAGATGTGCTTGGGATAGCAGCAGCCGTGCTGCCAGCGCGCCTGGTGGATGCGACCGAGAGTAATGCCGACGGCGTCGAGCATGCGCTTCTGCACCGCGTGACCGTAATACTCGGCCATGCCCTCGGCGTACCAGTCCTCCAGGCTGACGAAGCCTTCCAGCTCCGCCGTCACCAGCAGTGCCTGCCACTGGCCGGCCTGTTGCCGCGTGCCGCAGTAGACCAGTTCCGGCACCCGCACGCCGAGCCGGGCGAAGGCCTGCAGCGCCCGCAATTCGCGCAGCACCGTGGGCCGGCCGAACGGATGCAGCAGCGAGCGATACAGGTGGCCAATCTGCCGTTTGCAGTACAGCAGCGGCTGCTGCGGATCGCGCAGCCGTATCCGTTGCACACCGCTTTCGCCGGCGCGGCGCTGGTTAGGTTCCTCGACCCATTCGCCCTGGGTGTTCCACCAGCGCTGGAAGGTGCTGGTACGCGCTTCGCGGGCCGGCAGTACGAGTGGTCGGCTCATGTTCAACCCCGCTTGCGCAGCACGTAGACCCGCCACATGGCGTAGCCCGGGAGGAAGTCATTGCGGTCGAGGATGTCGAAGCCGGCCTCGGCGAATTCCGTCTCGATCACCGAGCGCGCGACGACGAAGCGGTTCTGGTTGTCCTTTGCCGGCCGGCGACGCTCCAGGCGCTTGCGCTTCCAGGCCTTGTAGTTGCCATCGACCCACAGCGAGACGATCAGCGTGTCACGGGTGACGCGGTGGAACTCACGCAGCATCGCCAGCCGGTGCTCCGGGTCGGCGATGTGGTGCAGTAGGCGCATGCAGAAGATGTTGTCTACCGCGTTGTCACCCATGTCGATGGCGAAGGCGGAGGTCTGAAAGGTCTCGACCCGCTTGAGCACTTCCAGCGAATGCGCCGATTCGGCGATCGCCAGCATGTCGGCGGAGTTGTCGGCGGCAAAGATCATCCGGCTTGGGTGCTCGGCCAGCAGCGGCCAGAAGCGCCCGGCGCCGCACGGCAGGTCCAGCACCAGATCAGGATCGCCGGCGATCTTCAGTGCGCGGCGCGCCATCTGCTCGTCACGCCAGTGCGACAGCCGCCGGGCCGGGCCATCCTGATGCTTGTGCAGGTATTCGTAGGCGTGCTGGCGGTCGTACTTGCGCGAGAACTCCAGTTCGATAGGGCTCGATGTGGTCATGGCGGGCATTCCGGTTGGAAACGGAACGCCAAACTAACCAGGCAGACATCAAGGGCACGTCAACGGGATGTGAAAAAAACGTCAAACCGCGCCGTCATGAAAGCGCACCTGAAAACAGCTGCCCTGCGGTTGCCGCGGCACCACACCTACCTGCCAGCCCTGGTGCGCGCAGATCCGCTTGACCAGCGACAACCCCAGCCCCAGCCCTTCGCCGCGCCCCTCGGCACCCCGCACGAACGGCTGAAACATGCGCTCCTGCTCCGCCAGGGGAATGCCCACGCCGCTGTCCTCGACGCGAAAGCCACCTTCGTCGAGGACCAGCCGCACCGTGCCGCAGTCGGTGTAATGCAATGCGTTGCGCAGCAGGTTGGACATCACCGTGCCGAGCAAGGTGTGGTTGTAGACGCCGCGGTCCTCGCCCTGCTCCAGCAGCTCGAAGGCCAGGCCCTTCTCCGCCAGCAACGGTGCCCAGCGCTCGCTCTGCTCGGTCGCCACGCTCCGCAAGCTGGCGTCGCCGGCCAAGGACGTCTGTTGCGGACGCGCCCGCGCCAGCATCAGGAAGGTTTCCACCAGCTCGTGCATTTCCCGCGCGGCGCGCTGGATGCGCGCCAGCGGTCGCTGCGCAGCTGGCGACAGCTCGGCCTGCTGCTCGAGGAGCTCGCAGGCGCCGAGCACCACCATCAACGGGGTGCGCAGTTCATGGCTGACATCGGCGGTGAATAGCCGCTCGCGCTCCAGGGTCTGGCGCAGCTGGCCGAGGGTGCTGTCGAACGCCGCGGCCAGATGGCCGACCTCGTCATCGGGATACTGCAGGGCCAGCGGCGGCGCCAGCGGATGCAGCTGGTCGCGGTGGCGCACCTGGTTGGCCAGGCGACTGACCGGCGCCAACACCCGGTTGGCCATCAGCCGCCCCAGCGCCCAGGCGCCGAGCACGCTGAGCAGAAAGCCGGCCAGCACGACGTTGAACAGCGCATCTTCACGGGCCTCGAACTCGTGCTGCTCCTGCACCAGCACGTAGCGGTCAGCGCCGACATTGCGCACATAGACGTAGTAGGCATCGTCACCGCGAACCAGCTCGGTGAACCCCTCACCGAGCCCGGCAAACGCCTTTGGCATCGGGTGCTCGGGCAGATGCGAGGCGAAGAAGTGGGTGCTGGTGTCCAGCTGCGGTGTCCGTCCCTTTGGCAGGTCCTCGTTGAGCACGATGTCCAGGTGGCGACTCAGCTCCTCGGTGACCAGCTGCTCCTCGATGAAGTGCACGACGCCGACGATGCCGAGGGCGAACGCACCGCTCACCACCAGCGTCATCAGCGTGAAGGCGATGACGATCCGCCGCGCCAGCGGCTGCTTAGCGAGCATCGCAGTCCTCCGCCAGGCGGAAGCCAAGGCCGTGCACGGTATGCAGCAACGGCTTGGCGAACGGCTTGTCGAGCACCTGGCGCAACTGGTGGATATGGCTGCGCAACGCATCGCTGTCCGGCACGTGATCACCCCAGACGGCATCTTCCAGCGCTTCGCGGCGCACCACCGCCGGGCTGCGCTGCATGAGGATCGCCAGCAGCTTGTGGCCGATAGGGTTGAGGCGAATCGGCTGGCCACCACGACTGGCTTCCAGGGTGTCCAGGTCGTAGCAGAGATCGGCCACCTGCAGCTGCCGGCGACGCGATCCCTGGCAGCGACGCAGGATCGCCTCGATACGGGCAACCAGCTCGGACAGCGCGAAGGGCTTGATCAGATAGTCGTCGGCACCGGCCTGCAGCCCCTTGATGCGGTCAGGCAGGGCATCGCGGGCGGTGAGCATGATGATCGGCGTATCACGCCCGGCATCGTCACGCAGGCGCTTGCACACCTGCAGTCCGTCGATGCCCGGCAGCATCAGGTCCAGCACGATCAGGTCGTAGTCCTGCGTGGCGGCCAGGTGCAGGCCGCTGAGGCCGTCCTGCGCGCAGTCGACCACGTAGCCCTTGAGCTCGAGGTAATCCAGCACGTTGGCGAGAATGTCACGGTTGTCTTCGATGACCAGGATGCGCATCGCTGGGGTACTCGCTAGAAGTTTTGGAACGGCAGACGCTGCTTATTACGCCTGCGCGCGGCGCAGAACATAGCCGAGACGATGTGAAAAAAACGTCGCCTCGCCAGCCCCGCATTTAGCGCCGTGCGGCTTAAGGCTGCCTTAAGTTTGCCGCCCAACAATCGCCCCAGGCTTCTAACCGAGGTTCCCCGATGGAACTGCCCTGGGTTGATCAAACTGACGTACTGGCGTGTATCGGCCGTGAGCCGGCGCTGACCCTGCAACTGGCGCAGGCCGATGCAGGCGAGCGGCGCGCAGCACTGGAACGCTTCATCCACCAACGATTCGCCGAGCACTATCAGGCACGGGTGCGGCACTTCATGCCCTGCCTGCTGGGCCTGCATGACCAGAACGGCGAGGTGCAGGGCGCGGTCGGTCTGCGCAGCGCCCAGCGTCGGCCGCTGTTTCTCGAGCGTTATCTGGACGAACCCATCGAGCAGGCCGTGAGCCTGCGCCATGGGCGTACGGTGCCGCGCGAGGAGATCGTCGAGGTCGGCAACCTGGCTGCGTTCGGCAACGCCTCGGCGCGCCTGCTGATCGTCGCACTGACCGACCTGCTGGTCGCCCAGGGTTTTCGCTGGGTGGTGTTCACCGGCACGCCAGCCTTGCTCAACAGCTTTCAGCGCCTCGCGCTCGATCCGCTGCCACTCGGCCTGGCCGATCCGGCGCGCATGGGCGATGAGCTGGCCGACTGGGGAAGCTACTACGCCAGCCGCCCGCAGCTGATGGCCGGCGAGATCCTGCCCGGCCACCAGCGCCTGCTGCAACTCGGCCTCTATGCGCGACTCGGCTACCGGCCGTTATTCGATGCCACGGAGGTGCCCCATGCAGCCTGCAGCTGAACGCTTCTGGACGACGCTCGACCAGCACGCCGGCATCGCGCTGAGCGAAGGGCCGCGTCAGCTGAGCTATGCCGAATTGCGCCACGAGGTAGCCGCGCGTGCCGCCCAGCTGCAACGGCTCGGCGTGCAGCGCGTCGCCTTGGCGCTGGACAACGGTCTGGAGTGGGCGCTGTGGGATCTGGCCCTGCTGCGCGCCGGTCTGGTCTGCGTGCCGCTGCCGGGATTCTTTTCCCCGGCGCAGCAGGAGCATGTGCTGAACCATGCCGGCATCGACTGCCTGATCGGCGCAGTCAGCCCGCTCAGCGAGCGCTGCGGCTTTCGTCCGACCGCCGGCGACCTGCTACTGCGCCAGCCGGGTACCGTCACGCCGGTGCCCGACGGCACCCTGAAGATCACCTATACCTCCGGCACCACCGGCCAGCCCAAGGGCGTCTGCCTGAACGCCGAAGCACAGCTGGCGGTGGCCGAGAGCCTGCGGCAGGCCAGCCTGCCGTGCGATGTGCAGCAGCACCTGTGCGTACTGCCGCTAGCGACTCTGCTGGAAAACATCGCCGGGCTCTATGCGCCGCTGCTGGCGGGTTCGCGGGTCGAGCTGCGGCCGCTGGCCGAGATCGGCTTCAGCGGCGCGGCGGGCTTCGAGCTGCAACGTTTGCTGGCCACGCTGCAGGCCAGCCAGCCGCACAGCCTGATCCTGTTGCCTCAGCTGCTGCTGGCGCTGGTCAGCGCCGCTGAACAAGGCGTACCGCTGCCGGATTCGCTGCGCTTTGTCGCTGTGGGTGGCGGTCGCGTGGCGCCGCAACTGCTGGAGCGCGCCGAGCGCCTCGGGCTGCCGGTGTTCGAGGGCTACGGCTTGTCCGAATGCGCCTCGGTGGTCTGCCTGAACACACCCGAGGCGCGGCGCATCGGCACGGTCGGCCGGCCGCTGCCACACGTCGAGCTGCGCTTGGCCGACGATGGCGAGGTACTGGTGCGCGGCCCGCACATGCTCGGTTACCTCGGCGAACCGCCGCTGACCGGCGAGTGGCTGGCCACCGGCGACCTAGGCCATTTCGAGGATGGCTTCCTGATCCTGCACGGGCGCAAGAAGCATCAGTTCGTTACCGCGTACGGACGCAACGTCAATCCCGAGTGGGTGGAGGCCGAACTGGTACAGCAGGCGTCCATCGCCCAGGCCTGGCTGCATGGGGAGGCGCTGGCGCAGAACGTCGCCGTGCTCGTACCTCGCCGCCCCGAGCTGAGCGATGCCGAGCTGCAGGCGGCGGTCGAGCGGGTCAATGCCGGCCTGCCGGACTACGCCCGCGTACACCACTGGCTGCGCGCCGCCCAAGCCTTTCGCCCCGACAACGGCCTGGCCACCGCCAATGGCCGCCTGCGCCGCGACGTCCTGTTCAGCCACTACCAACCGGCCATTAACGCCCTACTTTTTCCTGACTTCGAGGTACGCAGCATGGAATTTTTCGACCAACTACAACACCAGACCAACAGCGAGCGCGAGTACCTGCTCGGCGCGCCGATCATCCACGCCGCGCTAGCCGGCACCGCGACCCGCGCGCAGTACATCGCCTTTCTCACCCAGGCCTACCACCACGTCAAGCACACCGTGCCGCTGTTGATGGCATGCGGTGCGCGCCTGCCGGAACGGCTGGAATGGCTGCGCGAGGCCATCGCCGAGTACATCGAGGAAGAGATCGGCCATCAGGAGTGGATCCTCAATGACATCCGCGCCTGTGGCGGCGATGCCGAGGCGGTGCGCCACGGCCAGCCGGCACTGCCCACCGAACTGATGGTCGCTTACGTCTACGACCGCATCGCGCGGCACAACCCGGCGAGCTTCTTCGGCATGGTCAACGTACTCGAAGGTACCAGCATCGCCCTGGCGACCCAGGCCGCTGGCGTGCTGCAGGACAAGCTGCAGCTGCCGGCCAAGGCATTCAGCTACCTGACCTCCCACGGCAGCCTGGACATGGAGCACATCGAGTTCTTCAAGAAGCTGATGAACCGCCTCGACGACGAGGACGACAAGGCCGCCGTGGTGCACACCGCTCGCGTGGTCTACCGACTCTACGGCGATATCTTCCGCAGCCTGAGCGCGCCGGAGCACAGCCATGCAACTGCGTGACGCGCGCATCCTGCTCACTGGCGCCAGCGGCGGCATCGGCCAGGTGCTGGTCGAGCGGCTCTGCGCGAACGGCGCACGGCTGTTGTTGGTGGGACGCGACAGTCTTGCCCTGGAAGCGCTGGCGCGCCGCTATCCAGGGCAGGTCAGCCTGGTCTGCGCGGACCTCACCCAGCGCAGCGGCCGGTACACGGTGCTCGATGCCGCGCGGCGTTTCGGCGGCCTCAACTGCGTGATCAATGCCGCCGGAATCAACCAGTTCAGCCTGCTCGAACAGCAGGACGAGGACGCCATCGCCCGCCTGATCGGCGTCAACGTCACCGCCACGCTGCAGCTGACCCACCTGCTGCTGCCACTGCTGCGCCAGCAACCGCAGGCGCTCTTGGTCAACCTCGGCTCGACCTTCGGCTCCATCGGCTACCCGGGTTTCGCCGCTTATTGCGCCAGCAAGTTCGCCCTGCGCGGCTTTTCCGAGGCGTTGCGCCGCGAGCTGGCCGACAGTCACGTCAAGGTGCTCTACATCGCGCCCCGCGCCACCCGTACGACAATGAACAGCGACGATGTGGTGGCGATGAACAACGAGCTGAAGGTGGAGATGGACGATCCGCAACAAGTCGCACGGCAGATCGTCCACGCCATCGCCACCGAGCGTGAAGAGATGTACCTCGGCTGGCCGGAAAAGCTCTTCGTGCGCCTTAACGGCCTCTTGCCGCGTCTGGTCGATCAGGCGCTGCGCAAGCAGCTGCCGGTGATCAAGCGCTTCGCCCGTGCTGAACAACCGCTGCCGCCCTCCCAATCCACTTCGACCGGAGATCACCCATGAAGCATCTGCTCGGCCTGTTCACCCTTGTGCTGGCGCTGGCCTGCCAGCCTTCCTTCGCCCTCAGCCCGGCCAGCGAATCCTCGCTGCGCCAGATCCAGACGCGCTGGGCGGAGATCAACTACCAGCTGCCCGCGGCACAGCGCGAAGCGGCCTTCGCCCGGCTTGCCTCAGAGGCGGAAAGCGCGGTGGCCGGCGAACCCCAGGCCGCCGAGCTGCATATCTGGCACGGCATCGTGCTCAGCACCTGGGCCGGCGCCAAGGGCGGGCTCGGTGCGCTGAGCCTGGTCAAGCAGGCCAAGGCCGAACTGGAGAAAGCCATCGAACTTGATCCGCAGGCGCTGGATGGCTCGGCCTACACCAGCCTCGCGAGTCTCTACTACCAGGTGCCCGGCTGGCCGATCGGCTTCGGTGACGAGGACAAGGCCGAGGCGCTGTTCAAGCAGGCGCTGGCGCTGAACCCGAACGGCATCGACCCGAACTACTTCCACGGTGATTTCCTGCTGCGTCAGAAGCGCTACGCGGAAGCGCGCGCGGCGCTGGAAAAGGCCCTCGCCGCGCCCGACCGCGCGGGTCGTGAAGTCGCCGATGCCGGTCGCCGCGACGAAGCCCGCGCGCTGCTCGCGCAGGTCAAGGAAAAACTGGAATAACCGCGCGCGACGGCGTTGAATGCAAAGCAATGCCACAAACCCTTCAGGACGACAGAAACGACATGCGCATTCTGCTGGTGGAAGACGATCGTGCTCTTGGCGAGGGCATCCGCACTGCGCTGAAGCCGGAGGGTTATACAGTGGACTGGCTGCAGGACGGCGCTAGCGCGCTGCATGCGCTGAGTCACGAGAGCTTCGAGCTGGCGATCCTCGACCTCGGTCTGCCGCGTATGGACGGTCTGGAAGTACTCAAGCGGCTGCGCGCCAGCGCCAACCCCGTGCCGGTGTTGGTACTGACCGCGCGCGATGCCACCAGTGATCGCATTGCCGGGCTGGACGCCGGCGCCGACGATTACCTGGTCAAACCCTTCGATGTCGCCGAACTCAAGGCTCGCCTGCGCGCCCTGCTTCGGCGCAGCTTCAATCGCCCGGAGCCGACCCTGGAGTATCGCGGCATTCTGCTCGACCCGGTGAACCAGCAGGTCAGCTACCAGGGCGCGCCGATCAACCTGCCGCGCAAGGAATTCGTCCTGCTCCACGAGCTGATCGCCCAGCCCGGTCGGGTGCTGACCCGCGATCGGCTGCAGCAGGTGCTCTACGGCTGGGACGAGGAGGTCGAGAGCAACGCGCTGGAGGTGCATATCCATCACCTGCGCAAAAAATTCTTCCCCGAGCTGATCCGCACCGTGCGCGGGGTCGGCTATTTGGTGGACAAATGCTGAGGCGCTCTATCCGCAACCGCACCCTAGTGCTGGTGCTCGGCATCCTGCTGCTGTCGCTGAGCCTGATCTCCTGGCGCAGTTATCGCGACGCTCGCCACGAGATCGAAGAGCTGTTCGACGCCCAGCTGGCGCAGAGCGCGCGGCTGGTGCAGGGGCTGGTGATGCGCGAAATGGAGCCATCAGCCCGCCACGCGCTGCAGAGCGCCTTGGACGCCGCGGTGAACGCGCGGCGGAATCAGGGGGTGCCCGGGCACGATTACGAAACCAAACTCGGCTTTCAGGTCTACGCCGCGGATGGCAGCAGCGTGCTGCAGTCCGCCGGTGCGCCGAACGGCGCCTTGCAGGAATTGGCCAAGGCAGCCTCGGCGTCGCCCTTCAGCGCCCTGAGTGGCGGTTATCACGACGTGCAGCTCGACGGCCATGCCTGGCGCCTGTTCCTGTTGCACGATCCCGAGGACGAACTCTGGATTCTGGTCAGCGAGCGCGACGATGTACGCGGCGAGCTGGTCGGCAAGATCGCCCGACGCAGCCTGCTGCCAGACCTGATCGGTCTGCCTCTGCTGGCGCTGCTGATCTGGCTGGCGGTGGGCTGGGGCTTGCGCCCGCTGGCGCACATGGCACAGCTGCTGAAGAATCGCGATCCGGACAACCTCGCGCCGCTGCTGCTGGCACCGCTGCCGCAGGAGTTGGAGCCGGTGGCCGCCTCGCTCAATCGCCTGCTGCAACAGGTCAATCAACTGGTCGATCGGGAAAAACGCTTCATCGCCGATGCGGCTCATGAATTGCGCACGCCCCTGGCAGTGCTGCGCATTCACGCCCAGAACGCACAACAGGCCGGCAGCGAGGCAGACCGTGACGAAGCCCTCAGGCAGCTCCTCGCCGGGGTCGACCGTACGACACGCGTAGTCACTCAGCTGCTGACCCTCGCGCGACTGGAACCCAGCGCCCAGCAACTGCGCCTGGCACCGCTGGACATGCGTCGGCTGACACGCGACACCCTCGCCGAGCTGACGCCACTGGCCATCGCCCGCGATCAGGAACTCACGCTGGAAATCGATGAGCACGGTGACTACTCACTGACCGGCGATGCCGCAAGCCTGGCCACGCTGTTGCAGAACCTGGTCGGTAACGCGCTGACCTACACCCCCAGCGGCGGGCGGATCGAGGTACAGCTGCGCAGCACCCCGGATAAGTTGATCATTGAGGTTGCGGACAGCGGGCCCGGTATTGCGCCCGAGCTGCGTGAGCAACTGTTCGAGCGCTTCGTTCGCCTCGGCGACGGTCAGGGTGCTGGGCTCGGCCTGTCGATTGTGGCGCGCATCGCCGAGCTGCACGGTGCGACTGTTGAATTGCTCGATTCGGCACTGGGTGGATTACGCGCGATTGTGCGTATTCCCCGTACCTGAGCCTGCCCCCAATCCTACGCCATCCCCTTCGCGCAGCACCGGTATCTGATCGTCGCGCCCCGTATCAGCCGTCGCTGCGCTGCCTTGAGGCATGCCGGGCAACAACACCGCGTCGAATCGTCGCGACGCTTGCCCAGATAAGCTTCGCTTAAGTTTCGAGGCCTAGACTCGGCGGCAAGTATCCACACGAGGAGTAGGTGAAATGAACGATAAACTGATGCCGATCCGCTACGGACGGCTGTCCATTGGCTTGCACTGGCTGATGGTGCTGCTGATTGCAGCGGTCTACGCAACGATCGAGCTGAAGGGTAATTTCGCCAAGGGCAGCGAGCCGCGAGAGCTGCTCAAGCAGTGGCATTTCATGCTCGGCCTGTCGGTGTTCATGCTGGTCTGGCTGCGTTTGCTGGCTCGATGGCTGCGCCCGGCGCCGCTCGCCATTGCCAGCGCAGCCTGGGAGCAACGGTTGGCCAAGCTGGCGCACTTGGCGCTCTACGCGCTGATGATCGGCCTTCCGCTGTTGGGCTGGCTGACCTTGAGCGCCGCTGGCAAACCCATTCCGTTCTTCGGTCTTGAATTACCCGCTCTGCTGGGCCCGGACAAGGCCTTAGCCGGTGATATCAAGGAAGTTCACGAAACCGTGGCCGTGCTCGGTTACTGGCTGATCGGTCTGCATGCCGCAGCAGCCCTGTTTCACCACTACGTTCGCCGCGACGACGTCCTTCGACGGATGCTGCCGCAGCGCCACCAGGCCTAACGCGCAGACATGAAAACGCCCGGGCGACTCGTCATCGACCGGGCGTTTTTGTTTGTCAGCCGAGCAACTCGCTGAACGGCAGGTACTCCACCGTCTCCCCTTCTTCCAGCGTGCGGTTGCGCTCGACGATAGCCAGGCCTTCCGCCCAGCTGGCCGAGGTCAGCATCGCCGAGCCCTGCCGCGGGTGCAGGCACACACGCATCTCGCCATCGACGTGCTCCAGCCGCGCACGCAGGTATTGGCGGCGGTTGTTCGGTTTGCGCCAGGCGAAGCCGGCGGTCAGCCGCAACGGTTTGGGCAGCACATCGGTGCAGCCCTGGGCACTGAGCAGGAACGGCCGCGCCACCACCAGCGAGGTGATCAGCGCCGCAGCTGGATTGCCGGGCAGGCCGATCCACGGTTTGCCATTGACCTCGCCAAAGGCCAACGGCTTGCCGGGCTGGATCGCCAGACGCCACATGTGCAACTCGCCCAGTTCGCGAATGGCCTGTTTGAGGTGATCCTCCTCGCCGACCGATACGCCGCCGGAGGTGATCAGCATGTCCCATTCGGAAGCGGCCAGCGCCAGGGCGTCACGGCTGGCAGCCAGCTCGTCGACCAGGATTTCGTAGTCGTGCACTTCCATCCCGAGGCTGCGCAGTACGCTGAGCAGGCAGTAACGGTTGGAGTTGTAGATCTGTCCCGGCGCCAGCGGCTCGCCGGGCTCACGCAGTTCGTTACCGCTGGAGAGCAGACCGATACGCAAACGACGATAGACCGCCACGCGGGCGACGCCGAAGCTTGCCAGCAATCCAATTTCCTGCGGTCGCAAGCGCTTGCCGGCCTGCAGCACGGCCTCACCGGCCTTCACTTCTTCGCCCTGCCGACGCACATGGGCACCCGGAGTCACCCCGGGGAAATGCACGCGATCGGCCTCGATCTGGCAATCCTCCTGCGCCACCACGGTATCGGCGCCCGGTGGCAGCGGCGCGCCGGTGAAGATGCGCACAGCGTGGCCGGCAGGCAGTTGCTGGTCGGCCGCATCACCGGCGGCAATGCGCCCGGCCAGCGGCAGCCAGCCGCCTTCGGCAGGTAGGTCAGCGGCACGCAGGGCGTAGCCGTCCATCGCGCTGTTGTCCCAGGCCGGCACTGGGAAGGGTGCATCGAGGGACTCGGCCAGCACCCGACCAAGGGCATCGGGCAGCGCCACATGTTCGACCGGCGGCAGCGCGGGCACCCGCGCCAGCAGTTCGGCAATGGCCTCATCGACCGGCTTCAGGCCACTGGTGTCGCAGCCACAGGCGCTCATGAGCGTGGCCCGCAGTATTCGACCGCGCTAGCCTTGAGGTGCGGCACGAAATTGCAGGGCTTGGTACGGCTGTCCAGCTGCTCGACGAGGATCTTGTTCCAGGCGGTGCGGCACGCATTGGTCGAACCGGGCAGACAGCAAACCAGCGTGCCGTTGCTCATGCCGGCCAGCGCGCGGGACTGCACGGTGGAGGTGCCGATCTCACCCAGTGAAACGTAGCGGAACAGCTCGCCGAAGCCGTCCACGTCTTTGTCTAGCAGTGGCTGCACCGCCTGCGGAGTGTTGTCGCGGGCGGTGAAACCGGTGCCGCCAGTGATCAGCACCACCTGCACGTTCTCGCTGGCGATCCAGCTGCAGACGCGGGCGCGGATCTGCCAGATGTCGTCCTTGACGATGGCCCGCTCGGCCAAGGTATGGCCGGCGCTCTGCAGCCCATCGATCAGCGCCTGGCCGGAGGTATCGGAATCAATGTTGCGGGTGTCGCTCACCGTAAGCACCGCGATGCTCAGGGGCTGGAATTCGGTGTTGGACAGATGAGCCATGGCTCGAAACTCCTTTGAAGATGTGTGCACAGGCTGCACCCGTGCCGTATGCGAACCCATTACCCTTTGGAGGTATGTGCGCGCTGAGTGGTGCCGTGAGCGTTGCAGGCGATGGCACGAGCGGTTTCTGCGACAAGGCCCGACTGTGGCACCTGGCATGTGAGTCAAGCCGGCAATACCGGCCGATGGTAGCGAATTAAGCGGTCGACTCGTAGCCCATGGGGCATTGGCTCAACCACCGCTGGCGTTCATGAAGCGCAATACCTGGACCTCACCGCCACTGGAGAATTCGTGACGCAACGGCTTGCGCTGCAACGCGGCGTGAATCGCATCGATCGCCGGCTGATCGCTGATCGGGTGGCGACGCAGCAAGGCACGCAGGTCGATGGCGTTCTCGTGCCCCAGACACAGCAGCAGGCGCCCTTCCACCGTCAGCCGCACGCGGTTGCAGGTGGCGCAGAAGTTGTGCGAATGCGGCGAGATGAAGCCGATGCGCGTCTGCGGATGGTCCGGCAGGCGCACGTAACGCGCCGGGCCGCCGCTCTGCTCGGCCGAATCGATCAGCGTGTGCCGCTCGGCGATCAGCGCCTTCACCTCGTCGCTGGAGCAGAAGCTCTCGCCGCGCGAACGACCTACGTCACCCAGCGGCATTTCCTCGATGAAGCTCAGGTCCAGCCCGCTGGCGATGGCGAAATCCACCAGGTCGGCGACTTCCTCGGCGTTGCGGCCCTTCATCACGACCGCGTTGAGCTTGATCCGCTCGAAGCCGGCCTCGCGCGCCGCCTCGATGCCGTCGAGCACCTGCTGCAGCTGACCGGTGCGGGTGATGGCGTGGAATTTGGCGGCATCCAGGCTATCCAGGCTGATGTTCAGCCGCTTGACCCCGGCGCGCGCCAGCGGTGCTGCAAGCTTGACCAGCTGCGAGCCATTGGTGGTCATCACCAGTTCGCGCAGGCCGGGTAGTGCAGCGATGCGCTCGCTGAGGCCGACGATGCCCTGGCGCACCAGCGGTTCGCCGCCAGTGAGACGAATCTTTTTTACCCCCAGACCGACGAATATCCGCGCGATGCGTTCCAGCTCCTCCAGGCCGAGCACCTGCTGGCGCGGCAGGAAGGTCATGTCCTCAGCCATGCAGTAGACGCAGCGAAAATCACAGCGGTCGGTCACCGACATGCGCAGGTAGTCGATCTGGCGGTTGTGGGCATCGCGTAATTGAGTCATCGATAACACCTCTGAACCTTCGTAGGGTGGATGAACTCATTTCATCCACCAGAGCCCCCGTCCGGTGGCGCGACCCGGTGGGGTGGTGCGAGTGCCGCCGCTTCCATCCACCCCCAGCCCGCAAAGGTGGATGGGTGAAGCGTCATCCACCCTACGTTGAGCTAAGTCTCCGTTATTGCATCAGTGGCGTGTCCGCGCCCTGCATATGGATGCCATCGATGTGCGCCGCACCCACCAGGTTCTGCAGGTACTGGCTGACGCCGATCTGCCAGACGCGCTGGTTGAGCTCGGCGCGGATCGAGCCGGCGACTACCTCGTAAGGCAGCTGCTCGCCTTCGATGCGCTGGTCGACGGCCACCAGGTGATAGCCGTAACGGCTCTCCAGCGGCTGCTGGCAGAGGCCGACCGGCAGACGGAACAGCTGACGCTCGAATTCCGGCACCGTCTGGCCCTTGCTGATCTGTCCCAGTGCACCGCCCTGCCCCTTCGACGGGCAAGCCGAATGCAGCAGTGCCAGTTCGGCGAAGCGTTGCGGGTCGGCCTGCAGCTGCGCGATCAACGCCAAGGCCTGTTCCCGAGCCAGGCTGCGGGCTTCGGCATCGTCCGCCGGGGAGGCCAGCAGAATATGCCGCGCGGCCAGCAAGGGTGCGCTGAAGAAGCGCTGCTGGTTGCCGTTGTAGTACTGCCGGCAGGCCGCCTCATCGGCCAGCGGCAGCGGCACTTCCTGCTCGATCAGGGTGCGGGTGGCCGCCTCCTCCTCGCTCTCGCCGGCCTCGGCTCGCACCATCAGCCCCAGCTCGCCGATGCGCTGCTGCAACAGCTCACGCAGCACCAGCGCCTGGGTCGCCAGGTAGACGGCCTCATCGTGGCTTTCGGCCGGGTGATATTGCAGTTCCTGGGCAATGGCCTGCGAGGCGATCGCCACGCCATTGACGTGCACCCGAGGCCATTCCTGTTCACTGCTGGCGATCAGCGAGGGTTCGCCGGACGCCTGCTCAGCGGCAGTATGGGTATGAACTTCGTGCGCCAGCTCCTCGAACAGCGGGGCCTCGACCGGCACTTCGATCTCCGGACGCGCGCCGCCACCGCAGCCGCCTCCGCCTGTGCTTCCACCACATCCACAACCCATGATGATCACCTCGATAAAGCCATTTGAACGTTTGGTCGATCCAGCCAGGACGGCTGACGCAGAGACGCCAGCCGCCGAGCCATCACGCCGGCGTCTTGTTCTTAGCCGTGGCGTAACCGGGCACAGCCGTCGGCGCGGATGTTTCGCGGGCGGGTGCCTCATAGGTACGCGGGCGTTGCGGGCGCGGAATGGTCGGTTTGACGCCCTTCTGGCGGACAATCTGGTAGCGCCGCCCCAGGTACCACACCGGTGCGCTGACGATGTGCACCAGACGGGTGAAGGGGAACAGCACGAACAGGGTCACGCCGAGAAACACGTGCAGCTTGTAGATGATGCCGACCGTTTCGATGGCGCCTGCGGCCTTGACCGGCTGCAGGGTCACCAGGCTCTGCGCCCAGGTGCCCAGCAGCACCATCACCGAACCGTCCA
Organism: Pseudomonas sp. 10B238; assembly: GCF_000970615.1. Taxonomy (NCBI): domain Bacteria; kingdom Pseudomonadati; phylum Pseudomonadota; class Gammaproteobacteria; order Pseudomonadales; family Pseudomonadaceae; genus Pseudomonas; species Pseudomonas sp. 10B238. The sequence continues at coordinate 130,333 of NZ_KQ033939.1, forward strand.
GGTGGCCGGTGGAGGCGATGATGGTCAGCAGCCCCAGCACCAGCTGCGCCAGCAGCACGAAGAGGATCATGATGTCGCTGGTGTTGGAGGTGGCACGCACGCGGGCGTCGGTCATCCGGCGGTGGATCAGCATCACCAGCCCGATCAGGCAGAGGATGCCGAAAAAGCCGCCGGACACCATCGCCACGATCTGCTTCTGGCCACTGCTGATGAACGAGTGATACAGCGCCTCGGGCATCAGCAAGCCGACGAAATGTCCGGCCAGGATGAAGATGATGCCGACGTGGAACAGGTTGCTCGCCAGGCGCATGCGGTTGTTTGACAGCATCTGGCTCGAGCCGGCCTTCCAGCTGTACTGCGACAGGTCGAAGCGCGCCCAGCTGCCGATCAGGCAGATGGCCAGGGCGATGTAGGGGTAGACCCCGAACAGAAGGAAATTGAAGTTAGACATTGCGCACCTCCTGGGCGAGCGCGGCGGCCTGCCCGTCATGCTTGAAATCGGTCCAGTGCAGCGGCACCGGGCTTTCCTCGCGAGCCTTGCCCGGCCCGCTCGGCATGGATGGGCAGCGATCCTGCTGCTCGGCCTGGAGGAAATTGACCTGTTCCTCCTCCCAGATCTTGTCCAGCGCTTCCAGCGAGTCGTCGCGTTCCTCGGCGGCGACCTGCTCCTGCAGGCCGGCCAGGGTTTCCTGCACCGGCTCGCCGGCGATCTGCAGCAGCGCACGGAAGCACGCCGCATGCGGGCTTTCGCGCTCCTGCAGACGCGCCGCCAGCAGGGCCAGCAGGTGCGACACGTCGGCCAGCCCCTCGCGGGCCTCGAGGTCATCGCGGGTGGCGAGGTACTCGAGGTACAGCGGAATGTAGTCCGGCAGCTCGCGTACACCGATGTCGAAACCGGCCTCGGTGTACTGCGCCATCAGGTCGACCATGGCCTGGCCGCGGTCGCGGGATTCGCCATGCACGTGCTCGAACAGGAGCAGCGACAGTGAACGACCGCGGTCGAACAGGTCGGTGTAACGCTCCTGCACGTCCATCAGGTCGTCTTCGGTCAGCTCATCGAGCAGGCGGCGCAGCGCGATGCGCTGCTCCGGGCTGATCTCGCGCGCCGCGCCGATGGCCTGAGCCAGTTCGGCATGGCCGTCGCGCAGATGCTGGTCGGGATAGTCCAGCAGCAGGGAAATCACTTTAAGGATGCGCATGGCTCAGTCCTCCCACAGCTGGACGGTCTTGATGATGTCGCGGCGGTTGGCCTTCTTGGCACCGAACATGTTGGTGTCCGAGGCGCCCGAGCAACCGCTGCCAAAGCTGAAGCCGCAACCGGAACGCTCGGCGAAGGCATCGCCCATGGCCTCCTCACGATGCGCGGTCGGGATCACGTAGCGGTCTTCGTAGTTGGCGATGGCCAGGTAGCGGTACATGTCCTCGACCTGGGCCACCGACAGCCCGACGCTCTCCAGCACCTCCAAGTCCTGCACGCCGTCGACCTGCTCGGCGCGCTTGTAGGCACGCATGGCAAGCATGCGCTTGAGCGCCAGTTTGACCGGCTCCTCGTCACCTGCGGTGAGCAGGTTGGCCAGGTAGCGCAGCGGGATGCGCAGGCTGTCGACGTCCGGCAGCACGCCGTCCATGCTGACGTGGCCAGCCGCCGCAGCGTTCTGAATTGGCGACAGCGGCGGCACGTACCACACCATCGGCAGCGTGCGGTATTCCGGGTGCAGCGGCAGAGCCAGCTTCCAGTCCACCGCCATCTTGTACACCGGCGACTTCTGCGCGGCTTCGATCACCGACATCGGTACGCCGTCGTTGAGCGCCTGCTCGATGACCTTCGGATCGAACGGATCGAGGAATATCTCCAGTTGCTTGGCGTACAGGTCCTGCTCGTTGACCGTGCTGGCCACTTCATGGATGCGGTCGGCGTCGTACAGCAGCACGCCGAGGTAGCGGATGCGGCCTACGCAGGTTTCGGCACACACGGTCGGCATGCCGGCCTCGATGCGCGGGAAGCAGAAGATGCACTTCTCGGATTTGCCGCTCTTCCAGTTGAAGTAGATCTTCTTGTACGGGCAGCCGCTGATGCACATGCGCCAGCCGCGGCACTTCTCCTGGTCGATGAGGACGATGCCGTCCTCCTCGCGCTTGTAGATCGCACCGCTCGGGCAGGACGCGGCGCAGGTCGGGTTCAGGCAGTGCTCGCACAGGCGCGGCAGGTACATCATGAAGGTGTTTTCGTACTGCCCGTAGATGTCCGCCTGGATCTTGTCGAAGTTCTTGTCCTTGCGACGCTTGGCGAACTCGGTACCGAGAATTTCCTCCCAGTTCGGGCCCCACTCGATCTTCTCCATGCGCTGACCGGAGATCAGCGAGCGCGGACGTGCCACCGGCTGGTGCTCGGAGATCGGCGCGGTGTGCAGGTTCTGGTAGTCGAAGTCGAACGGCTCGTAGTAGTCGTCGATGGTCGGCAGGTCAGGGTTGGCGAAGATGTTCGCCAGTACGCGGAACTTGCCACCGATGCGCGGATTGATGGTGCCGTCGCCATTACGCACCCAGCCGCCCTTCCACTTGTCCTGGTTCTCCCACTCTTTCGGGTAGCCGATGCCAGGCTTGGTCTCGACGTTGTTGAACCAGGCGTACTCCATGCCTTCACGGCTGGTCCAGACGTTCTTGCAGGTGATCGAGCAGGTGTGGCAGCCGATGCACTTGTCCAGGTTCAGGACCATGCCCACTTGTGAACGAATTTTCATTGTGCAACCTCCACAACCGGCGCCTTGATCTTCAGAGCGGGCATGGTCCGGGGACCATGCGCTGCCACCTTGGGTGAACGAATCTTCATGGCCTATTCCTCAGATGTCTTGCGGCAGGGGTTGCGGCAGGTCGTTGCCGTTCGGGCCGTCGAGCCAGTCGACCTTGGCCATCTTGCGCACCACGACGAACTCGTCGCGGTTGCAGCCCACGGTGCCGTAGTAGTTGAAGCCGTACGCCTGTTGGGCGTAGCCGCCGATCATGTGGGTGGGCTTGAGCACCACGCGGGTCACCGAGTTGTGGTGGCCGCCGCGGGTCTTGGTGGTCTCGCTGCCGGGCACGTTCACGATGCGTTCCTGGGCGTGGTACATCATCACCATGCCTTCCATCACGCGCTGGCTGACTACCGCACGGGCGGTCAGGGCGCCGTTGGCGTTGAAGCACTCGATCCAGTCGTTGTCCTCGATGCCAGCCTTCTTGGCGTCGACTTCCGACATCCACACGATCGGGCCGCCACGGCTCAGGGTGAGCATGATCAGGTTGTCCGAGTAGGTGCTGTGAATGCCCCACTTCTGGTGCGGGGTGATCCAGTTGAGGACGATTTCGGTGTTGCCGTTGCTCTTCTTGCCCTTCACGTAATCGATGGTGCGGGTGTTGATCGGCGGCCGGTAGCTCATCAGCTGCTCACCGAAGGCCTGCATCCAGGGGTGATCCTGGAAGAACTGCTGGCGGCCGGTGATGGTGCGCCACGGGATGAACTCGTGGACGTTGGTGTAGCCGGCGTTGTACGACACATGCTCGTCTTCCAGGCCTGACCAGGTCGGGCTGGAGATGATCTTGCGCGGCTGCGCCTGGATATCACGGAAGCGGATCGCCTCGTGCTCCTTGGGCAGCGCCAGGTGGCTGTGGTCGCGGCCGGTGAATTCCGACAGCGCGGCCCAGGCCTTCACGGCAACGTGACCGTTGGTTTCCGGCGCCAGACTGAGGATGACCTCGGCAGCATCGATGGCCGACTCGATCTGCGGACGCCCTTGGCTGACGCCCTCCTCGCGCACCTTGTAGTTCAGCTCGCCGAGGAAATCGACTTCAGCCTGGGTGTTCCAGTTGATACCCTTGCCACCGTTGCCGAGCTTGTCGAGCAGCGGGCCGAGGGAGGTGAACTTCTTATAGGTGGCGGGATAGTCGCGCTCGACCACCGCCATGTTCGGGCAGTTCTTGCCCGGCTGCGGATCGACGCCAGCGGTTTTCCAGTCGGTGCCGCCGAACGGCTGGGCCAGTTCGCCGGGGCTGTCGTGCAAGAGCGGCACGGTGACCAGGTCCTTTTCCACGCCCAGATGACCTTCGGCCATCTTCGAGAAGGCCTTGGCGATGCCCTTGTAGATTTCCCAGTCCGAACGCGCTTCCCATGCCGGGTCGATGGCGGCGGACAGCGGGTGGATGAAGGGGTGCATGTCCGAGGTGTTCATGTCGTCCTTCTCGTACCAGGTCGCGGTCGGCAGGACGATGTCGGAGTACACGCAGGTCGAGGACATGCGGAAGTCGAGGGTGGTGACCAGGTCGAGCTTGCCGATGGCGCCGTCGTCCTGCCATTCGGCTTCGAGCGGTTTGAAGCCGTCGCGCTTGCCAAGGTCCTCGTTCATCACGCCGTTCTTGGTGCCCAGCAGGTACTTGAGCATGTACTCGTGGCCCTTGCCCGAGCTGCCCAGCAGGTTAGAGCGCCAGATGAACATGTTGCGCGGGAAGTTTTCCGGGCTGTCCGGCTGCTCGCAGGAGAAGCGCAGCGAACCGTCCTTGAGCGACTGGGTGACATAGTCGACCGGCGACATGCCGGCCGCTTCGGCGTCACGGCAGATCTGCAGCGGGTTGCGGTTGAGCTGCGGCGCGCTCGGCAGCCAGCCGGCGCGTTCGGCGCGGATGTTGTAATCGAGCATGTGCTCGGGGAACTGCGACTTGTCGGCCAGGGGCGAGAGCACTTCGTGAATGCTCATTTTCTCGTGGCGCCACTGCGAACTGTGGTTGTAGAAGAAGCTGGTGCCGTTCATCTGGCGCGGCGGCCGGCTCCAGTCGAGGCCGAAGGCCAGTGGCAGCCAGCCGCACTGCGGACGCAGCTTTTCCTGGCCGACGTAGTGCGCCCAGCCACCACCGGTCTGCCCCACGCAACCGCACAACATCAGCATGTTGATCAGGCCGCGGTAGTTCATGTCCATGTGGTACCAGTGGTTCATCGCCGCACCGACGATGATCATGGAGCGGCCATGGGTCTTGTCGGCGTTGTCGGCGAATTCACGGGCGATCTGGATCGCCTTCTCGCGGGACACGCCGGTGATGATTTCCTGCCAGGCCGGGGTGCCGGGCACGCTGGCGTCGTCGTAGCTGGAAGCGACGTTGGCGCCACCCAGGCCACGGTCGATACCCAGGTTGGCGGCCATCAGGTCGAATACGGTGGCGACCTTGGTGGTGCTGCCGTCGGCCAGGGTGATGCTGCGTACCGGTACGCGGCGCAGCTGGATGCTTTCGCCTTCAGCGTGCTGGAAGTGCTCGTGGAGGATGCCGCCGAAGTACGGAAAGGCGACCTCGGCCGTCTCGCCGCCATCGATCTGGGTCAGGCTCAGGTCGACGTCACGGCCGTCCTTGCCTTCGCGGGCTTCGATGTTCCACTTGCCCTTCTCGCCCCAGCGGTAGCCGATGGAGCCGAGCGGCGAAACCAGCTCGCCGGTGGTGCCATCGACTGCGATGGTCTTCCACTCGGGGTTGTTCTCCTGGCCGAGGTTGTCGGCAAGATCCGAGGCGCGCAGGAAGCGGTCGGCGATGTAGCTGCCGTCCTTTTCGTTCAGGCGCACCAGCACCGGCAGGTCGGTGTAGCGCTTGGCGTAGTCGCGGAAGTATTCGCTCGGCGTCTCGAGGTGGAATTCCTTGAAGATGACGTGGGCGAATGCCTGGGCCAGGGCGGCGTCGGTGCCCTGCTTCGGGTTGAGCCAGAGGTCGGTGAGCTTGGCGACCTCGGCGTAGTCCGGGGTGATGGCAACGGTCTTGGTGCCTTTGTAGCGGACTTCGGTAAAGAAGTGCGCGTCCGGGGTACGGGTCTGCGGGACGTTGGAGCCCCAGGCGATGATGTAGTTGGAGTTGTACCAGTCGGCCGATTCCGGCACGTCGGTCTGCTCGCCCCACACCTGTGGCGAGGCCGGCGGCAGGTCGCAGTACCAGTCGTAGAAGCTCAGGCACACGCCACCGATCAGGGACAGGTAGCGGCTACCGGCAGCGTAGCTGACCATGGACATGGCCGGGATCGGCGAGAAACCGATGACACGGTCCGGGCCGTACTGTTTGACGGTGTAGACGTTGGCGGCAGCGATGATCTCGTTGACTTCTTCCCAGCTGGAACGGATGAAGCCGCCCATGCCGCGCTTGCTCTTGTAGGACTCGGCCTTGGCCTTGTCCTCGACGATGCTGGCCCAGGCGTCCACCGGGCTCATGCTGCGCCGGGCTTCACGCCACAGCTTCAGCAGCGGCTTGCGCACCTTGGGGTACTTCAGGCGATTGGCGCTGTAGATGTACCAGCTGTAACTGGCGCCGCGCGGGCAGCCGCGCGGCTCGTGGTTGGGCAGGTCGTTGCGGGTACGCGGGTAGTCGGTCTGCTGGGTTTCCCAGGTGATCAGGCCGTTCTTCACGTAGATCTTCCAGGAGCACGAACCGGTGCAGTTCACCCCATGGGTGGAGCGCACGATCTTGTCGTACTGCCAACGCGAGCGGTAGACGTTCTCCCAGTCGCGGGATTCGATGCGGGTTTCGCCATGACCGTCGGCGAACTCGCCTTGCTTCCTGTTGAAGAAGCGCAGTTGATCGAGCAAGTGGCTCATTGGTTTCTCTCCTCACTCCGGTTGCGAACCACTGGCCCGACCGGTCGGCTTATCAATCTCGGCTGGCGCCCGCCTCTGGGACCGACGCATCAGGGCTATGAACGTCAGGACGCGAGCTTCTGGCGGGCCTCCAATTCGCGGTCGACGCTGGATACGTAGTACTCGTCGGAGAACGCGCCCTCGGGCTCCTTCAGCCAGAGCAGGCAGAGCCCGAAGCTGACGAACGCACCGGCGGCAATCACCATGAAGAACTGCGAGGGGGTCACGAAGGTGTAAAGGGTCAGGTAGCAGACGGCGCCAACGTTGCCGTAGGCCCCGGCCATGCCGGAGATCTGCCCGGTAACCCGGCGCTTGATCGAGGGGATGATCCCGAAGGTCGCGCCCTCGGCGCCCTGGACGAACATCGAGCAGGCCACGGTGATGGCGACAGCGACGATCAGCGGCCAGGACGCGTTCATCAGCCCCATCAGGAAGAATCCGACGGCGATGCCGAGCATGTAGGCGAGCATGACGAAGCGGCGGTTGCCGAAGCGGTCGGAGACCAGCCCGCCCATGGGCCGCGCCACCAGGTTCACGAAGGCGAAGGAGGCAGCGATGATGCCCGCCGTGGTCGGGGTCAGGCCCCAGGTCAGCTCGAAGAACATCGGCAGCATCGACACCACCGCCAGCTCCGCACCGAAGTTGGCGAAGTAGGTGGAGTTCAGCGCGGCCACGGTGTTGAAGGGGTACTTGTCGTCTTCCGGCACACCCTTCTTCAGGATCGGTATGTTGACCCGCAGGATCTGCACCACCTGGAAGATCACCACCAGCGCGATCACCGAGTAGCAGATCGCCGCGCCGGTCGCGCCCAGGTAACCCAGCCCCTCGATGCGCCAGACCAGGATGCCGAGCACACCGACCATGGGAATGGTCCAGACGATCAGCTTGATCATATCGGCCCAGGTGCTGACTTCCAGCGCGCTGGCCTTGTGCGGCTTGCGGTGGATGGTGCCGACCGGGCCGTCGGTGAGCGCGAACCAGTAGTACACGCCGTAGACGGCCATGACGATCGCCGAGCTGGCGATCGCCCAGCGCCAGCCTTCCGGGCCACCGAAGGCGTGGATGGCGATGGCCGGCAGGCTCATGGCGGCAGCGGCGGAACCGAAGTTGCCCCAGCCGGCGTAGAAACCTTCGGCAAAACCGATGTCCTTGGGCTTGAACCACATGGCCGTCATATGGATGCCAACCACGAAGCTGGCGCCGATGGAGCCGAGGATCAGCCGCGACACCAGCAGCTGGACGCGGGTGTCACCGAAGGCGAAGAACAGCGCGGGCGCGGCCATCACCACCAACAATACCGAGAACACCCGGCGCGGGCCCCAGTGATCGAGCGCCATGCCGACCAGGATGCGCGCCGGGATGGTCAGCGCCACGTTGGCGATGGCGAACAGCTTGAGGTCTTCGGGCGTCAGCCAGTTCACGCTTTTCAGCATGCTTGAGGCCAGCGGCGCCATGCCGAACCAGACGAAAAAGCAGATATAGAAGGCGATCCAGGTCAGATGCAGGGCCCGGATCTCGGGGCGCTTCCATTCGAACAGCGTAGAAACTCTCATGTTGAGCTCCTCACTCAGGGGCAGGCTTGGATCAGGACCGGGCAAGGCGCCCGGCGGGCCAGGAAGGCGCTGACGCTGCCGAAGGTCATGTAGTCGAGCTCGTCGACCAAGAGATTCAGCGAGCGGGAGATGAAGCCGCCGTCCGGTTCGTTGGAATGCCGCGCGATCACTAGCAGGTCGGGCTTCTTGTGCTCGGCGGCCTTGAGAATCATCTTGCGGGCGTCGCCTTCGGCGAGCATCACGTCGACGTCCAGGCCGAAGGCGCTGACCTTGGCCGCCGCCTCCTGCAGGAAGGCCTGGAATTCTCGGCGTTCACGCTCGTAGAGCTCGGCGGCCGAATCGCTTGTATCGCGGGTGTCTTCCACCACCCCGATCAGCATGATCAGGGGGTTGAGCGGACCGAACATCTCGAGGGTGGCGTCCAGGGCTTTCCGGGCGTTACGCGAGTTGTCGTAGGCAAGCATGATGTTCATGGCGGCTCTCCGGACTCAGGGGTTCTTCACGTAGGCGTTGGGGCGCAGGTAGAACCACCAGTTGAGGATCAGGCACAGCGCGTAGAACACCGCGAAGCCGTACATCGCCACTTCCGGGGTGCCCGCCTTGACCTGTTCGCCGATCACGATCGGGGCGACGAAGGAGCCGTAGGCGGCGACAGCGGAGGTCCAGCCGAGTACCGGGCCGGCCTTCTCGCGGTCGTAGATGACGCCGATGGTGCGGAAGGTCGAGCCGTTGCCGATGCCGCTGGCGGCGAACAGCACCAGGAACAGCACCAGGAACAGGAAGAAGTACTCTTCAGGCTGGGCCGAGCCGTAGGCCTGTTGCATCACGTAGCCGGCCGCGACCGAGGCGCCAACCATGACCACCGAGATCACCTGGGTGACGATGGAGCCGCCGACCTTGTCTGAAATCCAACCGCCCAGCGGGCGGATCAGGGCGCCAATGAACGGCCCGATCCAGGCGTAGGTCAGCGCACTCGGTGCGTTGGGGTTGGCGACGCGGGTCACCACGCCATCAGCGCCGACCTCGTTCATGAAACCGAAGATCACCGTGATCGACAGCGGCAGCGCCATGGAGAAGCCGATGAACGAGCCGAAGGTCAGGATGTAGAGAACGCTCATCGACCAGGTGTGCTTGTCGCGGAAGATCGCAAACTGGCGCTTGATGTTCGGGCTGATGCTGCCCGGCAGCAGGCGCAGCATGCCGAGCGTCGCGCCGATGGTCAGCAGCATCACGCCCCACATATTCAGCACGCCGAGGCCGGTCGGCGCAGGCAAGTAGAGGTACAGGCCGACGGCGGCGGCGAAAAAGGCCACGGCGTAGAGACCGAGAATCTTGCCGAAGGCGTTCAGCGGGTAACCCGGCGTCGGCGAGATCACCAGCAGGTTGTTCATGCCGAACCAGCCGGCGAAAGCCAGCGGCACCAGGAACAGCAGCCAGACCCAGCCACCATTCTGGATCCAGGTATCGGTTCCGGCAGGAATGCCGCCGATCAACGTGCCGCTGTCCTTGACCAGTGTCATCGGGTCACCGGCGATAAAGCCGAACACACCGGCAGTCATCACCAGCGGGATCAGGATCTGCATGGTGGTGACACCGAAGTTACCGAGGCCGGCGTTGAGGCCCAGCGCCAATCCTTGCTGGTTCTTCGGGAAGAAGGTGCTGATGTTGCTCATCGAGCAGGCGAAGTTGCCGCCGCCGATACCGGAGAGGAAGGCCAGCAGCTGAAATACCCACAGCGGCGTGTCCTGACTCTGCAGCGCAATGCCCGCACCGGCCGCCGGAATCATCAGCAATGCGGTGGTGAGGAAGATGGTGTTGCGCCCGCCGGCGATGCGGATCATGAACGACGCCGGGATGCGTAGAGTGGCGCCGGTGAGGCCGGCGATGGCGGTCAGGGTGAACAGCTCGGCGGGCGCGAAGGGAAAGCCCAGGTTGAGCATCTGCACCGTGACGATGCCCCACATCAGCCAGATGGCGAAGCCCATCAGCAGACTCGGGATAGAGATCCACAGATTGCGATTGGCGACCCGCTTGCCAGTGGTGTCCCAGAAGATCTGGTCCTCCACGTCCCACTTTTCGATATTGCTCATGGTCGATCCTCTTGGCGCCAAGACCCTGCCTGCAAGCGCAGCGGGTTCAGGAATGGCTCGCACGCTAAGCGGGGGGGATCGATCCGAATTTGACTGGAGTCAATACAGCGAAACTGGCGTTTTGCCACAGGCTCTTTGACTACCCCTTCCGAGGTATTCCTTTTCCAACAGTCAAACCGTTAGCGAATCAGTAGGTTAGGTAGCATCACGGGGTCAGTTGCGGGGGGCCTGAAGGGGGCCAAAACGCATTGGAGGTACGCTCTCACCCGTGGTCAGCGGGATCGACGAGGCGCAGAATGAGGCATCGTCCGACCGTCGAGCCGAACATGCCTTCAACCGAAAGCGAGCCGCTCTCCACCCGTCACTCGATCGTATTCAACACGCTGGTGGCCTTCGTGGTGATCATCGGTGTCTCGCTGCTCAGCATGCTTGCCAACCTCTACCTGGCCGACGCCCTGGAAGGCGATGCCGAGGCGATCAATCAGGCCGGCAGTCTGCGCATGCAGGCCTACCGCCTGGCTTTCACTGCCGAACACGGCTCGCAGGCGCTGCTCTACGAGCGCATCGAAACCCTGCAGCAGACGTTGCGCTCCGCCTCGTTGCGCTCGGCCTTGCACCGCCACGGCAGCACCCGTCTGCCGGCTTTGCACGCTGCGGTTTCGCAGCATTGGGAACAAGACATGCGCCCATTGCTTGATGCGCAACCGGCGCGGCTAGAGGACTACCGTCGAGAGGCGCCGGCCTTCGTCAGTGAGCTGGACACCTTCGTCCGTACGCTGCAGGAGGCATCGGAAGGCAAGCTCAGCGTCATCCGCGCACTGCAGGCCAGCACCCTGTTCGTCATCGTGCTGATCGCTTTCGTGCTCATCTACGGCCTGCACAACAACCTGGCCACGCCACTGCGCAGCCTGACCAAGATGGCGCGCGATATCGGCAAGGGCGACTTCAGCGGCCAGGTGCAGATCCCCGGCGATACCGAGCTCAGCCTGCTGGCCCGCACGCTCAACCAAATGAGCCAGGAACTGGCCAGCCTTTACGCGCAAATGGAACAGAAGGTGGATGACAAGACAGCCGCCCTGACCCGCAGCAACGCCACGCTGCAGCTGTTGTTCGACAGCGCCCGGTTGCTCTACAGCAAACCGGACGACCCCACGCAGATGATGGGCGCGCAACTCAACAAGGTGCAGCAGGTCCTCGACACCGGCCCGATATCGCTGTGCCTGAACCGTTCCGCCGAAGCGGGCAGCCACACGGCGATGACTTCGCACGATTTGCAGCCGCCGGAATACTGCCAGCTACCCCAGTGCGATGCCTGCCCGGTGAACCAGAGCGGCCGACTGCCGAGCGGCGAAAAACTGCTGACGTTCGAGTTGCGCTCCGGGCCGGATGACCTGGGCTCGCTGCGGGTGGCCTATCGCCCAGGCGAGCCATTGCAGCCCTGGCAGACGCTACCGCTGACGACCCTGGCCGACCTGTTCGCCGCATCGCTGAGCCTGGCTCAATCGGGCCAGAAACAGGCACGCCTGGCACTGATGGAGGAGCGGGCGGTGATCGCCCGTGAACTGCACGATTCACTGGCCCAGGCGCTGGCCGCGCAGAAGCTGCAACTGGCACGCCTCAAGCGTCTGATGCAGAAGCAAAGCGACCAGGCACAACTGGACGACAGCGTGCAGCAGATCGATCAGGGCCTGAACGCGGCTTACCGCCAGCTACGGGAACTGCTCACCACCTTTCGCATCAAGGTCAACGAACCAGGGCTCAAACCGGCGCTGTATGCAACGATCGAAGAGTTCAGCGCTAATTCGGGACTGCAGGTCGAGAGTGACTATCAGCTCGATCACTGCCCGCTCACGCCCAACGAGGAAGTGCACTGCCTGCAGATCGTCCGCGAGGCGCTTAGCAACGTGGTCAAGCATGCCGAGGCGGAGCACTGCTGGCTGAGCCTGACGCAGGACAGCATCGGCACCATCCACGTGAGGATCGAGGACGACGGCATTGGCATCAACCCCGAGGAGCAGCGTGCCGGCCATTACGGCCTGATCATCCTGCGCGAGCGCGCCAACAGCCTGAACGGCACCATCAATATCGGTCGGCGCCCCGCCGGAGGCACGCTGGTGTACCTGAGGTTTCCGCCCGCCTACCGCCACATTTCCCCGGAGCCAGGAACATGTCACGCATGAACGAAGGGACTACTGCACGAATCCTGCTGGTCGACGACCACCCCATGATGCGTCGAGGCTTGCGTGACCTGCTGGAACTGGAAAGTGATCTGGAGGTGGTCGGTGAGGCGGGTAACGGCGAGGACGCCATCCACCTCGCGCAACAGACCGAGCCCGATCTCATCCTGATGGACCTCAACATGCCGGGTATCGACGGACTGGAAACCACCCGCCGCATGCGCGATGCCGACATCGACGCACGCATCGTCATGTTTACCGTCTCCGATGAACAAAGCCATGTACTCGAAGCCCTGCGCAACGGTGCGGACGGCTATCTGCTCAAGGACATGGACGCCGAACAACTGGTCGAGCAGATCCGCCTGGCGGCGACCGGCCGTATGGCCTTGAGCCCCGAACTGACCCAGGTGCTCGCCGAAGCGATCCGGGTACGTCCGAAACCCACCGGCCAGGTGCCATTCTCCAGCCTGACCAAGCGCGAAAAAGAGGTCCTGCGCCTGATTGCCAAGGGCCAGAGCAACAAGATGATTGCCCGTAAGCTCGGCATTACCGAAGGCACCGTCAAAGTCCACGTTAAGAATCTGCTGCACAAGCTGGGCCTGCGTTCGCGGGTGGAAGCGGCGGTCTGGGTACTGGAGAACGAGGCCAAAGGCTGAACCGGATGCGCCCGGTGTGCGCCACGGCTCAGGCTGCAACAACACTCCAGCGCCCTTGATAACCATCAATGCCGTTAGCGCGCACGGCTCTATCGTCTCGCCACGCCGACTGACCGAACCGTCAGCATCGCGCCCGTCCGGACGTCAGGAGCGCTCCATGTTCAAATTTCCGTTAACCATTGCACTGCTACTCGGCCTGCTTGGCAGCCTTCCCTGCCAAGCAGGCATCAGCGACGCTGAAGCGGTCAACCGAGCCGGCATGCAGCGTATGCTCAGCCAACGCATCGCCAAGACGTACCTGATGATCGGCACCGACACCCGTGTTGACCTCGCCGCCAGTCAGCTCGACAACAGCATTGCCAGCGTCGAGGAGAATGCTCAGTGGCTCGATGAATACGCCGCTGACGGGGATATCCGCAAAGCATTGAACGAGGCAACTGACACCTGGCACCAGTATCGTCAGTTGGCTCTGAGCCGCCCGGACCGCAGCCAATCCGCCGAACTCCTGCGCCTGGCTGACCGCTTCCTCAGCCAGAGCGAAGCGCTGGTCGGGAAAATCGAGCGTTACAGCGGCAATCAGGCGGCCCGTCTGGTCAATCGCAGCGGGCGCCAACGCATGCTCAGTCAGCGCATCGCCATGCTTTACCTGGCCATGAGCTGGAAGCTTCCAGAGCAGCGCTTGCGCAGCGACTTCGACGCGGCGGTTACGGAGTTCGAACACGGGCTGAATGAGCTGAAGGCCGCGCCGCAGAACACCGCGCAAATCGTCAGCCAGCTCGAAAAGATCGATACCCAATGGCGTTTCGCCCGGGCCGGATTCACCTTGGCGGACGATTCACGCTTCGTGCCGACCGTAATCGTCACCACCAGCGACTCGCTGCTGCGCAAGCTTGAACAGTTAACGTTGGATTATGAACGCCTGGCCGGTAGCGGCCGATGAGTGCACGAGGCAGAGCCCTCCGGCTCAACCGAGAGGCAACGGCGCTTCGTCAGCGCCAATGCGAAGCTGACCTGCTTCCGGCGGCATCGGTCAGGCGAGCGGATCCCCGCGGCGGAACGGCTGCGGTGCCGCATCACCGGACGCAGGCTCTACGGCCGGAGGCGTGTCGCCAAGCTTGAATGGCATCGGTGATTCGCTGACGAGGCGATGGGTGGCAGGCTCAAGGCGCTCAGGCTCTGGCTCCGGACGCTCGCGAATAGCGCGCCAGGCGAGACCGGCGAACACCACAGCCAGCACGCGATAGAGCGTGGAGGCGAGATCGAAGCCGACCAAGTCACCGCCATCCAGCCAGAGCGACACCAGCCTCCCCAGCACCAGCGCCGCCATGGTCATCACCAGCATGATCAGCGCTGGCCGGGCTCGCTCCGGTGCACGAACGGCCCAGATCAGGAACAATGCCAGCCCCAGCTGCAGGCCGCCGTAATAGACACGCATGTGACTGACCGACGCGGTTTCCATCAGCAGCATGCCGTTGAGATTGGCCATCTCGTGAGGCCACAGCCAGTAGGCCAAACTGAGACAGGCCATCACCAATGCCTGCGCGAGCAGAACGAAACGGGCAAAACGCATCGAAAACTCTCCTCACAGCGGCTCCGCACCACGATGGATATCCGACCGGATCGCCCCGTTTTGGTTCGCTCCATGCTTGTTCGCCGACTCCTGTGACATTCGCTCACACCAGCAGGCTTGGGTGCCTGCGAGCATGGGGCTATGCTGCGCTCAACCCCGCCGGAGAGACCTTCATGCGTCGTTTATTGCTTGCCACCGCTCTTTTCGCCAGCCTCGCTCAAGCGGCCGAGCCCATCGCGATCGAGGTGCACCGCGACGCCAATTGCGGTTGCTGCAAGGCCTGGATAGAGCATCTGGAAGCCAACGGGTTCGAGGTCGACGACCACGTTGAACCCGACATGGCCGCCGTCAAGACCCGCCTCGGCGTGCCCCATAGCCTGGGTTCCTGCCATACCGGCGTGATCGATGGAAAATTCGTCGAAGGCCACGTCCCGGCTGCCGACATTCTCAAGCTTCGAGCACAGCCCGATCTGATCGGTGCCGCGGTACCCGGCATGCCGATGGGGTCGCCAGGTATGGAGATGGGCGACCGTAAAGACGCGTTCAAAGTAATCGCTGTGAGCGACGAAGGTGAGCAGTCGGTGCTGGCCGAGTACCCGGCAGACTGACGTAACAGACGAAACGTTTGTAGCGCCGCTGAATTTGCTGAGGCTGAGGCCGGTCTGACTCAGGTAAGAACTGACAGAAGGACTCAGGCATGCGTTGGAAGAAGGCTCGTCGCAGTGACAATGTGGTGGACGCTCGCGGCCGAAGCGGGGGCATCGGTGGCGGGCGCCTGACCCTGGCGGGCGTCGCAATCGTGGTGGTAATCGGCCTGTTGTCCGGCCAGGATCCCATGCAGATTCTCGGTCAGTTGGCCGACCAATCAGGTCCCGCAACGACCCAGCAGAGCAACGCCCCAGCCAATAGTGAGGACCCGCAGGTTGCCTTCGTCCAGTCCATCCTGGGCGACACCGAGGACACCTGGCGCGCCTTGTTTCAGCAGTCCGGCCAGCAGTACCGCGACCCGACGCTGGTGCTATTTCGTGGTGGCGTGAACTCGGCCTGTGGCTTCGCCAATTCCGCGGTTGGCCCCTTCTACTGTCCGGGCGACCAGCAGGTGTATCTCGACCTGCAGTTCTTCGACGACATGGCGTCGCGTTTTTCGGTCGCGGGCGATTTCGCTCAGGCTTATGTGATCGCCCATGAGGTCGGCCACCACGTACAGACACTGTTAGGCGTCTCGCAGCAGATGCAGGCTGCCCGTCAGCGCGGCGCGCGCATGGAGGGCGACAATGGCCTTCTGGTTCGCCAGGAATTGCAGGCGGATTGCTTCGCAGGGGTCTGGGCCAACCACGCCCAACAGCGTCATGACTGGCTTGAGGCGGGGGATCTGGAGGAAGCACTGAATGCGGCGAACGCGATCGGCGACGACCGTTTGCAGCAACAAAGTCAGGGCCGGGTCGTTCCAGATGCCTTCACCCATGGCACCTCTGCGCAACGGGTGAAGTGGTTTCGTATTGGATTCGACAGTGGCGACCCGACACGCTGCGATACCTTCCAGACGCAGCGTCTGTAA
This sequence comes from Pseudomonas sp. 10B238, assembly GCF_000970615.1. Classification (NCBI taxonomy): domain Bacteria; kingdom Pseudomonadati; phylum Pseudomonadota; class Gammaproteobacteria; order Pseudomonadales; family Pseudomonadaceae; genus Pseudomonas; species Pseudomonas sp. 10B238. The sequence goes on from NZ_KQ033939.1 coordinate 146,572, forward strand.
CCCGGATCGCAGTCGCGCCGTTCAGTCGACCCAGCGATAGACAGGTGCATCCGCACCGCTATCCACCTTGACCTGCGCGCAGTGGCGCAAGCGCACCAGCAGTCGCTTGCCCATTTGAGCGCTGCCCGCCAGCGCTTGCAGCTCAGCCAACAGCTGAGGCCCGTCCATGTTCTGTGCCGTTCGCAGCAACTGCTGCGCCTCGTGCCAATGAGGGTCAACGGTAGGCTTGTCGGCCGGTTGCGACGGGGCAGCCGTAACCTGTGCAGCGGGCATCTGACGCCCCAACTGCGCCCAATCGTGATCGTCCATATCAATGCTGAGGTCGACCGCTAGATCGCCCACATGGCCGCGAATTCGAATCATCGCCACTCTCCTGAAAAACTAGATCGCATGCTCCCATGGGAGGTGGACACTGGCCAGGCGTTACGCACGTTTGTTATAACGTAACTCTCAACCATATGGAGATCACCATGCGCCGTCTGCTGCTTGCCCTGCCCTTCGCCTTACTGCCCGGTTTTGCTCTGGCTGCTGAACACGATCACGACCATGCGCACCACGACAGTCTCAGCGCCCACGAGCATGGCGCTGCGGAACTGGATGCGGCGCTGGACGGCTCCACGCTGGAAATCGAGCTGCGCAGCCCGGCGATGAATCTGGTGGGGTTCGAGCATGCGCCGAGCAGCGATGCAGACAAACGCAAGATTGCCGACGCTCGCAAACAGCTGGAACAACCGAACAGCCTGTTTGGCCTGCCTGCAGCAGCCGGCTGCACCCTGGCTGAAACTGAGCTCGAGAGTCCGCTATTCGAAGGCGAAGCCCATGACCATCATGACGAGCACGATGAAGAACATGAAAGCCAGCACAGCGAAATTCACGCGCACTACCGCTTCGATTGCGCCACGTCCCAAGCGCTGCAGGCGCTCGATCTGCAAGGCTTGTTCAAGGCGTTCCCCGGCACTCAGAAAATCCAGGCACAGCTGATCGGTCCAAAGGGTCAACGGGGCGTGCAACTCACCGCGGACCAGCCACGCGCGACGTTCTGATCCGATCCCGTCTGCCGCCGCCTGGCCCGACGCAGTAAACTCACCGGCTCGCCTGACACGGATCATCTCGATGACCGCACCGTTGCTCGAACTGCACCAATTGGGTTTTGCCTGGCCGGGCCAGGCAGAGCTGCTCGACATCCCCAGCTTCACGCTGGCGCGCAACCAGAGCCTGTTTCTCAAGGGTCCGTCGGGCAGCGGCAAGACGACCCTGCTCGGACTGATTGGCGGCGTACAGAAAGCCCAACGCGGAACGGTCCAGTTGCTCAGCACCGACCTCGCCGCGCTGTCTGCCGGTGCTCGGGATCGCTTCCGGGTCGACCACACCGGCTACATCTTCCAGCAGTTCAACCTGCTGCCCTTTCTTTCGGTGGCCGAAAACGTCGGCCTGCCCTGCCATTTCTCCAAGACAAGAGCCGAGCGCGCCCGCCAGCGGCACGGCAGCGTTGCGCAAGCGTCGGCAAGCCTGCTCCAGCATCTCGGCATTCCGAAAAGCCTGCTCGATCGACGTGCCGAAGCGCTGTCGATCGGCCAGCAACAACGCGTCGCCGCAGCGCGTGCACTAATCGGGCAGCCGGAACTGGTGATCGCTGACGAACCCACCTCTGCCCTCGACGCTGACAGTCGAGAAGCTTTTTTGCAGTTGCTGTTTGCCGAATGCGAACAGGCCGGGTCGAGCCTGTTGTTCGTCAGCCACGACCAGAGCCTGGCGCCACTGTTCGACCGCAGCCTCTCATTGGCAGACCTCAATCGCGCCGCTCGCGCCCCGGAGATATAGGCCATGTACCTGTTGCGTCTGGCCTTGGCGAGCCTGAACAACCGCCGTTTCACTGCCCTGCTCACCGTATTCGCCATTGCGCTCTCGGTATGCCTGCTGCTTGCCGTAGAGCGGGTGCGCACCGAAGCCCGCGCCAGCTTTGCCAGCACCATCAGCGGCACCGATCTGATCGTCGGCGCCCGCTCCGGCTCGGTGAATCTGTTGTTGTATTCGGTGTTCCGGATCGGCAATGCCACTAACAATATCCGTTGGGAGAGCTTCGAGCATTTCGCCGAGCATCCCAGAGTCAGCTGGGCCATTCCCATTTCGCTGGGCGATTCTCACCGCGGCTATCGCGTGATGGGCACCAGCAGCGCCTATTTCGACCATTACCGTTACGGTCGCAAGCAGCCGCTGCAACTGGCGCAAGGTCGGCCATTCGCCGACGACCCGTTTGAAGTGGTGCTGGGCGCCGAAGTGGCCGAGGCACTGAAATACACGCTGGACGACCAGCTGGTGCTGGCGCATGGCGTCGCCACGGTCAGCCTGGTCAAACATGACGACAAGCCTTTTCGTGTAGTCGGCATCCTCAAGCGCACCGGCACGCCGGTGGATCGCACGCTGCATATCAATCTGGCAGGCATGGAGGCGCTGCATATCGACTGGCAGAACGGCATGCCGGCGCGAGGTGCAGCGCGCATCGATGCCGAACAGGCGCGCCAGCTAGACCTACAACCCAAACAGATCACTGCCTTCATGTTGGGCCTCAACAGCAAGATCGCCACCTTCACGCTGCAGCGCGAAATCAATGGCTATCGTGGCGAGCCGCTGCTGGCGATTCTGCCCGGCGTGGCGCTGCAGGAGCTCTGGAGCCTGATGGGCACGGCTGAACAGGCGCTGTTCGTGGTGTCCTTGTTTGTCGTGCTGACCGGATTGATCGGCATGCTCACCGCCATTCTCACCAGCCTCAACGAGCGGCGCCGGGAGATGGCGATCCTGCGTTCGGTTGGTGCGCGGCCTTGGCATATCGCCGGCCTGCTGGTGGTCGAAGCTTTCAGCCTGGCACTTGCGGGTGCGCTTTTCGGGCTCTTGCTGCTGTATATCGCCATTGCGGTCGCGCAAGGGCCGCTGCAAAGTCACTACGGTCTTTATCTGCCGCTGGCGCTGCCAAGCGCCTATGAGTGGTCATTGCTGGCGGGCATACTGATGGCTGGGCTGTTGATGGGCTGTGTGCCAGCGTGGCGCGCCTATCGGCAGTCGCTGGCCGACGGCCTGTCGATCAGACTATGAGGAATTCCATGTCTCGCCTGCTGCTTGCCACCCTGCTCGCCCTCGCGGCGCCCTTCGCGATTGCCGATGTTCGTGAGCTGCAATGGTCGGACCTGATCCCGGCAGACGCGCCGCCACCTCCACCGCCTGTGGCGCTTCACGACATGTCGCAACTGGCCGATGCGCTCGCTGCGGAAGCGGGTCCGGCAGCGGCTCAACAATCGCCGGCCGAGCCGGTCGTCAAAGAGCTAGATGGCGTTCAGGTCAAGCTGCCCGGCTACATTGTGCCGCTGGACATGAGCGAGGATGGGCGAGTGACGGAGTTTCTGCTGGTGCCCTACTTCGGCGCCTGTATTCACGTGCCGCCACCGCCCTCCAACCAGATCGTGCATGCCACCAGCGAGCTTGGCGTAAAGGTGGACGAGCTGTACCAGCCCTTCTGGATCGAAGGCCCGCTAAAAGTCGAACACGCCACCAGCGAACTGGCCGATGCCGGGTATCGCATGGAAGCGCAGAAGATCTACCTCTACGAGCTGGAATAAGGCAGCGAAACCCAGCCTGAACGGCAAGCTGAGCGGCATCGGGCAATACCACTCCTGCCCCCACGCCATTCATGCGGGTGCTGATTGGCATCTGGGATGCCTGCTGTCAACGCACTCCATGTACGAGCTGATAGCGATGCGTGTTATTTGCGCCGAACCGCTGTGCGTCGATCAGCGCTCTATGTCCATAACGCATAAACGCGAAACCCCGCCACTGTGGCGGGGGTTCTGTGTGCATCTGCTATGCAGCGTGCTCCGCGCTAGGCCTGATTGGCCCGAAGTTGCTTGGACACCCCTTCTCAAACGGTCCAGACAACCCGATCAACGAGTACTGGCAACCTGGCGCTGCCGCTCGAAGCTGAGCTCGCCTTCGGCCCACTCGCGCCAGGAACGAACCTTGCGCCGTTCGGCGCCTGCGCGCTCGGCCTGTTTCAGCGCATCGAGACCAGCCTGCCAGTGGGCTTGCTCCAGTTCCAACTGAGCAACGTTCAGCCAGAACTTGGCGCTACCGGATTGAGCCGCGAGATCGCGGTAGATCTGCGCCGCTTCCGAACGCTCGCGTGCCTGCCACCAGAGCATGCCCAGACGCTCACGCCGCTTGGCATCGCCGGCTAGAAGGCGTGACTCAAGCATGCCCTGCAGCAGCTTCGCACCTTGCCAGGGCTGGCCAGCGGCACCGGCAAGCAATACCAGATTGTCCAGCTCGGCTTCGCTGAAGCGCAGCCCCTTGGCATGGGCCGCACGCAGGGTTGCCAGCGCCTTGTCCTCATCGCCGGCCATCTGCTGCAAGCCTGCCAATTGCCGCCAGCTCTTGGCTTGATTCGGGTGGCGGGCGAGAAGCCTGCTTTGCCAGCGCTCTGCTGTCTCGTAACGCTTCAGCTCAGCGTTACCGGCTACCAGAAACTGCAACCAGGTGTCGGCCGCGTTGGGGTTGGCCTGGACATAGCGTTCGGCCAGTGGCAATGCCTTGGCATGCTGCCCGAGCCCCTGATAAGCCTGCACCAGCATCTGCAGGACTTCTTCGCTTGCATTGGCGGGTGAGCCCAGCAGGCTGACGACCTTGGCATAGCGGCGTTCAACCAGGTTGAGTTTCGCCAGATTGAGCCGCTCGTTGGGCAGTATCGACTCGTCAAGCTTGCCACTGGCGATCGCCTTGTCGAGCAGTTCCAGCGCTTGGCGATTGTTGCCTTCAGCCCAGGACAGATAGGCACGGCTGCGCCACAACAGTGCTTCCTCTGCGCTGCCCGGTTTCGCCTCGGCCTGTTTGAGCGCTCGGTGGGCAGCGCCGTAGTCCCCCTTCTCCTGCGCGCTCTGGGCACGTTCCAGCGCTTTGAACACCGAGGGATCGATGCTCTGCGCCGCTTGAGCTGATACAGCAAACAACAACGAGATCAATAACAGCAAACGGGGCATGTCAGCGTTCTCCTTGCAGGCGGAAATGCAGGGTTTTAACGGCTTCGCGCGATACCGCAGAACCGTTTTCGGTACGCGGTGCGAAACGCCAGCGGGCGGCAGCACGACGGGCCTCGCGATCAAACACGTTCGGCGGCGAAGCCTCCATCACTCGAATATTTTCGACCTTACCGGCGGCGGTGATGGTAAACGCGAGCTTGATATGGCCCTCGATACCGCGCTGACGCGCCCGATAGGGATATTCCGGACGCACATCATTGAGCGGCATGACCTCCTGCTCAGGTCCAGATTGCGATGCCGTCTCGTCCGCTGACGGCGCTGCGGGTGCGGGCGGTGCTGCCGGAGCAGAGGCGGCCGTCAGTCCCGCGAGGCTGGGCGCGGGCGCACTTGCAACCGACACACCGGTATCGATGTTCGGCAAGGGCAGATCAAGCTTCGGCAGATTGGCACTCGGAGTGGCCATGCTCGGCGTCGGCGGCGTTGGGGTCTGGGGTGTCTTGGGTTGAGGCGGTTGCGGTGCCTGCTGCCGCGAGCGGGTCGCAGTGCTTTCGTTGCGGTTGTCCATCCGCACGAAATTGGCGATGGCAACCGGGTCGTCGGCCACCTCGCTACGGGGCGGGTTAACCATGCTCAGCATCAACGCAAACAACAGCAACGCCACCACGCAGGCAGCGATGAAGGACAACCCGACGCGGGTCAGTCCACGAACCATCACTGCGCTCCCGAACTGGCGGCCAGGGCGACGTCCTGAACCCCGGCGAGACGTGCCTGATCCATCACCTGAACCACAAGACCGGTGCGCGCATCCTGATCGGCCTGCACCACGACTGCGCCTTCCGGCTGGTCGACACGCATGCGCTCGACGTGAGCCCTCACGCTGCGGACGTCCACGGCTTGCTTGTCGATCCAGACCTGACCATCGGCCGTCACCGCAATCAGGATGTTGCCTTTGTCCTGCGCGCTGGCGGTGTCAGCCTGTGGCCGTTGAACCTCGACGCCAGACTCCTTGATGAAAGAGCTGGTGACGATAAAAAAGATCAGCATGATGAAGACCACGTCGAGCATCGGCGTCAAGTCGATGCCGGTGTCTTCTTCCTGCTGATAATGATGACGACGCATACGCATCCGTAAATCCTCAATCGTGACGCAGCTGGTCGGCCAGCCGGTCGAGAGCCAGGCGCGAAATACGTTCGAGACGCGCCAGGCTGAACAGTCCAGTAATGGCCAGCACCATGCCGGCCATGGTTGGCAGGGTCGCCTGCCATACGCCCGCTGCCATGCCGCGGGGGTTGCCGGTACCGTTGAGTGCCAACACATCGAACACCGCGATCATGCCGGTCACGGTGCCAAGCAACCCGAGCAACGGATACATCGCCACCATGGTCTTGCTCATCCGCAGCGGGCCGGAAAGCTGTTGCTGCGCCTGAGCGAGCCAGGCACTGCGTACCGCACGCTGCCAGCTGCCAGGTTCGTTGGGCAGCTGACCCCAGGCCTGGCGCCGGGCTTCCACCCAGCGCGGAAACACCCGGCGCATGAACCACAAACGCTCAAAGACCAGCGTCCAATACAGCACGCACAGCGCAGCCAGCGCCCACATCACTGCGCCGCCCGCCGCCATGAAGTCGAGCAGCGCATGACCGCTGTCGACCAGACGCAGCCATTGGCCATGCAGATCAGTCACGACGCGGAGTCCCCGAAAGATGCAGCGCGATCAAGCCAGCACTTTGCTGTTCGAGCAGCTGGATCAGCGCCTTGCTGCGGCTGGCCAGCAGGCTATGCAGGAACAACAGCGGTATTGCCACAACCAGACCCAACACCGTGGTTACCAATGCCTGGGAAATACCGTCAGCCATCAGCCGAGAGTCACCACCGCCACTCTGCGTAATCGCCTGGAAGGTCACGATCATGCCCGTCACCGTACCCAGCAGGCCGAGCAACGGCGCGACGGCGCTAAGCAACTTGAGTAGTGGCTGACCGCGTTCGAGTGGCGGTGTTTCCTGAAGGATCGCCTCGTCGAGCTTGAGCTCAAGCGTCTCGAGATCGGACAGCTGTGGCTTCGGTCCCAACACGCCGATGATGCGCCCCAGCGGGTTGTCGTCACGCGGTTGATTGAGCTCGCGCGTCTGCCGGCTCACTGCTCGCCCAACCCGTGCCAGGTAGACCATGCGCCAGATGGCGAGGATCAGGCCGACGGCACCCAAGGCAAGAATCACCCAGCCGACCAGCCCGCCCTGCTGAACGCGGTCCCACAGTTGCGGCTGACGCTGCAGTTGAGCCAGCAACGAGCCGCGGCTCGGATCGATCGGCAGAGTGGCCAACGCCTCGCTGCTGTCGACATAGTCATTGACCATCCCCATGCCGGCAGGCTGGCGGCTAGGCGTCAGCAATTCGCGGGCGTCGCTGTCGTAGCGAAGGAAATCATCGGCGGTGAACGCCGAGAAGTTACCGACCCGCAGGACCGGCTGAGTGGTGCGCTGCCCGTCGACGCCCACTACCGGCAGCTCGACGCGCTCCACCTGGCCACTGGCCGTCAGGTCTTCAAGCAGGGTCATCCAGAAGCTGTCCAGATCCTCAGCTGACGGCAGCGTGCGGCTTTCCGCCAATGCCCGCAGGCGCTGCAGGCGCTCTGGGTATTGCGCGTTGAGCAGGCTGTCCTGCCATTGCCCAGCGATGTCACCAGCACTCTGCCGCACCACGCCGAACAGTTCGCCAAGGTGACCGACGCGCTGCGCCAGCAGCTTTTCCTGCTCGGCCAACGCGGCTTCCTGGCGGTCGAATTCTGTCTTAAGACGCTCGGCTTCGGCTTTCTGTTGTTCAAGCGCGGCGTTGGCTCGCGCCAGCAGTTGGGCTTGCTCGCTGCGATTCTGGATAAAGGCCTGCTCGCGCGCTTGCATGGCGTCGACTTCCGCGGCGCGTTCGCTGCGAATGCGCTGCAGCAGCTGGTCAGGACTCAACGGTTCGGCAGCCTGAGCCATTGCCGGCAACAAGCCGATGAGCAACAACGTCAACAAGCGGCTCATTGCGCAGCCTCCTTGGCCAGGGTTTTGATGGGCAGTTCGAGCCAGGTTGGGGCTTGCTGTTGACGAGCGATGGCGATGGCCTTGGTGATTGGTCGACGCGCGCTGCCATCGAGTACTTCCCAGGCGCGGGTCTGCGGATTCCACCATCCGCTTTCGTGAGCATCCAGCGTCTGGTAATACAGCATGGTCCGCCCCAGGCGCAGGAACTCAACGCTGCGGCTGCCACCTTCGACCGGCAGCTCACCGCGCCAGGCTTCCAGAGTGCGTCCGTAATTGCTCTCGATCTGATAGGCCTCGAGGATGCGCCGGTATTTCTCAGCGAGACTGACGTCTGCGCGCGCCTGCATGTCCTGCAGGCTGGCGAGGCGATCGGCGCGCTCGTCGGGGAGGAACGGAAGGTCTGCCGCGATGAACTCCTCGAGCACTTCGATCATCCGCCCCATCTGCGGTGCAACGGCTTCCTGGGTGCGTTCGATGCTGTCCAACTGACGCTGGAATCCGTCCAGTTCCTTGCGCTGCGCAGCGGTCAGCTCGACCAGCTGCTCGTTGTAGGCCTTCAAGGCCTCCGCCTGCTGAACGGCGTTGCGGTATTCGGTGAGCATCTGCCGCGTCGCGTCATCGAGTTGCTCGATGCGCGCCTGCGAGGCTTTGGCCTCAGCAGCCAGCTGCTGGCTTTCTTCCAGCGCAGCGTCCAGCGGAGCTGCATGGAGCTGCATGCAGCAGGGCAACACGGCGACCGCCAAGAGGCGGGGTATAAGGGCTTGCATTGATGGGTCCTTGCAGACGAAGGTCAGACCAGAAAAGAGAAACATTATCATCTAGATCCGCAAAAGAAGGCAACCCGGGCAATACGTCGCAGCCCGGATAAAGCGGAACGTTTCGTTGAGCTGGATCAAAGTCGGCGGGCTCGCACGCCCTACCATGGCCACCAGTCGCAACACACCATGTCTGGATGGAGTTCCATTATGCGCAAGACCCTGTTTACCGCGTCCGTGCTGGCCGTAGCCCTCGCCTCCCCTTTCGCCCAGGCCCATCAGGCTGGTGACGTGATTGTCCGTGCTGGTGCGATCACTGTTGATCCGCGCGAGGAAAGCGGTGACATCTATGTAGGCGCGCTCTCCACGAGCGTTGCAGGAACCAAGGCCACCCTCGATAGCGATACCCAGCTGGGCTTGAACTTCGCCTACATGGTTACCGACAAAGTCGGCATCGAATTGCTCGCCGCTAGCCCTTTCACCCATGACGTCGGTGTTGCTGGCATGCCCGGCGGTTTTGCCGCGTTGAACGGCAAGCTGGGCGAGCTCAAGCACCTGCCGCCGACCCTAAGCGTCGTGTACTACCCGCTCGACAGCAAGTCAGCGTTCCAACCCTACGTAGGCGCTGGCATCAACTACACTTGGTTCTTCGATGACAAGCTCAGCAGCGAAGCCGAGGGCAAAGGCTTCAGCGGTCTGGACATGAAGGACTCATGGGGTCTGGCTGCACAAGTGGGCATGGATTACATGCTGACCGATAATGTGATGATCAACGCCCAGGTTCGCTACATCGACATCGATACGACAGGCACAACGAACTACGGCGGCGCCAAGGTCAAAGTCGATGTGGACGTCGATCCGATGGTGTACATGGTCGGTCTCGGCTACAAGTTCTGAATCCGTCGGCATTGCCGAATCTCAGACAAGACAAAGGCGCCTTCTCGGCGCCTTTTCTATGCCCGCGGAAAACGCTACAAACCTAGCAATTTCGCTAGACCCTCGCGCATTCCGGTAGCAGGCTCAGGTAAACGATAGCGCTGCAGCAGCCGCGTATTGTTAGCTCGCGAATGACGGATGTCTCCCTGTCGCGCCGCCTGGTACCTCACCTCGGGCAATCCGCCCAGCACATCGCCAACCGCATCGAGCAGCTGGTTCAAAGAGGTCGACTGGTTCAAACCAACATTCACAGCCCCCACCTCCACAACAGGCAGCTCTAGCGCCTGCAGCAGGAGCTCTACCAGATCGCCTACGTAGAGGAAATCCCGGGTCTGCTGTCCATCCCCATAAACAGCAATAGGCAATCCCTTCTGTGCCCGCTCGGTAAAAATGCTGATCACACCTGAATAGGGAGAGGATGGATCCTGCCGAGGGCCGTAAATATTGAAGAAGCGGAAGACTGCCGGCTCAAGCCCATGCTGACGCCGGTAGAAATCAAGATAGTGCTCACTGGCCAGCTTGTCCGCCGCATATGGAGTCAAGGGCGCCTTGGGCGTGTCCTCGTCGATGGGCTGGCCTTCGCCATTGTTGCCGTAGATCGCCGCGCTGGAAGCGAAAACAACCCGGCGTACGCCCGCCTCGCGCATGGCCTCACACAAATTCAGCGTGCCGACCAGATTGCTCTGGTGCGTGCCAACCGGGTCATCGACCGAAGCCTGTACCGACGCCACCGCGGCAAGGTGCACAACGGCGCGACAGCCCTGAACTGCGCTGCGCATGGCTTGTGCATCCGCCACATCACCCACAATCAGCTCAACGCTCGGATCGTCCGGTAAATTGCTGCGTTTTCCGGTGGACAGGTTGTCCAGCACCCTAACAGGGTAGCCTCGCGCGACAAGCGCATCGATAAGGTTGGAGCCAATGAAACCGGCGCCACCGGTAACCAGAATCGGTAAGTCAGCCATGTCGATAGTAGCGCTCCAGCAGGCTCGGCAGCCCAGTGCGCCAGGCGCGCGGCTTGATGCCGAAGGTATTGAATATCTTCTTGCACGCCAGCACGCCATGCTGCGGCTCGTCCGCTGCATCCGAGCAGGCGGCGTGTGCGATGGGAGTCAGGCTCGCAACCGCCAGCTGGCGATGGTTAGCCGCTTCGGCCAGAAGCGCTTGGCCAACCACCAACGGGGTTGACGCCTCGTGCCCACCATAGTGATAGGTGCCCCACAACGGCGCCTCGCAATCGAGCTGCTTCAACACAGCCAGAATGACCCGCGCAGCATCTTCAACGGGCGTGGGGTTGCCGCGACGATCATCAGCGAGACACAGCTCGTCGTTCTGCTCAAGACGCTGAAGGAACCGACCCAGCAAGCCCTCTGAGCTATCGTCGAGCAACCAACCAAACCGCAGCAAAACGTGCCGAGGACAAAGCGAACGCACACTCTGCTCCATACGCCAAAGGGCGCAGCTGCGAGCATCCAACGGCGCCACCTCGTCTTTCTCGCTGTAGGAGGTGGTTCTGGCCCCATCAAAGACGCGGTAGCTGGACGGTTGCATCAGTACAAACTGATGATGCTGGCCCAGTTCGGCCAGGCGCTCGACTGCGCGCTCTTGACTGGCGAGCACCGCTTCATCGACACGCCCACTCTGGAACCAGTCGAAGTAATAGGCGAGGTTGATCACGATATCCGGGCGGTTATCGTCGAGCAAAGTAGTCAGACTTGGCGCATCCCAGCCCTGGCTGGGCGGGCGTGGCGCGAGGAAGCCGATGTCCTCCTCGGCACCCAGGCGGATAAGCGCCTGACCCAGGGCATTACCGCCGCCCAACAGCATCAGGCGCATTCGCATGGAGTGAACTCTAAAATGGTAGTATCTACCTTGCAGCTTACGAAAATTTTGCTTACCCCTCAGCTGCGCGCCATCCAACACCGCGCAGATACTGAACTGTAAAGAAATTCGTATGGTTTTAGCCTGAACAGGTAGAAAATCTTTACAAAATCGCTTTTCCACGATGATATTGCTAGCCGAGCGATGCGCTCGGTCCAGCATGCTGTTTTTGGCCAGCTGCCTTTTTTGCTGCATGCAGCATGTGCTCACATATCGTAACGTCACGCGCCCTTCTGAACAATAGGCCCATTTCACGCATAGACTGCTATAAGTCAGCTGCCTTGCCCAAGCCAGTTGAAGCAGCTTCATGGCTTATAGCCTACGATGGAGAAATGGCTCTACGAAATGATTAATCGCGCCCCTAACGGCAACACATTGCAGACCGCACTATGAACGAAGCTTTAGCTACTGATGAGTATCATCAGTGAAGGACCGACGAAAGTATCTGTAAATAAATCATGAGAAGAGCAAGACTGGGCTTTACTAATAGGTTCAATCACGCATATAACCAGCCCGGGCTAAGTAGTATCCTCTATGATTGTGCGAAACTGCGGGACACCCTGAGACTCAGCTTTTCAAGCAGAAAATGGGGAAATTATGCATACCTTTGTAAAGCACATTAGCGGAAAATATCTTATAGAGCTTCCGGAGCAATTGGTTAGATCAATGCATATTACCGCCGGCGATAGATTATATATTTGGGAGGTAACAGCTGACGGAATGAAACGCATCGTCGTAACAAGCTCGCCGGTGCATCCGGAAGCCCCCTCCATGTCCGACGCATGCCATGAAAATCACTATCAAGTGCAGCAACTCGAGAATCTCGCTCTGACAATATTTTCATCAAGAGAGATGGCTGATCGCTGGTTATCGAATCCTAAAGGTTACCTCAATGGCCTCAGCCCTCTCGAGGCAGCAAGAGGCGGACGCATGGACGAAGTAATGGAACGATTGGCGCAATTAAAGAGTGGCTACTTCTAGATTTTAACGCGCTTTGTTTGAATATATCCGCATTCGATTTTAAAAAATAAAACCCCATCATTCGTACCTGCCGCTCACTCAAGCTAATCTCTCATCCGCATGACCTAGGCAAGACGTAACACCAGGGTTGTGCCGTCCAACTTTGCAAACGACAAGCTAAAGGCAGCAACTGTTTTTGGGCGTGTAAATGTGGCTTCTCGTTAAAAATGAGAAAATAACTGGGTGTCGTCAGGACCCATCGGGTTAGTCAAGACCCGCTTTCTCGGTAAATCAAAAACTCTCCAACCAACGCCGCGACGGTGCTGGGCTCTACATAGGTCGTGTCAGCTACATCATAGACACAACGGAGCTCGCCCCCGGCCTGCTCAAGGGCAAGATAAAGTGACACCAGTCTCTCCATCCGCCAGTGTTTAGTCCCATTGAGAACCGGCGAACTAACAAGCATGACATTAGTTACGCTTAGTTCCTCATTCTGGGCTTTCAATAGCTCATCCAGATTGCGCCAACTGGCAAAAAATGCAGATTTCGGACAGATATTTGCTCCGGAACCAATCGCTATGTTCACAAAAAACCATGACGACTGGCCGAGCATCTCTACGGTGTCCCATAGCTGGAAACCGAGTCCGTTCGGCTCGATTCCTAAATCAAGAGCTTGCAGGTGCGTGGTAAACATAAAGACCTCCACCAGAAATGAACACTATAGTTTGTAGCTCTATAGTGTGCGCTAGTGCCTTATAGTTCCTTTTGCGGGTTGGCGAAATGGAGCTAAATGAAGCATTCGGGCAAGCCCTTCGAGACGCTCGCAAAGCGCAAGGACTGACTCAGGAGTCATTTTCAGACGTTAGCAGTCGTACCTACCTCAGCATCTTGGAGCGCGGACTCAAAAGTCCGACTTTAGAGAAGGTCGACGAACTTGCTGGTCGCCTGGGAATTCATCCATTGTCCCTGCTGTTTAGGGCGTATTTAGTAAAGGATCAAAATCAAGACTTTGAGCAACTATTAGCTTTGGTAGCTGCTCAGGTTCAACCATACCTTCGGGCTGAAGAGTGAAATTTATGCCGAACACGGGAGGGTGATGGCGTCAGCTGCTAACGCGGCTGTAAGGGCTACATCACAAGGCCCAGGCCTGCAGGCCTGTTACCGGAAGAGACATGAAGATCAGGGAAGATGTCTTGAGCAAACCACGCCGGAAGGCCCGGCTCGACTGTTCGCGACTTGGGCGTTGGGCTGACAACAATCCCAGCACCAACTAGCCGGGAAAGCTCATCGATTGATGCACGCGACGACAGTCCAGTGAACGCCTTGAACTCGCTGCGAGGCAGAAAACCTTGTGTAAGCAAGGCCAGCACAACCGGTGCACTTTCCGCTCGAGCCCCGATAGCCAAAAGGCGCTCATTCGTTTTGAAGGACCGGATAACCCTTTCCCGCAGCTTTTCTCTGTTTAGAGCCTCGGTCATGTAATCGACCTGGTCGAGGCAGACATCGAGCATGAACTCGATGAAAGCGAAGTAGTACTTTTGCGACATCTGCCCGCGGCCATCGTAATCACCCTCTCTCGGGCGATCTGCCATAGACAGCACTCGGTAGTAGTCATCGTGCCGGCGAGCCAGCCCACGCGACAGGGACCAAAGGTACGGTTGAAGGCCAAGCTGAGCGAGCTGCAGATGCGTCATCATGCGCGCCACACGGCCGTTGCCGTCGAGAAACGGGTGAACCCATGCCAGTCGGTGGTGATTGGCAAGCGCAGCGATAAGCCGGCGCCGGGGATCCAGACTCGAGCCAAAGAATGTTTGCAGATGCTCTAGCATCGACCGGGCGGCCGCCGCGGCTGGTGCGACGTGATTCCTAACTACCACTTCGTCATCAGGCCCGCTACGCAGTTGTCCGGGCACCAGGAACCTGCCGTCTGACATACGCCGGCTGGTTTCGCCTGTCCCGCTGAAAAGCCGCTCGTGCACGGAACAAATCAGTTGGGGCGAAAACATGGCTCGGAACTCAGGGCGCCTCCAGCGCATGGCGCGCTCGAACAACCGCTGCGTATCCATATGCTGAACGGTAAGGTCCCGGAGCAGCTGGCGTTCCTTCCTCGCTGTGCTTTGTGCTTTCTGCATCGAGGCTGGCTCGCAGTACTGGCCCTCGATCAGGTTCGAATAGTAGGCATTGGTGATGAGCAGCAAATTACTCAACCGAGCAGCCGTTTCAGGAGCAAGCCGGCCGGCAAGAAACCCCACTTTGACAGGAAGTGCGTCGGCCTTGTCGATGATCGACTGGGGAAGCAGCTCGGGAAGGACTGGGTCCAGCCAGCTCTTTGAAGAGATGAGCGTCATCGGAATCGCCTGCCGCGCTTATTCGCTGGTCTGCTTACAATGACATATGCACATTTCCCTGCCTACAATTTCTCCCTGTAACACTCGCCGAATGCGGCGCCGCGTATTTCCGAGTGTTTCCATTCTGCACATCTCATAGCACATCTCAGCACCTGCGCGGATGCTGCCTGGCTGCACTTCAGAAGCCTCTGACGTGCTTGTTATCAAATGTTCGTCAAGCAATATCCTAGTTCGCCTGCTGAAGCAGAATCCCCTTCCTTGCATGGCACGCTAATCTATATGAGAAGTAAGCTTCGTCATCCGACTGATAGTCTGGCGGCAAGCCAAGCGCAACAGGCAAGCGCAGTCTGAACAGAATAGCGAGCGCGAAGACGTTGTAGTGTTGCGCTTGGCCTGTTGCCACATAGCTAGTCGCACGTCGCTACAAATGGCTGTCATCAACACGGACCGTGATTCGAGTGACTGAATATGGAACCAAATGTGGTGGAAAAAGAACTGCTTAAAGACGTGCAGGATCTAGCGGAGCAAGTTTTCGAGGATCGCGCACTCGCGTCGGAGTGGATGGCCAGACCAAACTTAGCGCTTGGTGGAAACTCTCCAGTTATCAGCTGCTCCTCCGTCCGTGGCGCACAGGAAGTCCGGAGAGTACTGTGGGCTATTGCTTATGGCGGCGTAGTTTAGTGGCGTAACTAGTAATGCGGCTATGGCGATAATCCGAATGAGCCTAGCGCTAGGGCTCGATCCTTAGCCTCTGCCAAACCGCAGTAGAGTCTTGGTTTATCACTGAGTAGTAGTCCGCTTTGGGCCAGAAGTGGTCAATCGAGTATGTCTAAAAAGGCTTTTCATTGCTTTGCTGGAACTTCCCCAGACTCAGCAGAGATCGAAAGCGGTGAGATCCAATCCTTGCGTGAGGGGGAGGCAAATGATGGTGCATGAATCGCCCCGGATTTCCTAGACACTTTCCAGGCTCTGGAAATAGCGTTTTTCAAACTCTACCGGCGACAGCTGGTTGTTGAAACCATGCCGGCGTTTTGGGTTGTAGAACATCTCGATGTAGTCGAACACATCAGCGCGAGCATCTTGCCTGGTGCTGTAGATCTTTCGCCTGATCCGCTCTCGCTTCAGCAACTGGAAAAAGCTTTCCGCTACCACGTTGTCATGGCAGTTACCACGTCGACTCATGCTGCCAAGCAAGTTGTTGGTTTTCAGGAAGCTCTGCCAGTCGCCGCTGCTGAACTGGCTACCTTGGTCTGAGTGAATCATCAGCTCCTGCTTTGGCTTACGCCGCCAAACCGCCATCAGCAATGCATCGATAGCCAGGTCGCTGGTCATCTGCTGCTTCATCGACCAACCGATTACCTGCCGCGAAAACAGATCGAGTACCACCGCCAAAAATAATCAGCCCTCATAGGTGCGGATGTAGGTGATGTCCGTAACCCAGACCTTGTTGGGTTCGGTGACATTGAATCGACGCTCAAGATGATTTGGTGAGGCCACTGGAGGGGTCATGCCGAGATAAAGGGAAAATTCACTCACTCCGCTCGTAACGTGTTGATGCCAAACGAGTTTACCAAATAGACCGCACAGCCTCTGATCGTGGACTATCTTTTCTGACTCCTCAGAAAAGGAGTTCCTATGGCTTCATTAGAGCGTACGGCGTATCCCACCCTGCCAAAGGCGTATTCAAAAGCTGAACTGCAGCGTGATTTTTCGTTCTCAGATGATGAGATTAAGTGGGTACGGAGCAAGTCCAAGGCCCCCTTTCACCTCAATCTCGCCGTTCTTCTCAAGACCTTTCAGGTGCTCCGATATTTTCCTGATATCACCGACGTCCCTGGTCAACTGGTGGACTTCATTCGCGGAGAGTTAGGTCAGCGTAGCAAGGTGAAACTCGCGGAATACAAGTGGTTCCAGCAATATCGCCACATGAACGCGATCCGAGCTCGCCTCGGTGTGACGGTATTCTACGGCTCCGATGCCATGGAGCTCGCCGAGCGGCATGCCAAAGCGATGTCGTTTGTGCTTGACCAGCGCGCCGACATCATCAACTCCGTAATCGAAGAGCTGATCTGCCAAGATTACTCGACTCTAAATGATCTCGCTGAGCGAATTCATGCCGAATCCCAAGAGGCAATATTCAACCTCGTAGTAACCAGAACGCCAGTCGAGGTGATCCACAAGCTAAAGGATCTGCTCGACACTGACTTCGGCCGACGCCAGAGTGACTTCAATACGCTGAAGCAGTCACCCAAGAAGCCATCTCGCAAGCACCTAGAGGTACTGATCGACCATCTGGCTTAGCTAGAGAGCTTCGGGGATCTGGGTTCCATTTTTGAAGGAATTGTCGACACTAAGATCCGCCACATTGCTGCCCAAGCCGCGGCGTCGGACGTAGCCGAGTTGAAGGACTGCTTACTGCCGAAGCGCTACACGCTGATGCTGGCCTTAATCTACCGCATGCGCATGCGGACCCGGGATCATATGGCCGAGATGTTCAGCCCCGCGCGCCGAACGCCATTCATTTAACGCATGCGTCCTCGCTTATTCCCGCGAGAATTCCACAAGCCTTAACTTCCCGCCCATCGTTGCAATTTGCCCGCAGCGAAACGAGTTGTCGTTCCAGTGATTGCAAAGCGGCTATCTGAGACCTGACTTGAGAAATGTGATCATCAAGCAAGGCATTAACGGCCGCACAAGGCCGGCCAGGGTCATCTTGGTAACTTTGGAGTGCATGAATTTCTGGAAGTGAAAGATTCAGAATTCGGCAGCGTCGGATGAACGCTAGCCGCTCGCCATGCTTCTCGTTGTAAACCCGATAGCCGTTCGGCTGACGATTAGGCGGAGGTAACAATCCCTGCTGCTCATAGAAGCGGATCGTCTGTGTATCAATCCCTACTAGCCTTGCTAACTGACCAATGCGCATCGCGCGAATCCTCTTCGGTTCTCTGCGTTATTGACCTTATGGTAGCTATAAGGTTTTTAATGATCCCATCTTCGATTTCAAGTGGAGCCGTATCATGAGCAAATCCGATGGCGATCGTTGCGGCTGCGATGCGACACCAGCCGCCGATGCCGGTGTGCAAAACCCTGCCGATACGACAGCACAATGGGTCAGTGTTTACGCCGTGCCAAAAATGGATTGTCCATCAGAAGAGCGAATGATCCGCTTGGCCCTGAGTGGTTTGGACGGAATTCGGAAGCTGACTTTTGATTTGTCGGACCGTCGGTTAGATGTCATGCATTGCGGTGCCGTTGAGCCCATAACCACAAAGCTGGCGACGTTAGGGCTAGGCGCCACTCTTCAGAAAACCGTCGCTGCCGACCCAGAGATGATCAAAGCCGCCGAGAATTCGGCGGACTCTACACAGGAATCCCGCTCCCTGCGTTTACTGTTAGGCATCAACGCCTTCATGTTCGTGGTAGAGATGACCGCTGGCCTGATCGCCAGGTCCACGGGCCTGATTGCCGATTCGCTCGATATGTTCGCTGACGCGGCAGTGTACGGCCTAGCCCTTTATGCAGTTGGACGTAGCGTCAGTCTGCAGGTGCGTGCTGCACACCTTGCTGGTGTTCTCCAGCTAATTTTGGCACTCGGCGTGCTCGTAGAGGTGATTAGGCGCTTTGTATTCGGTAGTGAGCCCGAGTCGCTGATAATGATCGCCGTTGCGTTCCTGGCATTGCTCGCCAATACGGGCTGTCTGCTGCTTATTTCCAAACACCGGGAAGGTGGTGCTCACATGAAAGCGAGCTGGATATTCTCCGCCAATGATGTGGTCATCAACATGGGGGTTATAGTCGCCGGAGCGCTCGTCGCTTGGACTGGGTCCAACTACCCAGACCTGATTATCGGTACCGTTGTGGGATTCATCGTTCTAAACGGCGCTCGGCGTATTCTGGCGCTCAAGAGCTAAAGAAGCTCCCGTTACAGAAAAAGGCGTCGTCATGCCTCTAAGCCATCCGGGTCTAGCGGCGTCAGCTAAAACTGGCGACGCAGCTTTAGCCGTTAGCGGATGGTGGGTATTGTAGAACGTGGGCTGCAAAGTCCATCAGCGAGACGAAGCCGCACTGATCGGCTTTCCTTCACGCTGTTGGTGGTAGCCCCGCTTAACCAATCAGCTCTACGAATGCCTGAGTGATCACAACCGCTGCGGCCAATGCGCGAACGGACTTTGGGAGCGCCATCGTCAGGAAAAGCACTACAAGCGAGTTGTGAGTGCTTGAACTGAAGGCCGATAGCTGGAGGCGATCTCGATGTGCGCTAGTGCTACGTTCTAGTGACAGTCCCCGTGCCCAAAATGTGGTCTGCAAATTCGATCAGGCTAGCTAATCGGTCAGGACCACGGATGGCATCGCGCTGGAGGTGGAAGCCATGCATTCCCAGCCTTTCGGGACCGAACACATCGGCCTCCAATGTATCGCCGATCATTGCAATGGAAGACGCTTTGCAACCCAACCGCTTTAGCAGATGTTCGTAGATCGCTGGCTCCGGTTTGATCGCGCCCACCTCGAAGCTCCAGGCATAGGCGTCAAACTCAGGCAGTAGCAACTTGGCAGGTATGGCATAGGGGGTAGCCAAGTTGGAGCACAGCGCCACTTTCAGCCCCGCTCTCTTAAGGCTTTCCAGTGCCCGCAGGGCATCATCATAGGGACGCACGCTGGCCAGTTCCGCGTAGAGATCAAGCTCCAAAATAGCAAGCTCATCGTTACCTAGTTGTGTACCAAACAGGTCGGCGGCGCCGGCCAGCCCCAAGTTTCGTGTCATCAATGTCCTGGCATCATCGGCCCTAGGTTGACGACCTTGGCTGCGTACCTGTTTTAAGAGCTTGCGAAATGGCCGCCGTCGTTCACTGATTTGCAGGAGTGTGCCATAGACATCAAAAATTACGGCTTCTATCAAAACAGAGCACCTGCGCTTAGGCTTTGCACGGTTCGGTATTCATTAAAAGAAAGCGGCCGGGCTTCGGATAAGGGAGACATAGGCTAGGCCAGCAAGCGGTATTCGCGCGAGCTACTTTTTTCAGCAGCTCGCTTCAGCATTCGTACGACCTGACATACCGGAGAACCTGACAGAAATGTAATGGTTACTTCAGCCTTTGGTCAGGACGCTTTGCATATATTGGTTGTCGGACGCTGTAAGCATCGGAAAAACCACAAACGTCCCCGCAGTAGGCTGTTCGTTGCTAACCAATCCATAAGGAGCCCGCATGACCTCCTCGCATTGCCACCATCAGCCTGACCAAACGAAAGGATCAGCACCGCTCACAGACCCGGTCTGCGGGATGAAGGTGAAAGAGAACAGCGAGCATGAGCAGGATTACCAAGGAACCACTTACCGCTTCTGCAGCCAGGGGTGCCGGACCAAGTTCCGTTCTGACCCTGCTAGATATCTTGCTGCACAGCAGGCTCATGGGTCATCGCCTCAGGCATCCACGCCGCCCGCACAGAAGGCGTCCGCCGGTGATGCAACGACCGAGTACACCTGCCCGATGCACCCTGAGATCCGCCAAATGGGTCCAGGTGATTGCCCTATCTGCGGGATGTCATTGGAACCTCTGATCCCTGAACTCGACGAGGAGGAGAATCCCGAACTCAAGGACTTCTCGAAGCGATTCTGGTGGTCTCTGCCCCTGACCGTAGCAGTAACCCTGTTGGCAATGGCGGGACATGCGATACCGCTGTTTCACGGGGCTAGCCAGAACTGGGTTGAACTGGCCCTCACGACCCCGGTTGTCTTGTGGGCAGGCTGGCCATTTTTCGCGCGCGGTCTCGCCTCGGTCAAACATCGCAGCCCAAACATGTGGACCTTGATCGGGCTTGGCACGGGGGCTGCCTATATTTACAGCGTCGTAGCAACCCTCTTACCGAGCATGTTTCCAGAGTCATTCACAGTAGGCGGCCGGATAGGCGTTTATTACGAAGCCGCCGCGGTGATCATTTCATTGACTCTGCTGGGCCAGTTGCTGGAATTGAAGGCCCGCTCGCAGACGTCCTCGGCAATTAAGTCCCTGCTTGGCTTATCACCTAAAACCGCTCGCCGTATCGCCAAAGATGGTTCAGAGGAGGACATCCCGCTCACACATGTTCATGAGGGCGACCATCTGCGCGTTCGTCCTGGTGAAAAGGTACCCGTTGATGGAGAGGTATTGGAGGGCGAGAGCGCCGTCGATGAATCCATGCTAACGGGCGAGCCGGTTCCGGTGACGAAGCGGACAGGCGATTCGCTTATCGGCGCGACGATGAACACGAGCGGCTCGCTTGTCATGCGAGCCACCAGGGTTGGCTCCGGGACTATGCTTTCACAAATCGTCCAGATGGTTGCGAATGCACAACGCTCCAAAGCACCCATGCAGCGAATGGCAGACACGGTTGCAGGTTATTTCGTGCTGACGGTCATCGGTATCGCCTTGCTGACATTCTTTGCATGGG
>NZ_KQ033940.1:0-128086 GCF_000970615.1 Pseudomonas sp. 10B238
CCAGCGGGGTCAGTTCTTCAGACGTTCCTTAGAGAATAACCAGTAGTCGACTGTCTCTTAGAACGACAGTCGACTATTTATTAAATATTGAAAATACAGAAAGTAATTTACTTCACTTCCACGATGCCTCTTCATTTGGCTCTCAGAGTCAACCACCCAAGAAACATCCATTTGACAATCAGGCCCGTTATCGGTGGCAAGAAAACCCATTGTGCAAGAGGAATTACCCCTGTGCCTGTCCATGTGACTACCGGCATTAACTCGCTATAATTCCATCTTAAACCTGCCGAACCATCCAGGCCTCCAGGTCCGGTTCCCAGGTCCAGTATTCGGTTTCGATACGCATGGTGAAACGGTCGTGGTTGCTGTCCGACCACAGGGTGGCCTCCATCCCCTCAATCAATGATTCCGCCGAGGGCGCACGACCCAGCGCACTGCCCGGAAAAACACTTAGAAAAGCCACCACCCATAAGCATTTCATACGCTGCCTCCTTGAGTTAATCGTCTGATTACCCAGAGAAATCAGAGCCCACTCCTTTCAGACCATGCCTCATAGATCCGCTTGTCCCATTTGCTCTGGAAATAGGCGATAGCGGCTTTTTGATCGTCCCTGGAGAGCTCGTCTGCGAAGGCCGGCATTTTCCCACCCATGGGGGCGCCACCTTGACTAATTGTACCCATCAGCGTGTCGAAGGAATGGTGCCAGGCATGACCTGTTCCGTTGAGCGGTGGCGGCGGGTAAGAGCCATCCTTCAGAGTCTTATTCCAATTGAAAGCGCCTTGGGCATTGCCGCCATGGCAGCTTGCGCAGTTGTCGTCGAACACCACTGCGCCGCGCTCGACCTGGGCCTGTGTGTACCAGCGGTCATCCACCGTCTTACCGCAGCCGCTGATTAGTGCGACCGCAAGAACGCCTATTGAGATAGTTGCCCCATGCATCATTCTTGTGCCTCGATTTCCTTGCGCCTCAAATTCCTCAATTGAGGAATAAAACGGGGAGTTCTGGCTGCATAGGCCCGCCAATCGGAGCCGAACGTTTTTTCTGTTTCACGCTCCTCATACAAAGACAGGCGCGAGTACATCCACACCAGCACCGGGAACATGGCCAGCGTCAGCAGCGTGGGCCATTGTAACAGAAAACCGAACATGATGAGCACAAAGCCGGAATATTGGGGGTGGCGAACGTGGGCATACAGGCCGGTTGTGGCCAACTGCCCTGCCTTTTGCGCGGCATACAGGGTACGCCAGCCAGCCGCAATCAGATAAAACCTAAGTAGTGTCTTAATCGAGAAGTGCCTGACCGTACTCTCACAACTAGGGCCTGTGGAACACATCAAAGTCTGAAGCAGGATTGAACCCGTATCGATTACGCCCAGCGAACCGCTGAGTGGATCTCTCAAGCGTATGCAGGTAAACGGGCGGCAACAGACCATTGAAGTGCCGTTCATTGACCCTGCCGGAGCCGGTCAGAAGTATTGGCAGCCTCTGGCCGTTAGCGCCCCTTGCCCTAGCTAACCATCCTTGTCTTCCCGTACGAGGAGGACAACCCCATGAATAATAATGCTACCTACAGCCATCAGCCCTGGGACAAAGTAAAATTGATCGGGCAGAAAGCGCCGCTCCGCCTTAGAGATATCTGGGCGATTCGGTTGCGGCTGCAAATCGCCAACAAAACCCGAGATCTGGCGCTCTTCGACTTAGCCATTGACAGTAAATTGCGAGCCTTTTACTTAACCAGGCTCCGTGTTCGTGATGTTGCCCATGGTAAGCACGTTGCATCGCGAGCCATCGTGATGCAACAGAAAACCCAGAGACCAGTTCAGTTCCTGATCACAGAGCAAACAAGGACGGCTCTCGAAACTTGGATGCACCAGGCACAGCTCCGCAGCGAGGACTATCTTTTCCCGAGCCGGCTGCGCCCCTCTGAACACCTATCCACTCGGCAATACGCTCGTATCGTTAAAGCTTGTGTGAAGGTTATTGGTCTTGATCCTGCCATGTATGGCATTCACACAATGAGACGTACCAAGGCTTCCCTGATCTATCGCAGGACGAAAAACTTGAGAGCGGTTCAACTGCTGCTCGGTCATACGAAGCTGGAAAGCACTGTCCGATACCTCGGGACCGAGATAGACGACGCCTTGGAGATGGCGGAGCTTACCGAAGTTTGACCGTGCGATGCATAGCGACGGCCACGGCCAAGCCGTCGCTAACCGGCCAATAGAGCTCGTTCGCAAAGGTCAACGGCTGCGTAGCGTCAGACTTTCGCTTGCGACCGACGCTACCAATCGCCGCCGCCAAAATAAGTTTGCTCCCGCGGAATATATACGCACGCGGTTCGTCCTGACTGCACACAACGCACTTCAGGATCGAGCGATGACAACCAAAGCGCTACCGACATACCCAACTGCCCAGCTAGTACTGTTTCTCAGTGTTTTAGCTTGCAGCACCACCGCTTTCGCTTGTGAAGGTCATACGGACCACTCTTCAGCACCATCTGGTTTTGTAGCGGATAACGATGCTGCCATGGCACGCATGATGGAAGCCATGCACGTATCTCCAACAGGCGACGTTGATCGCGATTTCGTTGAGATGATGGTTCCGCACCATCAGGGTGCGATAGACATGGCGCAAGCCATGCTCCGCTACGGGACTAGCGAACCCCTGAAGCGCTTAGCTCAAGAAATCATCATCACTCAGGAGCAAGAAATCTTTGCAATGAGACTCGCTATCGGCGATCCATTGCCGACACAAACTACTGCTTCGGTTCAGCAATCTCCTACCAATCCGCACCATACCCCCCACTAAATCGGAGCTATCTATGACACATCGCTTACGTCTCCGCGCGGCGATTGCGGCCGCCTTGGTAACGCTCTCGGCGCCATTGTTCGCTGGACAAGTTCCCGGCTCAACCAACAAGCCCGACATCCCAATCAGCCATCGTGACCGTGTTTATGCTGCAGAACAATTTTCCAATACGGTTTCTGTTACTGACCCAGCCAGCAATGAACTGTTGGGGGTAATACGTCTTGGCGATCCACAGCCGGGAAATCTCAGTCCTTTGTATCGTGGCCAGGTATTAGTACATGGTTTGGGCTTCTCACCGGATCACCGCACGCTAGCGGTCGTTTCAATCGGCTCAAATTCGGTCAGCTTTATTGATACTGCAACCAACTCAATCAAGCACGTGACTTATCTAGGCCGTTCACCTCACGAAGCTTTTTTTACCCCTGACGGGAAGGAAGTGTGGGTGACAGTCCGCGGGGAAGATTACATCGCTGTGATCGATACGAAGACCTTTGAGCAGAAGACACGGATCAAAGTCCCCGCGGGGCCTGGAATGCAGATATTTTCTCCGGACGGTAAGTACGGATATGTCTGCTCGTCATTCAGCCCTGAAACTAGCGTAATCGATCTAGCTAACCATAAGGTTGTCGGAACGCTCCCACAGGCAAGCCCTTTCTGCCCCGATCTAGCAGCGTCCCCCGACGGCAAACAGCTATGGCTTACTCTCAAAGATGTTGGCAAGGTCCAGGTATTTGACGCAAGGCCACCCTTCAAGCTGATGCGGACACTTGATACGGGACCTATAACCAACCACGTTAATCTCGCTCACGTTGATGGGCGTACCCGAGCATATGTCACCGTGGGTGGTCTCAATCAGGTTCAAGTATTCGACACTGACACTTTCGACCTTCTGACTACGATCGACGTAGGGCATCTTCCGCATGGTCTTTGGCCATCTGGTGACGGCAGTCGTATGTACGTTGGTTTAGAAAATGCTGATGCGCTCGCTGTAATTGACACCAAGACGAATAAGGTCGTAAAAAACATCGCGATAGGCCAAGCACCTCAGGCGGTTGTGTACGTTCCTAACGCTGTGCCTGAAGGAGATGGAAAGGCAAATCTCCAACCGCTCGGTCTCGCGGCGCAGACCGTTCAGCTAAAGCTTGCTCCTTCTGGACGAAAAGATAGTGAAGCTGTCCCGACTACAGTCACCCTATTCGAACAGGGCCTAACGCAAGTCTTACAGGCTTCGGTGACAGGGTTGGAGCCTAAGCACCCATATACGCTTGCGTTTGCTGAACGGTCGGATGGAACAGGACATTTGCAGCCTTTGGCTTCGTTTAACAGCAATCCAGCAGGCGCTGCTATCGTAAACGCTGTCGGACCAATCAGGCAGGTCGTCAGTCAGCCGAAGGAAGGGCTCAAACGTTACCTAGTGATAGTCGCCGGCAGTGCCGATAAGCTGGGCGATATCATTCAACGCCAAGTCCTGTAACCTAGCACGCGCGGATCTAGACCAGGCGGTCGGCCGCAGATAAGGGAACTAAAGAACGTTTATCCAATATCGCTTGTAGTTCACTGGTTTGGGCCGGTCGTGTAGGACTGCACCCGTTCAAGGTTGAACGGGTGCGCTCAAAGAGCTAAGGCAAGCGCGGCTCATCCAACAGGCCTAATTATTGTCGCCAACTCTCAACCGTGTCATTTCCATATTCTTTCTTCCAAGCTTTAAGTACCTTGTGGTTGCCGCCCTTCGTCTCAACAATCTCACCGTTGCTCGGGTTCTTATAACGTTTAACGATCCGCTCACGACGGGAAATTTTAGCCGTGGGCGCTGCGCCCTTACGCGCATTCCCGCCGGCGTCTGGTTCGAAGATGCCGATAATATCTTTCAGGCTCATGTCATATTTTTCGAGAAGGGCTTTGAGCTTCTGCTCGAACTCTATTTCTTTCTTCAGCGCACTATCGGCTTGAACGCAGATGCATTGACGATGCTGGCGATGGCGGCAAAATGATTCATGGCATAGATCCTCTGTCGAAGCGGGCGGAGTTACCCAATGCCTTCATCATCATGTTTCGCTGGCTGATGCAGAAGAAAGTCTAGTTATGGTGATTATCGACGCCGCTGATACCGTATCGTCAGCTGCTTACCATGTTGGCGCGCCTGTAACTAGGTCAGCGGTGATCCTGCAATGTGCTCAGCCAGCAAGCTTACTGGGCGGAGCCGTTCATTCCTCGCACCGTAAAGCCACCGGCACAGAGAGCTGGGTAAGCTAGAGGTAGGGACAAGAGTTCTTTTTCGGCAGCATGCGTAGCTATCACCAAGCTCACTACTGGATATCTAAACGGGTTTCAAATGCTGGACGATCACCGCCATGCTACCCCTACATCATCCGCGTACACCTTCCTTGTTATAAGCACGCAAAGAATATCTGGCCTATGAAGTCATGTGTCGAACCGCCGCCCGGATTGAGGGTTTCGTAGAAATCTTCGAGGACGGGCACCTTGTGCCAGAGGGCCGACGGAGTACGAACGGTGCGCGGATTTATCCCATGAACAGGCTTTGGCCAGCTGAAGCAGGCCGAGAGGACGGATTGAAAAGCGACCTGCCACACTAAAGCGCCGCTCCCTTGCGGCGCCTGAATGATGGCTTCATGGCCACCGCGCTGTGCATCGCTGGCCTAATGGTCGAGATTAAAGTGACCTGACCTGGTTGGCCGTTGACTGGGTGGCTTTTTGCTTTGCGAGCGTCTGGTCGTCTTCCTGCAGAAACACCTTAAAGGCTTGCCACAACGGGCTGCGATAGCGCTCAGGGTGCCATACGAGCGAGAAGGTGCGGGTCAGCGGCAAGTCTGTCTCCAGCGCTACCAGCTCGCCGCGCCCCAGTTCACCAGCCACGCTTAGCCGCGGCAGGCAGCCCAACCCGAAGCCGGTACGTACGGCTTGCTTGATGGCCTCGTGCTGGCTCAGCTCCATTCGCACCCTAATGCGCTCGACGAGCGGACGGACGGCCGCTTCGAATACCGCACGCGAACCCGAGCCGGGTTCACGCAAGATCCAAGGCTCGGTCGGAATGTCCGAGTCGGCTAGACGCCCTTGCGAGGCAAGTGAGTGCGCCGGGTTGCAAACTACCACCATCTCGTCGTGCCGCCAGACTTCAGATTTGAGCTTCGGATCTCTGCACTGGCCTTCGATCAGGCCCAGGTCAGCCTCAAGCCGCAACAGGTCAGCGATCACTTCGCCGGTATTGCGAAGCCGTATCTGAAGGTCCACCGCTGGGTGTCGCTCGCTGAACCGCCCAGCCAGCCCAGGCAGTAAGTAGGTTCCGATAGTTGCACTGGCCGCAACGGTCAGCATGCCTTGGAGTTCACCATCTGGCTCGCGAGCGGACTCGACGAAGGTGTCCAAGTCATATAGCAGTTGCTCGGCCTTGGGCAGCAGTCGACGGCCTAGCTCATTAAGTTGCAACCGCTTGCCGAGTCGCTCGAAGAGGGGCACGCCGAGGTGTTTCTCGAGATCGGCAAGCGACTGGCTGGTGGCCGACTGCGACAGACTCAGGTTTTGCGAGGCCGCGCTGACGGTGCCGGCGCGCGTTACGGCGACGAAAACCTGTAGGTGACGAAAACTAACTCCTAAATGCATAGTGTTTTTTCCGACTAGTTATATCGTTATAACCACTTTCACATAGCCGTTACCTTGCACCTAGCCTTGGGCAACGACAAGCGCCAGAGGAGAGCGACTATGTGGCAGGGGCTAATGCTCTGTGGAATCCTGACTGCCGGCGGCTACGGCTTAAAGCTAATCCCTGGGCTGCGCGAGAGCGGATTCAGTCCATTGGTGTTTGCGCTTTTGCTGGGCCTGATTATGGGTAATCTGCCCCGTCTCGAACGGCTGGCGTCGGCAGCGCGCCCCGGCCTGCATTTCGCTACGCGCTGGTTGCTGCGGGGTGGCATCGTGCTGTTCGGCCTGTCGATGACGCTGCAGCAGATCGGCGCACTGGGTCCGTCTATCCTGCTCCTCGACGTACTCGTCATCGGAACCGTGATGTTGGTCGGGTATCAATTCGGCACCCGGGTGCTCGGGCTTGATTGCGAGACCACGCTGCTAACCTGCGCAGGCAGTGCGATTTGTGGGGCGGCTGCGGTACTGGCGACCGAAGCGACCATTCGCGCACGTCCTGCGGCGACTTCGATGGCCGTGGCAACCGTAGTGTTGTTCGGCTCGCTGGCGATGCTCGTGTATCCACTGCTGTACCCGCTCACCGGAATGGACGAAGCTCAGTTTGGCGTTTACCTCGGAGCAACGATTCACGAGGTGGCGCAGGTTATCGCCGCTGGCGACGCAGTGGGACCAGCGGCCTTGGCCAACGCTGTGATCGTCAAGCTCGTACGCGTCATGCTGCTGGTCCCCTTCCTGTTGCTGGTAGGCCAATGGTGGCTCAAGCGGCGAACCGCGGCGGATAGCACCAGGCGGGGGACCTTGGTGATCCCTTGGTTCGCCTTTGGGTTCCTGGTGATGGTTGGCTTTAACAGCATTGTGCATCTGCCGACAGCACTACATGACGGGTTGGTGCTGGCCGGTCAGGTCGCGCTAACCATGGCCATGGCGGCGCTGGGATACGAGACGCGGCTGGAAAAGCTGGCTGCATTGGGGATCAAACCGTTTGCTCTCGCGCTGTGCCTGTTTGTCCTTCTGACCGGTGGTGGGCTGGCATCGGTGAGTGTCCTTGCTCGCATTTGACGTCAGTGGACTACGAAGCAGTCCTCGTTCCAGGCACTGGATGCCCATGAAAAGAGATTTCGATGAAGCCTAACGCTTTTGGGAATAAATCGTAGTGGCGCTCGTAATACGAGTACGCCGGTATGCAACCGAGTGCGTTCATAATCCCAGCCGACTTGATGCTGCAGTTATCCCGGCTGGGGCAGGTACGCCTGCAACGCGCAATCGGAGCGGCATCGGACGGGTCAAGGCCCGCAGTGGATCGCTGCAAGGCCAACGAATCATAGCGAGGCCTTCATGCTAGTAGAGATACCAAGCAATTCCCGTTGCCAGCCATCGGAGATCACTCCGGAAGCTTTATATCTATCTAGGCGGCGGTTCATAGCAGGTGCTGCTGGCGTCGCTGCAATCGCCTTGCCGGGGCTTTGCCGCGCGGAGCAGGGAGCGGGGCCATATGACGTTCAGGTGCCAGGCAAGCAACCGGCTTGGTTTTCCAACAAACTGCAGGCCGCTCGGTGGAAGGCAATGATAGCCAGTGGAGAAGCCATTACGCCCTTCGACGACGCAACTGGCTATAACAATTTTTATGAATTTGGCGCAAACAAGGATGACCCGGCGAAACGTGCCGGTGCAATGGATACGCAGCCTTGGACGGTTGAAATAGACGGCGCGGTAGGCAAGCCTGGCACCTATAGTATTGAAGACCTCGTGCAGCCCCACCGGCTTGAGGAGCGCATCTATCGGCTGCGTTGTGTGGAAGCCTGGTCGATGGTTATTCCCTGGCTGGGCTTCCCCCTCGCTGAGCTGATCAAGCGTGCCGAACCCACGGGTGGCGCCAAGTATGTGAGCTTCCAGACGGCGGTTTTGCCCGAAGTGATGCCAGCCGTGAAGTCACGCTTTGGTCTGATTGACTGGCCGTATCGCGAAGGGCTGCGAATGGATGAAGCCATGCATCCCCTTACGATTATGGCGGTCGGCATGTATGGTCGCGTCCTAGCCGAGCAAAACGGTGCGCCGATGCGGCTGGTCGTACCTTGGAAATACGGCTTCAAAAGCATCAAGTCGATAGTGCGCATCAGCCTCGTTGAAGAGCAACCGTACACGACTTGGCAGAATCTTGCGCCTCAGGAGTATGGCTTTTACGCCAATGTTAATCCCAAGGTGGATCACCCGCGCTGGACGCAATCCCGCGAGCGGCGCCTGCCTACCAATCTCTTCAGCCCGAACGTACGCGACACGCTAATGTTCAATGGATACGAGGACGAGGTGGCGAGCCTTTATCAGGGGATGGATCTGAGCAAGTTCTACTGATGAAGCATCCGGTCTTTCGCAGCGCAGTGTTCATCGCTGCGGCCGTCTGGCCGCTGCTATGGCTCTATCAGGCGTGGACTTCTGCGCTCGGGCCTGACCCGGGGAAAGTACTGGTCGAGCGGCTAGGGCTTGGAGGCCTAATTCTCCTGCTCCTCACGCTGTCGCTGTCGCCTTTGCAATGGGTGACGCGCTGGGCCGGCTGGTCTCTAGTCCGAAGACAGCTCGGCCTATGGACTTTCGCCTATGGATGCTTACACCTGGTGTCGTATCTGCTGTTTATCTTAGGGGAGGAATGGTCGCAGCTCAGTACAGAGCTGACCGAGCGTCCCTACATCATCGTTGGAGCACTGGCGTGGCTGAGTCTGCTCGTGCTCGCGGCGACATCTAACCGTTTTAGCATGCGTATGCTTGGTGCTCGCTGGAAAACACTGCACCGGCTGGTCTACCTGATACTCGGCTTAGTGCTGCTGCACATGTTGTGGGTGGTTCGATCGGATATCGCACTTTGGACACTTTACTTCAGCTTGGGCGCAGCTTTGATGCTGTTGCGCACACCACGGGCCAGGGGATGTCTAAAGCAGCTCCGACAACCCCCGCCGCGAACTGGCAGGCTCGCCTCAGCGCGACATGCCAGTGCGGATCACTGAGAGTAAGGGGGCGCCGAACAATGACAGGGCCGCGCTCTCGGGGTGCCAAGCGGCTAGGCCTACTTTGCCCACTCTTCAAAATACCTGATCGACACTGAGCACGGATGCGGAAGCTACCCCGGCCCACTGCACTGGCGAACTCGACTCGGACGATGGTGGAGCTTGCCGAAGCGCAGTTCGGCCTCACATCGGAACGCCTCAACCCACTCTAAGCGTCCGGATGGACTCGCTGCAGGGGCGGTAGAGGAATCCCTAATTCCGTCATCTGTAAGCGGCCGGCTGGTTCCAGTCTTCGAGATATCGCCCAGAGCTTCTCACGCGCCTTTGCCTGGAATATCGCATTCATAGGCCAGTTGTTAATATTTGCTTACAGGCCGTTATCATTCCTCACGTCTGAACCTTACACCGGACCTGCTCTATCGATTCGCGCTATATCAAAGGAGCTATAGCTTGCTGTACGGCTGCGGATCTTGGACTGGTGCCTTGGCTCACAACAGCATAGTGATACGTCCCGTCCGCCCAGTATTGGGCGACTAAGCCCTCAGCTCGTCGGCTACCTCGGCCAATAGTTTTGTGCCCTGGAGGCCGAACGTAAAACAGTATGGTCTCGCCTCGATCATCCCTATACAGCACCATGGCGGCGGCTCCTTGGTCGGTGGCCATCAAGCGCGCGCCGACCGGCCGAAATCCGTACGGTTCGAAGTCCGGCATGGGTGCTGCGGCCTCAAAGTGCGAATCAAGCCAACGCTGCAATGTGCTGGTTTCATGGGTAGCGAGATCAACGGCCGGAGAGCTAACGCTGTTAAATAAGCGATAGGCTTCAACAGCGTCAGCCATCGGCAGGCCAGTTGATGGAGTGAATGCTCCTCGACCATGCCACCCCCCAGTGATGCCAAGCGTTAGCGCTAGGACTAGCGAAGCCGCAGTCGCAACGAGCCGTTGCCGCCGTTGCTTTATTTCAACTCGAAGCCGTGCCGGATCTAACTCAATCGCAGGCGCACTTGTAGGAAGCCCAGCTAACGCTGCCCGAAGCTGCTGAGCATCGTATTCAAGCGAGGCGACTTTTTGAGCTAGCTCTGAGTCCTTGGCCGCTAACGATTCGATTTCTGCCATTCGACGTGGTGGGAGTTCGCCATCTATGAAAGCGCTCAATTCATCTGAGGTCGGTAGGGTCGGCTTCATTTCAGTAACCGCATATATGGAAGATTAATCTGCCCTTCGCTTAAAACGCGTAGCGCTTGGCGGGCGCGGGCCAGCCGGGACATTACGGTCCCGATAGGAATACCCAGGCTTTCTGCCGCTTCGCGGTAACTTAGCCCTTCAACTCCTACGATGAGGAGCAATGCTCGTTGCTCAGCTGTGAGCTTGCCGAAAGCTTCAAGCGTGGATTGCGCTTCGGCTACATCCTCAGTAGCGCTGGTCTCTTCGTCAACATAAGTGAAAATTGAAAGTATTCGAGCATAGCGACGCTGGCGACGCTGGCCGTCGATGAACTGCCGATACAAAATGGTGAACAACCAAGCGCGTAGATCGCCGTCTTCCTGACGCGTACCGCGCCAAGTTAAAGCCTTCTCGACCGAAGACTGCACTAGGTCGTCAGCGGTAGCGCTGTTTCGCGTGAGCCATAGAGCAAAACGGCGAAGACGAGGAAGAAGCTCTCGGAACTGTTCGTCTGTGATCCCTTGCGTCATTTGATTAGAGGCCTGCTTGGTTAGCTGTCAGACGCTAGACGATCAGGTGAGCAAATTATTCCAGTCTCCAGAAAAAATTCGGAATAAAAACCTTAGCGGGGCGTAGTACTAGCGTGTGCTCACACGGAGTACGCTGGTTCTTTCCTTTTAGGACGCCCCTATGAATATCAAAGCACTCCCCATGACTCTCTTTCTCCTGGCCTCTGCAGGTCTTGCACAAGCCGGCACGGCTGAAGATGACGCCAGGCTACACATCCGGGCAATAGCGGAAAATGACCTGCCAGCGTTGCTAGGCCAGTATGCACCCTATGCCCATCTTTCCTGGAAAGGTGGGCCATTGCAGGGATCGTATGACGGTACAGACTCGATCGAAAAAGTGTGGCAAAAGTTCGTGGAAGGCCAAGGTCCGCTATCCGCAAACATAGAAGAGCTGGTTGAGAAAGCATCTGTGGACGAAACAACTGTCTCTGCCAGGGTCCTGTATAAAGGCCAAAAAGAGCTTCAGGTTATTCAAACCATGACCTATCGGAAGGGTCAGCTGGCGGACGAGGTTTGGGCTGTTAAGTAGAAGGCCTCCGCTCAAGCGAAGAGCATCGCTTTTTAGCTGCCCTAAGGCGGCCTTCGGCGGGCCGGCGAGGCCAAGGCCGGGTCACCGTTTCCGCTGTTCGTACTGTTGTTCGTGCTCATGGTGGTCGTGAACTCTTTCGTACCGATGTCCGAGACGATGCACCATACGCTGATCACGGCCGATTCCGCGTTGCTGGCTGCGGCCATGGTGGCCATGGGGTTGCAGACACGTCTGGTCTCGGTTGCCCGGCTGGGGTGGAAGCCTTTGTTTCTGGGCGCGGTCGTCGCGCTGTGGATCAGTGGCCTGGCCTTGGGCGGTGGCCTGCTGCTTGCAGGCTGACAGGCCGGGTCGTACAGTCGACACAAGCGGCACGCAAACGCCGCAGCACAATCAAATGTCTTTCAACCGTGCGGTATGAAACCACGCGGTCGACCACAGAGGAGAACTGATGTCTCTCACCCTTTGGGAAGGTGGCCGCGGCAAGCCGCGGGGTATAGCTGAATAAATAGATAACGGGAGACAGACCATGCGAGATAACGATCCAAGCGACAACAAGCCGACCGATGCGTCACGGCGCGCGCTGCTGCGCGGCGCCGGCATGGGCGCGGCCGGGCTGGCCTTTGCCGGGCTCGGCCTGGAGGCAGCAAGCGGGCGGGCCAATGCGGCGGTGGCCAATCAGACCGGAACCGCGATGCCGGCGTATATCGGCCCCGAGCCCAATCCCTACTGGAACTCGATCGGGCCGTACGTCATTTTTCCGCAGAAGCTGCCTCTGCTGCGCCTGACCGATCGCCCGGTGCAGTTGGAGACGCCGCGCCATTACTTCGCGTCTGCGTTTACGCCCAACGAGGCGATGTTCGTGCGTTATCACCTGCCGGGCGAACCCAACCGCGTCGACCTGGCCAAATGGCGGCTCAAGGTCGAAGGCAAGGTCGACAGCCCGTTGTCGCTGACTTTTGCCGACCTGCTCAACGACTACGAGCCGCACGATGTAGCGGCCGTGCTGCAATGCTCGGGCAACAGCCGCAGCTATTTCACCCCGCGCATGGCCGGTGGCCAGTGGGGCAACGGCGCGATCGCCAACGCGAAATGGACCGGCGTGCGTCTGCGTGATGTGCTTGAAAAAGCGGGCGTGACCAAGGGCGCGGTGCAGATCCAGTTCCAGGGCCTGGATTTCGGCAAGGGCCCGGCGGGCTACGGGTCGCATGCGTTCATGAAATCGTGGGATATCGACGACCCGGCGCTGGACGAGGCGATCATTGCCTATGCCATGAATGACGCGCCGATGCCCATGCTCAACGGTTTTCCCACGCGAATGGTCTTTCCCGGCAAGTTCGCGACCTATTGGGTCAAGCACGTGTCCTGGATTCGCCTGCTCGACCACGAGGATACGAACTTCTGGATGGCCAAGGCCTACAAGATTCCGGATACGCCCGATGGTGCGACCACGCCTGAGGCCGTGAAAAACGACGAGGTCGCGATGGTGCCGATCGGCAACGTCAACATGCCGGTGCGCTCGTTCATGGCCACGCCCGACGGCGCGACCAAGGCCGTGGCCGGCATGCCGCTGACCGCGCGCGGGGTGGCGTTCTCCGGTACCGGGCCGGTCACCAGGGTGGAGTTCTCCACCGACGGCGGCCGGAACTGGCGCGAGGCCACGCTGGGTACCGATCACGGCCCCTACAGCTTTCGCGAATGGCATGCGGACTTCACGCCCGACAAGCCGGGCCAGTACATGCTCGCCGTGCGTGCTACCGACGCCAAGGGCAATATCCAGCCAAAGGACGGGCTCTGGAACCCGGGTGGTTATCTATGGAACAAGATCGAACAACAACAACTCACCGTCGGGCCGGCGGCTTGAGCGCGGTACAGCAGGCAGGGAGAACAACATGAAGCAGACACATACAAGACGGTTGCGGCGCGCGGCCATCCCGATGCTGGCGGTCACGTTTGTCGTTGCGGCCGGTGGCGCCTGGGCATATCAGTCCGACGAGGCCGGCGCGAACGCCAATCCGCCGGGCTATGTCAGCGAAGGCCAATACGGCCAGGGCGTGCTCGGCAGCGCCGATCAGCCCAAACCGGAGAGCCTGGATACCGGATCCAGCTACGGTATTCACGGCGACTGGCCGAGCTATACCCCGCCGCTGGCGGACGGCAAGGGCAAGGCCCAGGTCGAGGCTTATTGCTCGGTCTGTCACAACACGACCTATATCAGCATGCAGCCGCCGCTGTCCGCCCAGCAATGGGACGACACCGTTCACAAGATGCTCAACACCTTTGGTGCCAAGCAGTACATACCGGAAAACGCGGTGCCGCAGATCATCGAGTATCTGCAATCGCATTACACGCCCGACACCATAGATCAGGATACGGTCACCCCGGAACAGGTCAGTCAGAGCGGCGATAGCTCGGCACAGGCCGCGGGCGCGTCGTCGTCTGCCGCGGGTGGCTCGGGCGATCAGGCGTCTGCTGCGGTCGCGCCCGCCAAAAGCGACGGCCCCGGCGCGTCCGTATACAACCAGAACTGTGCGGCCTGTCATCAGGCCGATGGCAAGGGCATACCCGGCGCCTTTCCGCCTCAGGCCGGGCATGCGCCGTCGGTGCTGGCAGTCGAGGGTGGCCGCGAGTATCTGGCGCATGTGCTGCTGTTCGGGCTGACCGGCTCTATCGACGTCGACGGCACGACCTACAACGGCGCCATGCCGCCCTGGGCAGATGGACTCGACGATACCCAGATCGCTGATGCACTCAATTATGTGCTGACAGCCTGGGGCAACAACCAGGATCTATCGGCCGATTTCAAGCCGTACACGGCTAAGGAAATCGCCGCCGAGCGCAGCAAATCGCTCAGTGCCAGCGCGGTTCACGATGCGCGTTCGAGCTTGAATCTCGGGGCCGATGCAGGCGCCACGGCTGCCGACTCAGAGCAAGACAAGGCGGCCAAGGCCAGCAAGCCGCTCAAGGCCGACGTGTCGTTGGCGACGGCTGTGCCGGGGCCTGTCTATGCCGCGCTGCAAAACGCCAATGCGGTCGAGAATATTGCGTCCGGCAAGGTCTACCCGGATATGGGCAGCGCCCACTACGATTCACTGAGCGCAGACGGCAAGCAATTACTGGTCAGCAATATCGATACCGGCGCGGTCTATCTGCTCGATACCGGTTCCGGTCAGAAGCTGGCCACCTTCGATGTGGGCGAAGCCGCCCAGGGCGTCAAGATCTCGCCCGACGGCCACTACGGCCTGGCGGCCGTGCCGGGTCCCGGCGAGGTTGCGCTGCTGGATCTTGAAAAGCACAAGCTAATCAAGAAGATCGCGGTCGGAAAGACGCCGCACAATGCGCGTTTCACGGCCGACGGCAAGACCGCTTATGTGACCCTGCAGGGCGGCGGGGCTATCGCCGTCATCGATATGGCAACGCAGACGAAGAGTGGCGAAATCCCGGTCGAGGGGATGCCCACGCCACATAACCTGGATCTGTCTCCCGACGGCAAGCGCCTGTGGATACGCGACTTCACGGGCCACGTGGCCGTGCTGGAGATCGCCACGCAGAAGGTTCTGGCGCATTTCGACATCGGGCCCAGTCACGGGGGCATCGACGTGATTCCAGATAGTGATTACGTAGCCACGGTTGCCATCGGAGGTCGCGAAGTCACGATCCTCAATCAAAAGACATTGAAGAAGGTCACCACGATCGAAGTGGGCCAGAGCCCACATGGAGTGCGTGCGAGCGCCGATGGGCGCTGGCTGTATGTCAGCGTGACTGCGGACGACAAGATCGCGGTGATTGATATGAATACCTTCAAGGTCGTGCGGGACGTAGCGACTCAGGGCGGATTTCCTTTCTGGGTGGCGGTCCCGGGCAACGCATGACACGACTGTTGCCAGCCGTGCTCAGACCTTATCCCTGAGTCGTGGATAGGATCGATGGTGGCTGCTTTGTAGCGATGTAAACGGCCCTGTCGAGGATAGGCGAACGGTCCGGTGTTTCATCCAAAGCGTATTTGCGATGACCACGGCGAACAAATCGACAGGTTTTGTTGCCTCATGACGCGGGTCGCTGCGCCCCGCTCGCGACGTGAGTGCAATGGGCGCCGCGGCCAGTGCAAAATGCGCCTTGGCTGACGGTCTCAGCTATCGTCCGCGCGGTTTAAGGTCAGTGTGGGCGGATCGTCTAGCCCGAAATTGATTGTGGGCATATGCATCGAAAAGGCATCGGCTGAGTTCAGCGTTGCGTATAAGGCGCGTGAGTGGTGATACCCATATTGATTCCACCGTCCATAGCCTGAATGCATTGCAGCCATGCGTGTTGCGTGCTTTCGCTGGCCACGCTGTCGGCGTAGCATTAGCGAGTATAGGAACAACAAACGCCCTTTCCCGAGTAGCTGATCATAGTTCGTGTCAGGCTTTGGGGCAATGTGGGGGCGTTGTCTCTCCCAGTGCTGAGCCAATCTGCGCGCGGCAGGCGCGCGATACGGTCAGAATCAACCCCTGAGCGCCTCAGAAGGCCGCATCCTCAACGCCGGCACGAACTCAACCTTGCCGTCGTGTGAGTCAACGGCGCCGAAGCGTCAATGCAGAATCGGAACAAGCTGTGGGACGGGTGGCGCGCGCGCCACCGGTTGATGGTTCGCCAGTGGCAGGGCGCCCTGTCGATCCAGATGGTCAAGTATCTTCTTGATCACCGCGGGATCCTCGATCGCGGCGATGATCCGGACGCCGCCGCCGCACGCTTGGCAGGTTTGTATGTCGATATCGAAGACGCGTTTGAGACGTTGCGCCCAGGTCATGGCTACATGGCGCTCGGCAGGGGTTTTGTCATCCGATTCGGTGCCGCTACCGTGGCGCCGCCTACCACGCTTGGCCGGTGTCACCTGCGCCCGCAGCTTGTTATTCGGTGCGAACACCCCATGGAATCGGGTGAGATTCACCCGTGGCCGTGGCACCAGAGCGGCTAGGCGCGCCAGGAAATCCAGCGGCTCGAAGAAGATGTGGGTCGTGCCGTCGCGGTACGGCGTCTTGAGTTGGTAACGCACCAGGCCGCTGTTTGTCAGTGACAGACGCTTTTCCGACACCGCCGGTCGGCTGATGTAGCGACACAGTCGCTCCAGCTTGTCCCGCTGATCCGCGCGCGCGGCCACGCCGGCGTGCAGGGAGAAGCCGCTGACCTGTCCCGCCTGCTCGCCAAACGGGGGATCCTCCGCCGGCAGGGTCTGCAGCGTCATCACCTTGCGTCCGGCGTTGGGCCCCACCGCA
The DNA here is from genome assembly GCF_000970615.1 of Pseudomonas sp. 10B238. Classification (NCBI taxonomy): domain Bacteria; kingdom Pseudomonadati; phylum Pseudomonadota; class Gammaproteobacteria; order Pseudomonadales; family Pseudomonadaceae; genus Pseudomonas; species Pseudomonas sp. 10B238. The sequence goes on from NZ_KQ033940.1 coordinate 16,973, forward strand.
ATACGATAGGTAATCGAATGCCCCAGTACGGTGCTCATAGGGTCTTGATCAAGGTCTTCGCCTGCCAGCCAACTATGCTCGGCATCGCGCTCCAAAAGTCCCTGGCGCTCCAGGTAGCGCCCGACCCGGCGCGCGATGGTGTCGGCCAAGTGGGTGAGCTCCGCGCTCAGCGGCGCTTTGACCCAGCGAAAGCGAATCCGGCCATCGCCGCGCTCAACATACACCCCGTCCAGAAACAGCATGTGGAAGTGCAGATTCAGATTGAGGGCGCTACCGAAGCGCTGGATCAGGGTGACTGCGCCCGTGCGTGCATGGGTGCGGGTGAAGCCGGCTTTGCTAATCAAGTGCGTGGCGATAACCCGGTAGACGATGCCCAGCACACGGGTCATCACCTCGGGTTTGTTAGCGAACAGAAAGCGCAGCGGATAAGGGAAACTCAGTACCCACTGTCTGACCGGCTGCTCAGGAAAGACCTCGTCCACCAGCAACGCCGCGGCTTCGGCCATGCGCCGGGCCCCGCAACTGGGGCAAAACCCCCGGCGCTTGCAACTGAAAGCCACGAGCCGCTCCGCATGACAGTCACCGCAACGCACGCGCAAGAAACCGTGTTCCACCTGGACACCCAGGTCACGGGCTACGAGAACAGCGCGCGCGGCGTCGCGGTCGAAATTGTCAACCACGATACGATCGAGGCCGATCTGCTGGTGGCCGCGGACGGCGCCCATTCAGCCACCCGGCGCGCGCTGCAACCGCGGGTCGAGTCCCGCTACGCCGGTTACATTGCCTGGCGCGGCACGGTACCCGAAGCCGAGGTCGGCGCCGACCTGCTGGCGGCTTTCGATGACTGCTTCACCTTCTGCGAGGCGCGCTCCGGCGGGCACATGCTGGTCTATCTCATTCCCGGTGACGGTGCCGATGTGCGCGTCGGCCAGCGGCGGCTGAACTGGGTGTGGTACGTGGCTGCCGACGACGACGAACTCGCCGCCTGCCTCACCGACCGCTTTGGCACGCGCCACCACGCCTCGCTGCCGCGCGGCAGTGCCTCGGAAACGGCGCTCGTGTCGCTGCGACGGCGGGCGGAGGGCGAGCTCGCCCCGGTCATGGCCGAGCTGGTGGCCGCGACCGCCGAGCCGTTCATCCAGAAGATCACCGATATCGCGGTGGAGCGCACGGTGTTCGAGCGCGTGATGCTGCTCGGCGACGCCGCCTTTCTGGTACGCCCGCATACCGCCGCTGCGGCGGCCAAGGCCTGTTTCGATGCGGCCCGGCTGGCTGCGGCGCTGGTCGATGCTGGGAACGATATCGATGCCGCGCTCGCTGCGGCCGAGCGCGCGCAACTGCGCTACGGCCGGCGGCTGGTCGAGCAGGGTATCGCACTCGGCAGCGACTGGCCGGCCCGGCGCGCTTAGCGCCCGAGCGGCCGCGCGGGTTCGGCGCGGGCAGCCGCTCAAGGCCCGATATTCTACGATTGATCCGAATGTCAATGGCGATAGAAACGCCGTTTGCAACGTGTATACTCGCCGGCCCAACGACGACCGCGAGTACAGCGGCCCCGACGGCAAGGCGTTCACCCTGCCGATGCCGCGGTCATCGCACCCGGACCAGGAGGCCCGGCGCGATACCGAGCAGGAGGTCGAGGCGCGCCGCGCGGCGGCGACGGCTGCATTGCATCGCCTGGACGAGATCGTGGAAGCGGGGGTCGCGCGTACGGAAGTGGTCGACCAGCTCCGCCAACGCGCCGAGAATCGCCAGACGGCCGCACAGGAGGAGCTCGACGAGGGCGAGCCCGAGGCATCTGCAGGAGAAACTTACCGCCAGCTCGCGCGCGAAATGATTGCCGCCGAGCGAGAACAGTTCGTTCGGCTGCGCGACGATGGCCGGCTGAGCAATGAGGCCTTCCGTCGCGTACAGCGCGAGCTCGACTTGGAGGAGTCGGCGCTGCTGCGTGGCTGACGACTCACCGTACACTGGATTCACGTGAAAGGAGGTGCATGATGCGCGAGCAGATCGATATCGGCTATCAGACATTCGTTTCCGACGGAGACGATGCGTTCGGCGCCATTCGGGAGGTTTCCGCCGACAGCCTGGTGGTGTACGTGGAGAACGCGGGCGATTTCCACGTCCCGCTGGATGCCGTCGAGGCGGTGCATTTCCAGAAAGTCATCTTCGACTGCGGCAAGCTGGACCGGCGCCTGCGGGAGGCGATCGGCCACGCCCACGACGCCGAGAGCCGCCCGTGATGCCGGCTCTGGGTCGATAGCGGCCCGACCATCTAGGCGCCTCACCGACCATCCCAATCCAGCTCTACCGACTGCAGTGCAGTCGACTTCTGACATTTCGTGCAGTCGTCTTCTGAAACTGACAATTTTAAGTGCGAAGCTACGGATGTCACGCAGTCGCAGAAGCCGCGCCCAGTTAGGGTACACCTCAACTGGGCGTCAGTCGGCTCACTGGCATCGCGTCAGACTAGGGCCGCTTTCTGCATTATCTGACGCCTAAACGTCAAACTCTATGGCCTCAACCTGACAGGCCGCATGCTTAGCGTACGATTTTGTCCGTTTTCTCTACCGTCCCCTGATTCGGCTAATGTACGCCCCTAGAGGCGTACACGCAACACCGGCCGCTAAGTTCTTGCTGACGTCAGATCGATGGTAACTACCACTAGCTAGCGGCTTTAGCCCTGTACCGGCTCTGGTCATTTTGTTGCTGGCTACTAGGTTTCCATGTGGACACGTACTCCGGATCGCCTTGCATAATTTTCAACTCGGACATGACGTCGCGCACGTCCTGACGCAGAGCTTCCAGGCGCGCCTGTTGAGAGAACGGCTTGGCTTTCTCAGCCACGGCTTTCTGGAGCTCTTCTTTCTCGCGGTGTCGCCCGTGCTCCGCTGCGGCACGCCACGCTTCGAATTTATCTAGGAAATTGTCCATCCGATTGATAAATCCGTTGAGGCTAAAGCTGTCGTCCTTGGAGTAGCGCATATTGTCCGGCTCGTAACTGTCATGGCCAAAGACGGTGAACCGTGCGGTATCTAAATGCACCGACACTTGCACCTTAAAGCCGCGGTACTCTCCGACGTCTACAAGCCGGGGCGCTTCCCAAGGTGACGCCGTCTTCATCTGATGCGCCTCTTTCATCACTGAGGCAAATCGGTTTACTAGCGCCGGCTTGTCGTCGCTTCCATAGGTCCGCCCTCCCGCCACGAACTTAAAGTCGGGTGTCGCTGCCGCATTCCGCCGGTCGATTTCTTTGGTCCAGCGCTGAACAGCCTTGTCTGCTCGCTCGTCAGCCGAGGATAGCCACTCTATCCGCCGTTCAAGGGAATGGAGGTTCCGCTTATGGTTGGAATACAAAGCCTCGAGCTTCTTGAGGTCGGAGGACAGCTGGACCTGCAAGAAGATCAGAGGGTTGTTAGGCGGCCATGTCATAGCTGGCGAAAAAATCCATCCAGGCAATACTCGGCGAGCGACGCTTCTTACATAGCCAGCATCATAATGTCTGTCACCGTAGCGTGGACAGCTTCGCCCGGTGACTGCTACCTTATTAAAAGGTAATACCTTTAGATAACGGAGGGCTGACCATGGCTACTTCCATCAAGATCGATGATGAGCTGAAAAGCCGCATTCAGCAGCTGGCTAGCCAGCGCCAGCGCTCATCTCACTGGATCATGCGCGAGGCGATCGCGCAGTACGTCGAGCGGGAAGAAGCGCGTGAGAGCTTTAAGCAGGAAGCCTTAGCGTCGTGGGCGGCGTACCAGGAATCCGGCCGGCATTTGACCAGCCAAGAGGCTCGCACTTGGCTCAGTAGCTGGGGTACAGATGCTGAGACAGAGCTTCCCAAGTGCCACGAGTGATTGTCACCGAAGGCGCAGCGCAGGGCTTGGAGCGTTGCCGGCGATATCTTGCCAATAAAGATCCACTGGTCCCACGGCGTGCTGCGCAGGCAATTGAGCGACAATTTGCTCGATTGGAGGAAAGCCCTGAAGTAGGACGCCCATTTCCAGATCTGCCGGAGTTGCGGGAGCTCATCATTGAGTTTGGTGAGTCAGGGTACGTTGCGCTCTACCGGTATGAGCGTCCAGACGATACCGCGTATGTCCTGGCATTTCGTCACCAAAAAGAAGCTGGCTACTGAGCCTCAATAGGGGCTCCTGCATTGCGGGAAAGAATTGACTCAAGTTTCTCTCCCAGCAGCCGCCATGCCTCGGTTTTCTCCTTGGCGTAATCATGGTGTAGGTAATGCCGGCGCACCTTGGAGCCGCCCAGCAGGTGGTTCTGGCAGCGATCGATGATTTCTAGTGTGACACCAAGCTCCTGCATCATGGTCGCGCTTGTGCGTCGCAGGTCGTGTGGCGTCCATTCACCTTTACTGCCCTTGCTCAGGACCAGTGAGTCATCATGATGCCTGCCCGCCAAAGGCTTGCTGCGATTCTTAAACCGGCACTGTCTATCGCCAATTAGCTTGCTGACCGTCTTGGTATCGACGTGATTTATCTCGTCCTTACTGGGGAAACAGAACGGCGTATGGCCGGTCTCTTTTTGCAGGCGCCTGAACTGCCCCACGGAGAACTCCGAGAGGAATATATGATGATCCTGGCGTTTGCCTTTATGCCCTTTAGTGGCTTCGGCCGGGATGAACCAGGTGCCTTTCCCCAGATCTACATGACGCCATTCTGCCTTGAGCAGCTCGCCGATGCGGCAGAGGGTGCTTAGACAGATCCACATGGCACACTGAACACGTGGGTTGACCGGGCGAATGCTGGAGTACTTCTGGCCAGCGGGCAGGGCGTCGTAGTCGCGCTCCAGGCTCTCGAAAATATCGCGTAGCTCGCGGATTTCGTCTGGGGAAAGCAGGCGGTCGCGCTGTTCCTCGTAGTCGTGATCGAGCAGCTTGTTTACGTCTATCAGGTCGGCTGGGTTTCCGTCAGCCATCAGGCTGCGCCATGGCTTGCGTTTCTCTCCCCAGCGCAGCATCTGGCCGATGTCTTTGCTGCGAATCACAACGGTGCGGTTAAGGCCACGAGCTTTGAGCATTTCCGTATTACCACCTACTTATCGCTGAGTTGCGTCAAGGCAGAGCACCGGGCCCGACTTTTGGATATCGCAAATTCGGAACGTAGCCGAAACAACATTCGCCAGACCCGCCAAGCCGACGGGAACATTACGATCTGCCGGGGTAGTAGCCTGTCGCCTGTCAAAGCGGCAGAAGATGCGGTGGTGCAGCTTCGTAGGCTGAATGCCTTGCTCAAGTCCTTTGAACAGGCCCAACCAGCAAGTTCTTGACCGTTCCTCTAACGCTCAAGAATGCCCCTTCGATGCCGATCTAGGGCTTGCCGGCTCAAACCCAGCCACCGTTCCCAGCTGGCCGAGCCGACCACCCGAATATCGAGCGAGACTACTATGGTAAGTGATGAAGATCTGATCCGCGATGACCAGCCGTTATTGGTCCTTTTACAGAGCGCAGAACCTGCCGACATCCACGATTTAGTCAGTTTCATGACGGATAACGGTAAGGGCCGCCTGGCGATGGCCTCAGAGGTACGTAATACGCTGGTGGCGGCGCGCAATGCGAACCAGTACTCGCGCGGTGAGCTTGTATTGCTGATTCGCGAACTGCAGCACTTCGGCGGCAACAGCGTGGTTAACCTGGTGCGCCGCAATGGCGTGCCTTATGCAGAGATCGTAAGCGACGTACTGAGATATGTTGGGGGCGAAGCACACGGTAACGAGGTCGCTGCCCTTGAACTCCAGGTGCTGGACAAGCTGGTGCGCAAGCAGTGGTCGAAGATGAGCGAGCAAGAGCGTGCAGCATTTGCGCGCCAGTACGGGAATGCTAGCGGCTTTGCGCAACTAAACCTGGAGACGCTGTTGGCAAGCTTTCGCCTCGACGCAGGAAGCGCCGCCCGGCTGGCTTCGGCCGTAGGGAGCTGTATCACCCCGTTGATGTTTGAAGGAGCGCTCTCGTGGGGAGCTACTGCCGTTGCCTCGCGCTTTGCCGGCCTAGCACTCGGGCCTCTGGCGACTGCTGCGGGTATTCAAAGTGCGGCCAGCGAGGCCTACCGGGTTACAGTCCCCTGTGTTGCGCACATTGCTTACATACGCCTGAAACACCTTGCGCGCTTGTCAGCTGAATAATGACGGAATCGATTGCAATGCCTGAATATCATTTGATTGAACAATCGCTGGTGCTGATCGGCGCCAGGGCAGACAAGCCGTTACTTCAGGTCTCGGCCCTGCGTGAAGTGCCAGCTAATGCCACCGCCGTCCATGTCGCCGAAACCGGGATCGACCGGCTCTCGCCGTTGATACAACCTATTCTCAGCGCTGCTATCACCGCAGAGGCTGCGAGCTCGAACTTAATGCACGTGGTCGTCGATGGCACGCTTGCACGCGCTGCAGATAACGATGGTTATCGTGCGTTCGTTCGCAGCAGTAACGGGGCGTTTAAGGAGCATGCTCGGTTATTCGAGCCGGAGCGTTTGCAGAATCTGGTGAATGCAGCTGCAATGTTCCAAATTGCCTCAGTGATTGTTGCTCAACAGCATTTGGCAGATATCAGTCAGAAGCTGGATGAAATAAAAAAGGGTGTCGAGGGTATCGCCCGTTTCCTCGATCAGGAACGCAAATCTAAAATAACCGGAACGCTAAAATCCCTAGTTTCGGTTATCGAAGCGCTGCGCAAGGGGGAAGACCTCACCCGAATTCTCCCGCTGCTGAACCAGGTTGTGCATGAGATGGGTAGCATCGCGGATCATCTCGTCGCTGAGCTGGAGGCGTTAACCCAACAGGTGCAGGAGTTTGAAGCCCCAGGATTTCTAGATACCACAAAGCCGCTCACGGAGAAAATCCTTAAAGCGCAGGAGGCAGCATCCAGTACCTTCCAACAGTGGAAGCTGTGCGTGAGCGCCCATTGGCTGGCGCTAAGCGCCATTCGCCAAATCGAAGGCGAAAGCGTGCTGCAAGTGAGCCGCGAGCGGCAGTTGCACGATGAGGCCGATGCCTTCCTGTCTCTAGGTGGTCCTCTGGAGCGCTTCGAAGCAGCAGTAGCCCTGCGTATCAATACGCTCACTTCACTGCGAGACTCCCGTACGGCCTTACAAGTCAACCGCATCGCCCTACAGAAATGGTTAGAGCAGGTATTGCCTGCCGACCGCCAGCAGGCGCGAGGGCAGATTGAGCAAGCTCAAGCCCTACTGCTGGAGCGGGAGGAAAAGGTCACGTTGACGCTAGAAATGCGTGACGGCGTGTGCGTGGCCGCCTATCGGCCCTGAAGCGCTTAATAGTTCGCCTTGATCTCCCAGTGCACGAACTGGTAGCTGACATGCAGAACGATAGCGCCGGCTTCGATATCCCGCTATTAGAGGACGGTGGGGTCACCGCTTCGTTGAGGTGGAAGCTAATAGCTGGAGGCTCGGCTCGTCGCTTATGGCTAAGGGGCGGCAGTTGTCCTGAATCATTCGGACTGCATCCCCCTATTTACATCCGATCGGCGCAGCCCGTTTCTGCCACCGGTTCCATTTCCGTTCGTGGGCGGTCGCACTGGCCCTCCGTTCCCTGACACATTCGAACTCAGGACAAGACCAGCCACAGGCCATGGGTACCTCCGCCTCGATACGATTAGATCACGTCCCTGAACGCCTCGCGAAAGCCCATCCAGAGTAACAACCAGCTATCGGTAGAAGAAGTGCGGCCTTTCAAGGCGGTGCGACGGAAAACGAAGCGCCATTGCTCAGGATGGTCACTGCTGTCAGTTCTGATGATCCTGATACGTACCGGCTTCGAATCTCCCCAGGGGGTTCGCCATTCTTCTTGTCCTGGAGCGGCGATTTCTATCTGCAGCACCGGCGCCGAACGCAGTTGACGCAGGTAGCTGAGACGCTTGTCGTGTTGGCGAACTGCTTGGGTCTTCTGCAGGAAATCTGAGATATTGCCCGGCGAAATAGGGCCTGCGGCTTCGCGCAGCCCGAGCTCGCAGACTCTCAATTCCTCATGTGCCAGCATGCTTTTCGCATCCAGTTCATCCAGTTCCTTTTGTGCGAACCACCACGGCTTTCGCTTCTCGTATGGATTTAGCGTCTGCCAGCACGAAAAGGCTGATCTGCAGCGCTCGTCTAGCTCGCGGTAACCTCGGACCGTGAACTCCACCGCAAGGCCAGACGCATCGGATAACCGCACCCGGAATTGGATGGCTTCCCGCCCCGTGTTCATCGGCGCGCTGTTTTCATTGCCGCGTGGCCGAAAAGTTTCCATCCAACGGATCCTCTCCTGGCGCAGTCGTAGCCGGTTGGTGTAGAGAAACTGTCCCAGCTCAATCGCCTGCCTACGAACCAACACAAGCTCGCGCGTTTCAAGGCCTGCCGCTGGAAGGTGCTCTTCCAAGCACCAACTGCCGTAGTTCAGACGAAGCTCTGAAAACTGAATGCCGGCGCCCGCCGCCTGGGCCAGCATGTGTTTTGCCCATGCAGTACTCATCTCACCTACAAGCGAGACCTCTAACGGCATGGTGCCGCATGGGCCGTCAGGTTCATGCCCGTCACAAGATGAAAAGCTAAAACAGCCCGTAGCCGACAGCGCCTTGACCAGAAGCGCTACGTGCGGGTCGAGTACGGATGTTGGCACCTTAATTCCATGCAGCCTGCGCCTGAAATAGTAGGGTGCCTCCATTTCGGAGAGATAGGATGCCTGGCGCTGAACGTGTTCATGGTCGAATAGCGTCGACACCTGACTGTCCGTAAGGATCTGGTCTCCGTGGATGAGTTTGAAAGGGCGTACGGGATCGTCGGTCCTGCTCAATCCATCCAGACCAATCCGGCTTAACGTGATCGCAAGAAATACAGCATCGGAGGGGTAGGTCCGCCTAAACCCGGGCTCGCTGCCGTGAAAGCACGCATTGTCTGTCAGGAAAATATCGTTGCCGATCAAATCAACTAGAAAGCCTCGGGCGAGAAGCGCGGATGAAAGCGTGACAGGATGGGAAAACAGTTGGGCGGTCAATTCAGTCACGACGGAGTTCTGCTATTAAACGAGGGGCATAAGCTTCCGAATCGTATCGATCAGCTGCACTGTGGGTTTTGAAAGTATGTACGTGATGATCCACTTAACCGCCTTAGCCTACCTGCTTCGCCCGAATTATCTTTCTTGCTTGAGCCAGGCCGACTAGCCACGCCGTTAGTTCGGCGTAGTTAACGTCATCAATGGAAGTGATTTCCTTGCGGATGGACTCAAGACTGCCGCTCAGGGACGTGATAGCTTCCGCGTCCAAAGGACGACTAAGCCCGGTTCGGGCGAGCAGGGAAATTGGCTCTAGAACGGCGTCGAACGCGTCTTGCTGCACAAGTAGCCGTGACAGACTATTAAGCTGCTGACGAATGTGTTCGGGTACCTCGCCTGAACTCAGAAAGCCGGCTAAGTTGAGGATGCGCTTGCCGGTGCGCTTAGTACCGCTGGACTCCTGAAGCAGCGACTCCAGAAGTTCTTTTATAATTCTGTCCACCTTAGACCTCCTATATTCCAGGTACCGGCTGAATGCTGCCCTAGAGTCGCGTCAACTTGTGTCGTGGTTCGATGGGTTCGGGGTCGAGCAGGCCGATCGTCAATGCTGACGCACCGCCGCTGATCAGCAGGCTTCTGGGCTACCGCCGTGTGTAGAGCACAACCATTCGGCCAGGTGTTGAGTTGTGCGCTGGTGCGCGGCGGGTCGGGAGGCGGGTCAACCTACGCGCGGCAATGGTGGGCTGGCCTTTAGACAGTCGTACGACACAAGATGACGCACCTTTGGCGCATGCTGCAATTCTCAAAAGGGAATTGGAATGCATCATGCTGAAACGCCGTCCAGAATCACGCATCTCGTCTCATGGCCCGCATAGCGATGATACGTGCGAGCTATCTATTAAGTGGGCCTACATGATGCTGTTAGATCTTGGTGGGCACCGAAACTTTATCCAACGGCATGGTTTCAACGAAGATAGCGTGGCGGCAGAGCTAGGTCTTCAGGATCTTATTGACGAAGATGACTTTGATGCCGGCATGGCGCTGCGCCGACTTCGAAAGGAGCGAAAGGCATTCGATCAAGCCTATCCGGTGGTGAGTTATCCCGATCGCCTGGTACGGAACCTAAAAGCTCTCGCAAGCCTGATCGGGCTCGATGATATCGATCAGCGTCTACTTGGCTTTTGCGTGATGCTGCATAGCGACCCCATCTTAAGCGATGCCGCAGACTTAGTCGGCGCGCTCGGCTTCAACCGCATGCTCAAAAGCCTGTCTGTGCTTCTCGACGTTCCGCAGAAGCGCCTGCAGCCTTATATATCCAAGGATGGCCGCCTGATGCGTTCGGGCTTGGTCGAAATCAGCGTTGAGAATGCTATTCACGCCACTCTGTCGCATCGGCTTGCCATTAGCAGTCCCGAATTTGTGGGTGCATTGCGCTTTAGCACGGGCACTGCCACTGAACTGTTTAAACATGCCTTTCGACCTGCTCCGCCAGCCGAGCTCCAAGAAAACGACTTCCCACATGTCGGCGCTTCGCTGGCCATCGCCACGCGGTACCTCACCAAGGCTCTGCTGTCCCGCCGCAGCGGAGTAAACATTTTGCTTTACGGCCCACCGGGTACTGGCAAGACGCAGCTGAGCCGGCTGCTAGCTGAAGCGATGGGTGCCACTTTGTATGAGGTCGCATGCAGCGATAGCGATGGTGACCCTATCATGCCCCGGCAACGCCTAAGTGCGCTGCGCTCTGCCATGTGCGTACTGCGGAGCCAGCGCGCGATGGTTGTGCTGGACGAAATCGAAGATATCTTCGAGGCTCAGCCTATCCCGTTTGCCAAATACAATAAGAGTCAGAAGGGCTGGATCAACCGAGCGCTGGAGGAAAACCCCGTGCCTTGCTTCTGGCTCAGCAACAGTATTGATGCTCTGGATCTTGCATACATTCGCCGCTTCGATTTGGTCATCGAACTGCCAAACCCGCCCCGAGCCCAGCGTGAGCGCATCATTAGAAAAGTCAGCGCAGGTCAACTGGGCAGCGCAATGGTTGAGAACCTCGCTGCGCACCAGGACATGACGCCAGCGGTCGTTGCCCGGGCGCTGCGCATTGGCCAGACCCTGCATCCACGCAGTGGCAGGGCGTTGGAAGAGACCGTTCGGTTACTCGCAAACGCCACGCTCAAGGCTCAAGGTTTTCGCAGGCTCGATAGTATCGAGTCCAGCCCGCTCCCTCAGCACTACTCGACAAGTCTGATAAACACCGATATCGATCTGGACGAGCTAATCAAAGGCTTGGACAGCAATGCCGCAGCCCGACTGTGTTTTTATGGCCCGCCTGGCACCGGTAAGTCCGCTTTCGGCTTGTGGCTGGCTCGACAGCTCGATCGGCCCCTGATGGTTCAGCGCGTATCTGATCTGGTGACTCCCTATGTAGGGGAGACGGAAAAGAACCTTGCCCAAGCGTTTGCTAGTGCCGATGCCGAACAAGCCGTCTTGCTGTTCGATGAGGTAGACAGCTTCCTCCAAGACCGCAAGAAGGCGCGGCAGAGCTGGGAGATCACTGCGGTTAACGAGATGCTGACGCAGATGGAGAGCTACCGTGGCCTGTTTATCGCTTCTACCAATCTCATGCACGATCTAGACGAGGCATCGATGCGTCGCTTCGATCTCAAAGTCCATTTCGGCTATTTAAAACCGCGGCAAATCGAAACGTTGTTCGCGTCACACCTGGATCTGCAAAAGCTCAAGGACCCGGATGGTTCGGCGTTACGAATGCTCCTGGCAGCTAATAGTCTCACTGCCGGGGATTTCGCATTGGTAGCGCGGCGATCACGGTTCAAGCCTTTTACCCGAGCACACGAGCTTGCTAAGGCACTGTTGGCCGAGTGCCGACTAAAGAGCAGCCCCAGCCGGCCGATAGGCTTTGTGCATTGAGAAGCAAGGTTCTTTATGGTGTCAAGTTGCCATCATTCAGATAAAACATCATGCTTCGCCACCGAGATAATTTCCAAAAGGTCGCCCGCTTTGCCTTCCGCCTCGACACGCAGTGCATTGAACCGGCAATGGGAGCTGCTGCGGCTTCTCCCCTCAAAAGCGCCAGGCATCACCTGCGCTGAGCTCGTTGCCAGGCTTGATTCGGCTGGTTTCAAAGCCAGCAAGCGCACCGTAGAACGGGACCTTAACGATTTATCCCGCCAGTTCCCTCTTCAATGCAACGACAAGGGCAGTCCTTATGGATGGCACTGGGCACCGGGCGCCAGTGTGGATCTGCCCGGCATTAGTTTAAGCGAAGCGGTAAGCCTGGTCTTGGTAGAGGAGAGTATCCGTAAGCTTCTCCCGTCGAGCATGCTCAAAGCGCTGGAGTCTCGCTTTGGGCATGCCAGGCGCAAGCTGGAACGACTTGCGAGCGAAACACAGGCAGCGCGCTGGCCGGAGAAAGTGGCGAGCGTACATCCGAACATGAATCTAATCTCGCCACAGATACCTGAGGTCGTAATTGAGCGCCTTCATGAAGCACTGCTTACCGAAAGGCAGGTACGCTGTAGCTACTACTCTGCGCACAACGACAAGCTTCGAGAATTGATCCTCAACCCTTTGGCAGTTGTTCAGCGTGGTCCAGTGTCGTATCTGATCGGAACCGCCGAGCCCTATCGGGACATAAGGCAATACGCCGTGCATCGTTTTCAGGACGTTGAGTTGCTTGCCGTACCTGCTTCCGGCGCTGATGCGTTCAGTCTGGATGATTACTTGAAGAGCGATGCGTTGTCCTTCGGCCGACTGGAAAGCATTCAGTTGGTGGCACACGTCACAGAGGGACTAGCGCGACTGATCCGAGAAACACCCCTGGGACCAGACATGACCCTCAATCCCACCGCAGACGGATTCCAGCTCCGGGTCGGAGTCCGTGATACTTGGCAACTACGTTGGTGGATCTTGTCGATGGGCGACGACATTTTGGTGCAGAGTCCCGAGTCACTCCGTGACGCAATTGCGCAAAAACTGAACGCAGCAGCCAGTCAGTACGATACGTCATACATGATTAACCCGTAACGCTTGGAGCGGCACGCCTAAGTGAAATGCAAGTGAAGGGAGGGGTGGCTTTGAGCTTTGGTCGAATTAAGGAAATATCAAAAAGTTATCAAAATAGAATTAAGTCTTTTGAGGCGAAGCATGAGGAACTCCTGCGCATCTTTAAAAATACGCCGTTGAGTAACGACATGGCGGCTTATGAGGAGGCAGTGGAAGAGGCTTATGGGTTGAATGTGCAGGCGGGATGGATCTCTGATTACGGAGAATTCGATCAGTCGGATTACTTTGATCTGCTTATTAAGCAGGATTACAGGGGTAGATCAATCAAGAAACTCAAGGATATCCCCGTTGAGCTAAAGGGGAATTTTCCGGATTTCGATGAAGAAGACTTCGCTAGCTATCTGGCAGAGCTAAGGCAGGACTGCCGGTGTGCATACGATGAAATGGCCGAGGTATATGTTGGTTTAGAGAACAGCTTGTCCTCATCCGATTTTCTAGACATGGTTTGGTCTGTGCATGAGGAGATGACCGAACAAGATAGTCTTCAACTTGGCGTGCTTGTCGATAATCTTTGTGCTCTATGGGAAGAGTACGTAGGGCTCGCGAAGAGCCTTTTATGCATGGCACATGATTTTGGCGACCTTGATAGAGATCCCAGTTTGATGCGTGCCCTGCTTTTTAATGAGTGATGTTTGGGATGCGAGCATGAAAGATTGTTTGGTTTCTGTTTCTGACCACGTTTTTTTTAACGTGGTGACATCCGCGCTTGAGGCTTATAAATTGGCCCACGTTACTGATGGTGGATCCTGTTCTCACGTGGAGACCTTCGGGCATTTATGGGGGTACGCTACGAAAGACGCGCTGGGACTAGCTACTGTATATCGTCTGGTTTGGTCGGACACGTCAACCGCCGTTAAAAGGTCAAAGGATTCGGTTACGTTTGACGACGAGGCCTACCAGCTGAAGGAACGTTTTATAGATAGCTTTTTTCCGGAAGTTTCTTATATGGGTGATTTTCACAGCCATCCATATAGCCTAGAGGATGACAAGATCAAAACCGAACTTGAGTTGGAGCGAAAAAAACTTTACCAATTCTCTAAGCCAGACTTCGACTCTGTGCGCCAACTGCAAAATGACGGAGCGGACTACAGAGTCGGCTTGGTTGCGACAGTCTACAGTCGTGACAAGAAAGTAAACAGATCCACAGCTTGGTTAGATGATCAAAGCTGTTTGAGGTTTCAATATGATGAATTGACAATATGGCTGAAGGCTTATGTCTGGTCTGGTGATGCTATTGATGGCTTCCGGAGAAAGACAGATAAAATGGTTCGCCTCATTTGCCCTGCAGTAGGAGCTGTATAATTCTGGAGCAAAGACGCCGTTGCATCGTTTTCAGGATGTTGAGTTGCTTCCATACCTGCCTTCGGCTGAAACCTTCAGCCTGGATGGTTACTTTAAGAGCGATGCGTTGTCTTCGGCCAACTGGACACGAAAAAACTGCTCGCCTCCAGGTTCGCTTCATGCATTCGATTGAACCATATATCGCACAGCGAAGCGTTGACGCATATGGGAAAGGTGTATTCCCAAAAAGAAGAAGCCGACCGGCAGTCCAATAAACTCTGTCTCTTGCTAACGCCAGTGCTGCAGGTTCAAGTAGGTAATCGGAGCGAAAATTTAATGCCGCACCCAGAGGGTGACACATGCCGGTGCATATCAGACTTGCTCGCACGGCAAGCGAGGAGGCTCCGGACCAATGGCGTATCGTCATCTGACGCACCAGCGTCTCGGGCGACAGTGCGACAACGAAAGCTGGCTATTGCTGTGGTTGAAGTTTCCCGGAGCCTTCAACAGTAAGGAGCTCGTTGCGGCAGACTCTGCAAGAAACGTTACGAGCTCATCTGTTGCATGGGTCGAATCGTGCGCGACCCATGATGTCGTCATCGAGCGCAAGAATGTTTGCTCTTACGAATGAAGTGTCAATCGTGAGAAATCAAGAAAATACTGCGGCCAAAAAGTGATCTGATAACGGCAGCATGCTGTGCTCTCGCTTACCATTTCATACACATAAGATTGTGGAGTGCGGCCTGGCTGCGAACCTTGGCGAGCTGCTTTGGGATAGGTAGATCCGAACCCCATATTTGCAGGAGCAACTGGTTGGGCGCGCGTCCTGTGTGCTTCCAGGATTCAAGGGGAGCGGCAAGCCAGTGTTTCTCTGGTGATGGGGCATAGCTATGAATACTGAAGGAACTTACGAAATCCGGGCTGCGTTGTCGGAGCGCGATAGCCCGACAACAAGGGCGCTTAGGTATTTCGAGTGCGAAAGCTGCGGTTACGAACGCCGGATGATGATTGGGAAAACGCCGCACAGGACTGTCACGATTGGATTGAGCGTCGAAGGCTATCTTCTGAGCAAAGAATATCTGCATCCTGAGGGACTCGGCGAACGACCTGCCGACAAGGCGCTGCGGACCCCGGATCGGGCACGCTGCCCTGAGTGTCACCTCGACAGCGTTCGCATATGTGGCTATGCCGATGTTTGCTAGCCCGAATCCAGCACAACTTAAAGCCATAGCTATAGGTCGGGTAAAACTGGCTGTTTCTAGGGGCGGGTTCCCGACTGTCAGTCGATCAGGTTTCAAGTCGTAACCATGTCGGATTAGAGTAACGAGTTTTTTGCAGCTCTGTACCGCGGGCTAGGCGTACATCACTGAGGGAAGCGTTATGCAGGATGCTGAGTCGTTGAAGCCGGGCTTCATGATCGTTCACGGAAATCGTTTGGACGATCTGCGTGAGCTAGCTGTGACTTGGATGCAGCGCTACCCGTTAGCCCCGCTGGAAAATGAAGTCGTACTGGTACAAAGCAACGGCATTGCTCAGTGGCTGAAGCTGGCGTTGGCCGACGATCCAGTTAATGGTGGCTGCGGTATCGCAGCAGCACTCGATGTCCAACTTCCGGCGCGTTTCCTTTGGCAGGCCTACAGGTCTGTATTGGGGACCGAGACCACGCCAGAGTCCTCGCCGCTGGACAAGGCGGCACTGAGTTGGCGAGTCATGCGCTTGCTACCTCAAGTGCTAAGCAAAACCAATTTCAGCAGCTTGCGGCGATTTCTTCAGGAGGATGGCGATCAGCGCAAGCTCCATCAGCTTTCCGAGCGGCTGGCGGACCTGTTTGATCAGTATCAGGTCTACCGCGCCGATTGGCTGGAGGACTGGGCGGCCGGGCGTGACCAGCTAAAGCATGTCAACGGCGGTGTGAAGCCGCTGGATCCCGACAACCTGTGGCAAGCGGAGCTGTGGCGTGAAGTTTTGGCGGATGTTGGCGAAGGCGCTCTTGAACAGAGCCGTGCCGGCGTTCACAAGCGTTTTGTCGCACGTCTGCGTAACGCAGGAGAGGCCCCGAATGGTTTACCTCGGCGTGTAGTGGTATTTGGCATTTCGTCCATGCCGGCGCAGGCTCTCGAAGCCTTGGCCATACTCTCGCGCTACAGCCAGGTGCTGCTGTGTGTGCACAACCCTTGTCGCCATCACTGGGGCGACATCGTTGCTGACAAGGACTTGCTGGGCCATGTCTATCGCCGTCAGCCAAGCAGAACTAGTTCTATGGCGGCGAGCCAACATGGCCAGCCATTGCTTGCCGCTTGGGGTAAGCAAGGTCGCGACTACATCAATTTGCTCGACCACTATGACGAACCGACTAGTTATCGACACCTGTTCGAGGGCCTGAACGGCGGACGTATCGACCTGTTCAATGACGAGCCACCTTCAAGCCTGCTAGGTCAATTGCAAAGCGACATTCTTGAATTGCGTCCTTTGGCTGAAACCCGCGAAGTATGGGGCCCTGTCGAGGTTGCACAGGATCGTTCGGTACGCTTTCACGTGGTCCACAGTGCGCAACGTGAAGTGGAAGTGCTGCACGATCAGTTGCTTGCTCGCTTCAGTGCCAATCCTGAGCTAAGCCCGCGTGATGTGATTGTGATGGTGCCGGATATCAATGCATATGCACCGCATATTGAGGCCGTGTTCGGTCAGATGCCGCGTCATGACCCTCGTTATCTGCCCTTTACCCTGGCCGACCAGGGGCAGCGTGGCCGCCAGCCATTGCTGATCGCCCTCGAACACTTGCTCAAACTGCCCCATAGCCGCTTCGCCGTCAGCGATATTCTCGACCTGCTGGACGTGCCGGCGCTGCGGGCGCGCTTCGGCATCAAGGAAGCGGATGTGCCGATCCTACAGCGCTGGATCGATGGTGCCGGTGTGCGCTGGGGACTCAATGCGCAACAGCGCGAGAGCTTGGACATGCCCGCAGGCCTTGAGCAAAACACCTGGCGTTTCGGGATGCGCCGCATGCTGCTGGGCTACGCAGCCGGCCGAGGGCCCGAGCTGAATGGCATCGAGCCTTACGATGAAGTGTCCGGGCTGGAGGCGGCATTGGCAGGGCCTTTGTTGACCCTGCTCGATCACTTGGAAGTCGCCCGCGAAGACCTGCAGCAGCCAGCGAAACCGGTGATCTGGGTGGAGCGCCTGCAATCGCTGTTGAAGGTGTTCTTCCGTCCGGTGGGGGATGGCGAAGAATTACTGGTCAACCAGTTGCTCCAAGTGCTCGATGACTGGCTGCGCACCTGTGAGTCCGCGCAATTCAACGAGCCTTTGCCGCTGAGCGTGATGCATGAAACCTGGCTATCCGGCATCGAGGCTAGCGGCTTGTCGCAACGTTTTCTCGCCGGTGCGGTGAACTTCTGCACGTTGATGCCGATGCGTGCGATTCCTTTCAAAGTGGTGTGCCTGCTGGGCATGAACGATGGCGATTATCCGCGCCAACAGTCGCCCGTCGATTTCGACCTTATGCGCCACGATTACCGTCCCGGCGATCGCTCGCGCCGCGAAGATGATCGCTACTTGTTACTGGAGGCCTTGTTGTCGGCCCAGGAACAGCTGTATGTCAGTTGGGTTGGCCGCAACATCCGCGACAACAGCGAGCGCGTACCTTCGGTACTGATCGGGCAACTGCGTGATCACCTGTCCAGCGGCTGGCGCTTGGCGCAGCCTGGCAAATTGCTGCATGCCTTGACCCAGGAACACCCGCTACAGCCTTTCAGCGCCGCCTATTTTGCCGACAAGCCGGGGCCGGACGGGCTATACACTTACTCTCACGAATGGCGTGAGGTGCATGATTCGCCAGATCCACAGCCTTCGGAAAACCTGTTGCCAGCACTCGCCCAAGACACGCCTTTAACCCTGCGCCAACTGGCCGGGTTTGTGCGCGACCCCGTCGGGGCGTTCTTCCAGCAACGGCTCAAGGTCAACTTCGACAATAACGAGTTGACCAGCCGCGACGACGAAACCTTTCAGCTCGATGACCTTGAGAACTGGCAGCACCAGGAACGGCTCAGCCAGGCGCTCAAGCGTTGGGTTGAAGAGGATTATCAGCCTGAAGGCGCCGGGGCTGAGCTTGATCTGCAGCTTCAGCGTTTGCAGCGCGAAGGCAAGTTGCCGTTGGGTGGCTTCGGCACGTTGAGCGCATCGGCCTTGGCCGAGCCGCTGCCGGATATGCTCGAGCGTTACCACGTGCAGTTGCAGGCGTGGCCGGAGGTCGAGGAGGGCCAAACCGCTGCAACAATAGCCGCTAATGAATCGGCCCCGGGATTGAGTGACTGGCTGGGCGGTATTCGCCGCAATGCCCAAGGTGAGCGTGCCTACTTGCAGCTGGACAGCAAGAAACTGTGCAACGACGACAGTTGGCGCTGGCACAACCTGGTTCGTCCCTGGGTGCGCCATCTGGCGCTGCAGCTGAGTGAGCCGGGCTGCATCTCAATTCTGGTCAGTTTGAATGGGGACGTGGTGTTCCGGCCAATGGCCCCACAAGAGGCGCAGACGCAGTTGAAGCCGCTGCTCGAGGCCTGGGTGGCAGGCATGCGTGAACCGCTGCCGATCGCCTGTAAAAGCGCATTCGCCTGGCTCGAAGAAGCGAAGGAGGGCGGGGAAGACGACAACTCGGCGTCCGAAAAGGCCCGCGAGACGTTCGAGGGCGGGTATATGCGCTCTGGCGAGGCAGACAGCTCCTTTGCCTTGCGCCGTGCGTACGCGGATTTCGACCAACTGTGCGCCTCCGGTCATTTCACCTCATGGGCCAAGCTCCTATATGGCGGCCTGTTCAATCATCTTTCTTCGAGCCGCGCAGGGAGCGACCAATGAATCCGCTGACGCTGAACCCCCTCGACTTTCCTTTGCATGGCAGCCGACTGATTGAGGCGAGTGCCGGTACCGGCAAAACCTTTACGATCGCCTTGATGTACGTGCGCCTTGTCCTGGGTCATGGAGGCGAGGCCGCCTTCAAGGATCAGCTGACACCTCCGCAGATTCTGGTCGTAACCTTTACTGATGCCGCTACCCAGGAACTGCGCGACCGTATTCGTGCGCGCTTGACCGAAGCGGCGCTGTGCTTCCTGGAGCCTGATCACCAACACGACAATTTGCTGGAGCAACTGCGTGCCGATTACCCGCCGCAGGAATGGCCCGATTGCGCGCGCCGGTTGCAACTGGCAGGTGAGTGGATGGACGAAGCGGCGGTCTCGACCATTCATGGCTGGTGCTATCGGATGTTGCGTGAGCACGCCTTCGACAGTGGCAGCCTGTTTACTCAAACACTGGAAACCGACCAGAGCGAACTGCTGGCGGAGGTGGTCAGGGATTATTGGCGTCGGCATTTCTATGCCTTGTCATCGGCGCTCTCCAAGGTGGTGGCCGATTGCTTCAAAACCCCGACTGATCTACAGAAAGCGCTCAGTCCTCTGCTATCGCGGGCAGACGCGGAGTTCCGGCAGGCAGGGGCATCGATCAGCGCTCCGGCACAATTGGATGCGCTTCTGCAGTCCACTATCGATTGGGAGCAGCGATGTGTTGCGCTTGAGGACCGTGCCAGAGCTGAGTGGTCGCGAGATGTCGCCGGGATAAATACGCTGCTGCGTGATGTACGAACGAAGTTGAGCGGTAAATCCTACCCAACTAAGACTCCCGAAACTTTCGAGCAGATACTTGGTGAAATCGCGAAATGGAGCCTTGGGGACGAAGCCTGTGCTCATGTTCGCAAGTGTGGGCAAACCCGGTTCAGTGTGAACAAAGGCGGCGTTGTCAGCGTGCACCCCGCTTTTCAGGCCATCGATACGTGGGTCGATCATCTGGAGTCAAAAACCGAGGTGCGCGCGCAACTGCTGCTGCATGCACTGCGTGAGGTGCAATATTCGTTCAATGCCGAGAAAGTGCGCAGGGCGCAAATCGGTTTCGACGACCTGCTCAATCGCCTTGACGGGGCCTTGCAAGGCCCGTCGGGCCCGCGTCTGGCCGAGACCATTCGCAAGCAGTATCCGGTCGCCCTGATCGATGAATTCCAAGACACTGACCCGGTTCAGTACCGGATTTTCGAAACCATTTACCGCATTCCCGACAACCTGGGTGACTGCGGCCTGTTCATGATTGGCGACCCGAAACAGGCGATCTATTCCTTTCGCGGTGCGGATATTTACACCTACCTTCAGGCGCGACAAGCCACGGCTGGCCGTCACTACACACTGGGAATCAACTATCGTTCCACCAAGGCGATGGTCGAGGCGGCAAACCATTGCTTCCGTTACGCCGAAGCTCAGCCTCGGGGTGCGTTTCGGTTTGCCACGCAAGATCAGGACAACCCGGTACCGTTCATCGGCGTCCATGCCAATGGCCGCGACGATGTGCTGCAGCTCATCGGTACGAATCAAAAGGCCCTCACGTTCTGGCAGCTGAAAACCGAGGGTGTGATCAATAATGCCGCCTACTTGCGTAAAGCCGCTGAAGCTTCGGCGTCGGCGATTCAGGCCTGGCTTGATCCCGTTGCAACCCAGCGTTCCGGTTTACTGAAGGGCAACGGTGAATTCGTTGCTCTGAGGCCCGCCGATATCGCCATTCTGGTGCGCAATCGCAATGAGGCCGAAGCCATCCGTAAAGCCCTGGCCCATCGGCAACTGGCCAGCGTCTATCTCTCCGACAGAGACTCGGTCTTTGAAAGCGAAGAGGCCAAGGACCTTTTGTATATCTTGCGTGCGTGCGCTCAACCCACCAGCGATCGGCTGTTGCGAGCGGCAATGGCGACCCGCAGCGTCGGGCTGACATGGCAAACCCTGGAGCAATTGAATCAGGATGAGCTGTTCTGGGAACAACAGGTTCTGCTGTTCAAGGATTTTCGCATGTTGTGGCAGCAACAGGGCGTGCTGCCGATGCTGCGAAAACTGCTTGCCACGTTCAAGGTCCCGGCCCGTTTGCTTCTGGAAGACCAGGGGGAGCGTCGCCTGACCAACCTGTTGCACCTGGCCGAGTGGTTGCAGCGCAGCGCCGCCGAACTCGATGGCGAGCATGCGCTGATCCGTCATCTGGCCGAGCAGGTGGATGGCCAGAGCGAAGAAGAAATTCTGCGCCTGGAAAGCGATTCGGACCTGATCAAGGTCATCACCGTGCACAAATCCAAAGGCCTGGAATACCCCTTGGTGCTGCTGCCGTTCGCCTGTAGCGCAAGGGAGGTTGATGGCAAAAGCACAATACCGCCGATGTTTCACGACAACATGGATCTGGTCATCGAGCTGGCCAAAGGTAAACAGGCCGAGGCGGCACAAGGGTGTGCCAACGATGAGCGCATAGGCGAAGAAATGCGCCTGCTTTACGTTGCCTTGACCCGAGCCCGTTACGCCACCTGGATCTGCGTAGCGCCCAAGGGATTTAAGACCGGAGGGAAATCGACAGATCTGCATAAGGCAGGCCTCGGTTACATGCTGTCGGGTGAGAAGCCGATAGCCCCAGAGAGTCTGCCCGGCGTGGTCGAGGCACTGGCCAGTGGCTGCCTGGACATTGAGGTGCGCGCAGCGCCAGAACCATCGGAAAATGTCCACACGGCACCCACTTCACCACCGGTGGGCCCAGCCTTGCGGCCCTTGCACAAGCTCGCGGTAAATTGGTGGATTGCCAGTTACTCTGCCTTGGCCATTGCCGACGGATATGTCCTGAAGGGGGCGGAGCCGGGTATCAGCCTGGAGCCGGCGACCGCGTTGGAAGCCAACTTGCAGGAAAAGGACGAAGCTGAAGCCTTGCCGGTAGGGGCCCCCGGGATTCACGGTTTCCCTCGGGGCGCAGGACCTGGCACCTTTCTCCACGGACTGTTCGAATGGGCCGGTCGCGAGGGTTTTGCCAAGACCGCTGGAGATCCAATAACCCTCCATAACACCGTTGCCCGACGCTGCAACCTGCGCGACTGGGAAACCTGGATCGAGCCACTGTCCGCCTGGCTGGGCAGCTATCTGAATGCTCCGCTGCGGTTCAACGGTACCCAATGCAAACTCTCGACGCTGAGCACCTATCAGGTGGAGATGGAGTTCTGGTTTTCCAGCCGGTCGGTGAACGTTCAGCGCCTCGATGCACTGGTGCGTCAATACACGTTGGGTGGTGCACCGCGGCCAGTACTGGCTGCCAACGAGTTGAACGGCATGTTCAAAGGCTTCATCGACCTGACGTTTGAACATCAAGGTCGCTACTACGTGGCGGACTACAAATCCAATTGGCTGGGCAGCAACGACCTGGCCTACGACGCCGAGGCGATGGTTGCGACGATGCTGGACAAGCGTTACGACCTGCAGCTGTGCCTGTACCTGCTGGCGTTGCATCGTCAGCTCAAGCTGCGTCTTCCGGCTTACGACTACGACCAGCACATGGGCGGGGCGGTGTACCTGTTCGTCCGTGGACACCAGGCGCCCACCCATGGTGTGCATTTTGAACGACCGCCACGGCAGTTGATTGAACAACTGGACCAACTCTTCATGGCCCAACACGCGGAGGTCAGCGCTTGATCCAGACCCTTAAGCAGCTGAGCAACAGCCAGCGCAACATTGATCACCCGGCGTTGTTCGTTGGCGATGCCGACAGCAGCGAGTTGCTGCATCAACTCGACAATTGGGTGAGCCGAGGCTGGTTGCGCGCACTGGATCGCTCATTCGCCACCTTCATACTTGAACAGGATCCCCAGGCCCAGGCCAGTGTGTTGCTGGCCGCCGCGATGACCAGTCATCAACTGGGTCGCGGCCATTCCTGCCTGGATCTGGTCGCTACCCTGCAAGCGCCTGACTTCGTGTTGTCGTTACCTCCTGAAGGGGAGGAGGGCGGCCAATTACCGTCGCAATGGTTGCTGGGCCTGGATGGCGCACAATGGCGCCGGGCGTTATGCTTGAGCACGATGGTGGAAGATCGGGACGAGCCGCAGCGATTTCCGGAGCGGCCGCTGGTGTTGACCGGACAGCGTCTGTACCTGCGTCGTTACTGGAACTATGAACGCAGCATTGCCCAGGCGCTGAGCGCCCGGTTGAGCGTGGGCGCGGTAACACCGGAAAAACTTTCCAGTCGGCTTGATGCCTTGTTCCCTGACACCTTCGAAGTTAACGGTGAACGCCGTAGCGACTGGCAAAAAATCGCCTGTGTGCTGGCGGCACGAGGTAACTTCAGCGTCATCACCGGCGGCCCCGGCACCGGCAAGACCACCTCGGTCGTGCGTTTGCTGGGGCTGTTGCAAACACCGGCCGTGGAGGAAGGGAAGCCGCTGCGAATTCGTCTCGCCGCCCCTACCGGCAAGGCAGCAGCACGCTTGTCCGAATCCATTGGCAAGGCCGTCCGTGAGCTGCCGATCAGCGCCCCGGTGCAGGAGGCGATCCCGACGGATGTTTCCACATTACACCGTCTGTTGGGTAGTCGACCGGATTCGCGCAACTTCATTCACCACCGGGATAAGCCACTGGAGCTGGATGTATTGGTGGTCGACGAAGCGTCGATGATTGACCTGGAAATGATGGCTTGCCTGCTCGATGCCTTGCCTCGGCAGGCGCGCTTGATCCTGTTGGGTGACAAGGATCAGCTGGCATCGGTGGATGCGGGCTCCGTGTTGGGCGACCTTTGTCGCAACGCTGAAGCCGGCGGCTATAGCGAGCAAACAGTGGCCTGGCTGGAGGCCCACAGTGGCGAGTCGGTCAGCGCTCCGGGGTTGCAAACGGCAGTCGGTGCTGGCGATCCGCTGGCCCAGCAAACCGTCATGCTGCGCTACTCCCGACGCTTCGACGCCCAGCAGGGCATTGGGCGTCTGGCCAAACTGGTCAATGGGAAAAATGCCGACGAAGCACGAAGCCTGCTTGATCAGCAATTGCGTCAGCTGTTCAACCTCAAGTTGCGAGGCGAGCATGATGCCGCACTCACCGAGTTGATTATCAACGGCAAAGGCGATGCTCCAGGTTATCGCCATTACCTTGAGCAGCTACGAGACCAGCGTCCTCCGAAAGACACTCCCTGGGACAGTGCCCTCTGGGCCGGTTGGGCTGGCAAAGTATTGACGGCATTCGATGAATTCCGCTTGCTCTGTGCGCTACGCCGCGGGCCGTGGGGAGTTGAGGGGCTGAATCAGCGAGTAGTCGCTGAATTGAGCCGCTGTGAACTGTTGTCGGCGAATCAGGGCTGGTACGAAGGGCGGCCGGTACTGGTCACCCGAAATGACTACAGTCTGAACTTGATGAATGGCGACATCGGCATCGCCCTGTGGGTGCCAGGCCCTTCCGCAGAGCTGAACCTGCGCGTGGCTTTCCCGCGAAATGACGGTAGCGGCGGCGTACGTTTCGTGATGCCGAGTCGTCTGGTGGAAGTCGAGACGGTCTTCGCCATGACGGTGCACAAGTCCCAAGGGTCGGAGTTCAACCATACTGGCTTGGTGTTGCCCGATGCGTTGAACCCTGTGTTAACCAAAGAGCTGTTGTACACCGCCATCACCCGAGCCAAACAATGGTTCAGCCTGGTGGAAACCAGACCAGGCGTGTTCGAAGGAGCGGTGAGTCGCAATGTGCAGCGTACCAGTGGGCTGGCGCTGCAACTGCTAGACGAATTGGCAAAACTCCAACGCACCTGAGTGGGTGAATTGAGAAGATTTTAGCCCGTTGCTGGCTTCAAGTGGGGCTTTACCATCATATTTTATAATCCATTGATGGTGGCATTTAGCTGGCGGTACGGCCACGCCGTTCGATGACCGCTCGGTAAGTTTGAACTTATGCAATGAAAGTTTTTATCAAAAACGTATGGGCGAGGTCGCCCAAACAAAACAACAAGGGGCATGGGCTGTGGCGGTAGATCTGAAGGATGACGCAAATCTTAGGGCAGCCTGTGAAGCAGTACTGGCCCAGCATCGCGAGCTGGCTTGGTATCAGAACTGGCTGAAAAAGTTGTCGGAATTCCTGCAAAGAGTTCAAGACGCAGATCAGGATGAGTTTTGTAGCCCTGAGTTTCAGGAGCGACTATGGGAGAGTGAGGACATCACTAAAACCGGCATGGGTACTGTCAACGTTTCCGAGGTGGTGACCGATCCTAGCGTTGCCAAATGCCTTTGGAATATTCGGGTATCGCTTAAAGCTGCTGACGCTCTCATCCATGAGCAAGTGCTCATGGAAGGCTGGCGGGAGCTGAACCAGCTAGTCGCTCCGCCCCTCGTGCGCCGAAATCCACGGCTCAAAAAGTATCGTTTATTCGCAGCGCTATGCCCGACGGAGCTGACTACGCTCGCTCACTATCCGAAATTGCGCAACTTGGCGTCATTAATAGGGGTAAGCGGCGCGGAGCAGGAAATTTCTCTCCACCGAGGTGTGCTTGAGCGCCTAGACGATGTTTTGGGCAAACGGGATAAGACACTATCAACACCAATGCTGGAACGCATGACTCTGCCTTGGCTCTTGTACTTGAGATTCGTACAGGAGCACGAAGCTGAAGCTACCGCGATCGCTGATCTCAGAACGGGCCAGGAGCGCCTCAACCCTTTACCCGCGGAGCGCCGCCGCCGCGGGATGCTCGCCATTGGTGGTGGTGTCGCCACTATCAGGGCCATCATTGAGTTCGCCAAAGAGGGATGCAAACGAGAGGATCTGATTGAGCACATGAGCTCGATCAACCCAAGTCACGCGCCTTCGAGCATCCGAACGCAACTTAACTCACTGATTGCAGAATGGGGTGTACTAAGAGCCCAAGGCGACGATATCCATCTAACACCACGAGGCGAAGGGCTGCTGGAGACAGGCGAGCCGGATGAGGTATCGGATTGGCTGCTGACCCGGGTGCTCGGGATTGATCACATGCTCCATGCATTGCGTAACCGCCCAATGTCTGTCACTGCCTTGAATGATGTGTTGAGAAAGGTGAACCCCAGATGGACCAGCGACCGAGCCTTGACCAGTCTGACCTTCTGGCTGCGTGCTTTGCAATTGGTCGAAACCAGAGCTGACAAAATGCTGTATCTGACTGAGCTTGGCGATACCTGGGCAGCGCAGATCCACTGGGAGCCACAACCGCTTGCTCCAGAGATAGGGGCTTCTACCGGCAGCGTAGTGCCATCTAATGAAGAGTCCGTGCTGTTCGAGCGTCCCTCGCTGGAAGCCATCCAACATAGTTTCCCTAAAAGCATCGCCTTTCCGATCAGTTTGGTTGCACGCCTTGATGCCGGTCTCTGGAGCCATCCGCGCCGCCATTTTGCTGTACTCACCGGGCTCAGCGGTGCCGGTAAGACGGTATTGGCTCGGGGATATGCTCTTGCGTTGCAAGATGGCCAAACCCACCGTTCTGAGGGCCTGCTTACTGTCCCGGTCCAGCCGGGTTGGCACGATCCATCTTGCCTGCTGGGTTACGTCAACCCATTAAATAGCGAGAGCTATGTACGTACGGCATTCGTCGACTTTCTGCTTCGGGCCAGTGCCAACTCCGGTCGCCCATATACGGTTGTGCTGGACGAAATGAATCTGTCTCACCCGGAGCAATACTTAGCACCCCTGCTTTCGGCCATGGAGACAGGTGGTCCCATTGAGCTCCATGCCCAAGACACTGACATCAGCGGTGTGCCGGCAACCATCACGTACCCGAGTAACCTTGTGATCATTGGCACCGTGAATATGGATGAAACGACACATGGTCTGAGCGACAAGGTGCTTGATCGGGCTGCAGTGATCGAGTTCTGGGATATCGATGTTGAGGCGTTCCCCGGGTGGGAAGCCAGCGTTTTGGCTGAGGCGAAAATTGCCAAAGTGCGCGATACCCTCAAGGGCTTGGTCAAGGCATTGCGCCCGGCACGCCTGCATTTCGGCTGGCGGACCATCCATGATGTCATTGGTTACGTTGAGGAGGCCGAACGTAGCGGTGTAATCGACTTCAATGCAGCATTGGATCAAGCCATCTACGCCAAAGTCCTGCCCAAACTACGCGGTGAAGACATACCTCGGGTCCAGGCCGCTTTTGCGGACACCAGCAGTCTGTTGCAGGACATGAGGCTGGCAGACTCGGCAGCCAAGGTCGCCGAATTGCACGACGATCTGCGCTCTTTAGGTTCTGCCCGGTTCTGGCGCTGAAATATGGCGATCATCCGATGCATTGACAAACAGGGACGCGCGTTCACTGTCGCCCCCGAAGGCTTGGTTTCGGGCTTCACGGAACGCGGCACCTATTATTTTGAGGTTATCCCTGGGTGGCGACTGTTTGTAGACGATGAGCCTTTGGAAACTTCGCGTCATGAGGCATTTAACGCTTGGCGATGGCAGCCGGGATTTTATGCAGGCAAAGTCATCGCTGAGTTAGTTGATTTGACTGGTAAAGTCGTAGCGACTTACCACTTTGATGTGGCTCCGGATCAAAACAAACTCGGCGAGACTTCGTTCGCAGCGATGCTCGACGAGCTTCTAACCTTCGATCTCCGTTTGCTTTTGGGCAATGAATACGCTCAGGTAGAGGTTGGACGTGCAGGTCGAACCAGCGACCCACATCTGCAGTATGCAAGGCTGAAACGTTATGGACCGGAGCTGTTATCTGCGTTCGCCGAAGTCTTGCGCAAGCCGCTAACCTGGTTGCGCCGAGAGCGCATATTACGGCCAGCACATCAATTACGCCGTATTGATCGGCGAACCGTGCGTCGTGCCTTGCAAGACCCAGCGTCGACGGCGTTGCTCTATAACCTCGGCCGGGTGAGTGCCGATAGTGAGGTGCTGCACTTCGATGTGCCCAGCGTGCTCGAGGATCTCGATAACCCGGCCAACCAGGCATTGGCCGTTGTCCTGAGCGAAACCCTGCGACGCAGCCGACACGTCATTGCCGAATTGCAAAAGCTCATCGATCATGAGCGCGACACGGGCGCTCGCTCTGCCTTGGCCCCTCGGCTTGGACGCCGTGTTGAGTTCCTCGAAGGCTTGCACAGCGCCCTCCGGAGGATTCAGCGCAAGGAACCCTTTTGTTCGCTGAGCCAGCCTTGTATTAGTGCTGCGGGACTCAACGCGATTTCCGCTCATCCTGTATATGCCCGGGCTTATCGATACGCTTGGTACGTGCTGCGCCCGGGGATTGATGGCAGTAGCGAGGGAGAACGTTTGTGGATCAGTCCGACGTGGGAGATCTACGAGCGTTGGTGCTACCTCCAAGTGGTCGGCATGATGAAGACGATCTATCCCGACTTGCAGTGGATTTATCGTTGGCCCGGCTCGCGCGTGGACGTCATACGTTGTGAAGGAAGGACTACCGACACACAGGTCGATGTCTGGCTACAGGTACGCTGCCCAGCTTTCGACCAACCACCCTCTCACGGTTTTTCCAGCATTTCCGGGGAACGCCGCCCCGACATTGTCGTCACTGTGAGTAGCCCGGCTGGGCGCTCATTCATTGTAATAGACGCCAAGTACCGTGTTGGACGCGAGTGGGTGTTGGAGGGTATGGAGTCTGCGCATCTGTACCGGGATTGCTTGCGTTGGGAAGGGCGAAAGCCGGATTTATCAGTATTGCTGGTACCCCGTGGAGGAGGTGCTCCATTGTTGGAAACGATGAAGTACCGGAAAGACAATGGTGTTGGCGTTGCGGTGCTGAGCGCTGAAAAGAACGGACTCCACGAGGTGCTACGGTCCTGTTGGACGGGCTCCCCTGATTTAGAATCAGGGGAACATCCTATGGATTCTGATCCTGGCTTCCACAGCCTCCGTTACGCGCCGCCGTGCGCAGACGAAGCTGATAGCCCAAGCCAGAGACGCGACTGACCAGCTCCGGCAATGTGTCACCAGCCGATCGGGTTCTAACCCATTTCCACGGACGGCTTGAAAAGGGCTAGCACCAGCATAGTTTCACCCAATGTATCCTCCACTTGCTTGTAGTCGTGCTGCAGGATCTCCATCTTGCGTTCCATGCGGCAATGTCGAGAGCATTGTCCTCGCCGCTAGGCTTTTTCTTTCTCTCGGTGAGCATTCTGGTCGCGTCGCCGCCAGGATGGCAGATGGACATTCAGAGCGTGAGTAGTTCGGCCCGGATAGCGAAGGTTGCTGCGTTAGCTTTCTCAATTGGGAGCAGCTCGGATCCTTACCGACCTGCTCGGAAGAGCTGTCCCTTCAAATACTCTACTTGTCCCTTCTCAGCCCTCAGGCCAGCGGCCAGTTCAGCCTTCTCGCTCTCCAACCGCCGGATGATTTCGCCCAGGCTCTGTACTAGACTGCGCAGAACACTGAGCTCCGCCTTGTGCTGTTGTGTGTGAAGCCATTGCAACCAGATTACGATTGACTGCACTAGTACTACACAAAATAAACCGCCCACTACCAGCCAAGCCATGCTAATCGCATCCATCGCTAATTCCTTCTGTCCTCTCGCCGTCAGCACGGCCAACAACTGAACAATATGTCGTGACTCAAGACACGTCGATATTGTTTGCATGAACAGGTAAACAAAGACAGCAGGTGTCTCCAACGGCTCAAGCGGGGAATTAGCTGAGCTGTTCCTGTGGTGACGGCGCGATGGATGGGGCAAGTAATGTACCGTCATTAAAATTTACATATCTAGAGGCGGCGACCCGAGTCGCTCATGGGGCCTCACGCTTGTAGTGCTGCTCGCTAGAGCCGCTTTTGTCCGGTTCCTGTTGAGAAGGCTAGCCAGCTGCTGATGTTGCTAGGATCGTTTCTAGCCTTTTGCCCAGAAGGCGCCAAGCCTCGGTTTTTTCCTTGGCATAGTCGTGATGCAGATAGTGCCGACGCACCTTGGATCCGCCCAGCAGGTGGTTCTGGCAGCGGTCGATGATCTCCAAGGTAATACCGAGCTCCTGCATCATTGTCGCGCCAGTGCGGCGCAGATCATGCGGCGTCCATTCACCTCTGGCTCCATTGCTCAGTACTAGCGAGTCGTCATGATGCCGGCCGGCCAGAGGTTTGCTGCGGTTCTTGAAGCGGCACTGCCGATCTCCGATGAGTTTGCTGACCGTCTTAGTATCAACATGGCTTTGGCTGTCCTTGCTGGGAAAGCAGAACGGTGTATGGCCGGTCTCTTTTTGTAGGCGCTTGAATTGCGCTATGGCGAACGCTGACAGGAACACATGGTGATCCTGGCGTTTGCCTTTATGCCCTTTGGTAGCCTCGGCGGGGATGAACCAGGTGCCTTTCTTCAGGTCCAGGTAGCGCCACTCGGCCTTAAGCAGCTCGCCAATACGGCAGAGGGTGCTCAGGCAGATCCACAGAGCGCACTGGACGCGCGTGTTGACCGGGCGAATGCCGGAATACTTCTGGCCAGCGGGAAGCCCTTCGTAGTCTTTCTCTAGGCGTTCGAGGATGTCACGCAGCTCGCGGATTTCGTCTGGGGAAAGCAGGCGGTCGCGTTGTTCTTCATAATCGTGATCGAGCAGCTTGCTGACATCTATAAGGTCGGCTGGATTTCCGTCAGTCATCAGGCCTCGCCAGGGTTTTCGTTTCTCACCCCAGTGCAGCATCTGGCCAATGTCGTTGTTGCGGATGACGACGGTGCGATTCAGACCGCGGGCTTTGACTGAGCGCAGCACCGTGAGCAGATCCTTTTCGGTCAGGCTGCGCAGTGGTTTCTTGCCAATTAGCGGTAGGACATCTTTCTTGAAGCTGCGGATCAGTTCGGCATTGCCATCCTGGCGGGAGACGCCGTCGCGAATCCATTCATCAAACAGGTCGGCCACCGTCTTGTTTTCGGCAGCTTGGCGTTCGGCTTCGGCAATGGTCGCTGCGACTGCAGCTTGAGCTTCGATCTTGGCAGCTTTGCGGGCAGCGGTTGGATCGATGCCTTTTGCGGCTGTGGCTTTAACCTCGTCACGTTCGGCACGAATCTGGGCAAGAGACTTTTTTGGCCAGCTGCCCAGACTTTGATCGCGTTTCAGTCCTTCTTGTTTGAATTCGTAGCGAAACTGCACTGTTACACCACGGACGCCTGCGCGAACCCTAGCAACCAGCCCGCCGTCCTCCCGAAGGATTCTGCCGTCATCGGCAAAACTAAGGGCCTCTAGCTGCTTCGCCGTCAATTTTGCCACTCTTTACCCCTTGCATGCTTCGGTTGCCTTAGAATTTTACCCCACTTTTACCCCACCGAATCGCTTGGCTGGTGATGGACAGCATTGGACGCTATGGGACGGCAGAATAGCCTGCAATCCCCGTAGTTGCTAGGTTTGATGAGTCCATGAGTGTCCACGGCGATCTATGGAAATCCACCAAATAAGCGCATGGGGTGCAAGGGGTCGAGTGTTCGAATCACTCCGTCCCGACCAAAAATCCCTAGAAAATCCAGTCACTTAGCAGTGGCTGGATTTTTTTATGCCTGCTGATTCTAGCTGCTAATTCAGATTTAGCGTTCTGGTTGCCAATTGGTTGCCAATTGAGATTGGCTTACTCAAACTCCTTTGATCGCTTCTGCAGAAGTTATCTAGAGCTCTAGCTCAACGGAGCCAAATCGCAGGGACCAGCCTCATGACACCGGAATCTAAAGCACGTCAGCAGATTGACCAGAAGCTCCAGCAGGCTGGCTGGGTCGTCCAGGATATGAGGCAGCTCAATTTAGGCGCGGCGCGTGGTGTGGCTGTGCGGGAGTTTCCGACTGATTCCGGGCCTGCAGATTACGTGTTCTTTGTAGACCGGGTCCCCGTCGGTGTAATTGAAGCTAAAAAGGACGGTGCGGGCGAAAACCTAACAGTTACAGAAAGCCAAACAGAGCGCTACGCCAACGCCACATTCAAGCATCGCAAGGACAATTCCCCGCTGCGTTTCCTGTTCGAAGCCACCGGCAAGATCATCCGCTTTACTGATGGGACCGATCCGGTACCGCGTTCGCGGGAGATTTTCCACTTCTTCAAGCCGGAAACACTGGCGTTTTGGTTGGCTCAAACCGAAACCTTGCGCCGCCGTCTCGCAGAGCAGATGCCCGCCTTGCAGGAACGCAACCTGCGCGATTGCCAGATCAGCGCGGTCATCGGGCTGGAAAAATCGTTGGCTCAGAACAAGCCCCGCGCCCTGGTGCACATGGCCACCGGTGCAGGGAAAACGTTTACTGCCATCACCTCAGTGTACCGTCTGCTCAAATTCGGCGGTGCCAAGCGCATTTTGTTTCTGGTGGATACCCGCAACTTGTGTAAGCAGGCGCATCAGGAATTCATGGCCTATACGCCGCCGGACGATGGCCGCAAGTTCACCGAACTCTACAATGTGCAGCGGTTGGCCTCGCCTAACATCGATCCGCATTCTCAGGTGTGCATCAGCACGATCCAGCGCATGTACTCCATTCTGAGTGGTGAGCCTATTGACGAGTCGGCTGAAGACGTTTCGCTCAATGAAATGCAGCAAACCGCCAAGCAGGAAAAGCTCGTACGCTACAACCCGGCTGTCCCGGTGGAAACCTTCGATTTCATCATCATCGATGAGTGCCACCGTAGCATCTACAACCTCTGGAAGCAGGTGCTCGATTACTTCGATGCCAGCCTGATTGGCCTCACCGCCACGCCCGACAAACGTACTTTCGGCTTCTTCAACGAAAACATCGTCGCCGAATATACCTACGAGCAATCGGTAGCCGATGGCGTCAACGTCGGGTACGACGTATACGAGATTGAAACCGAAGTTACCCAAAAAGGTGCTGAGCTCAAGGCCAAGGAATATGTCGACCACCGTGACCGACAAACGCGAAAAAAACGTTGGGACCAAACGGAAGAAGATACGACTTATACCGGCAAGGAACTCGATCGCTCTGTGGTGAATGTGAGTCAAATCCGCCAGGTGATTCAGGCCATGAAAACTGCTGTGGAGACACAGATTTTTCCTGCGCGCAAAGAAACACCTAAAACGCTGATCTTTGCCAAAACGGACAGCCACGCCGACGACATCATCAACATCCTGCGCGAGGTCTACGGGCAGGGTAATGCCTTCTGCAAAAAGGTCACTTATAAGGCTGAAGAAGACGCCGACAGCATCCTGAGTAGCTTTCGCAACGACTACAACCCGCGCATCGCCGTGACGGTGGACATGATTGCCACCGGCACCGACGTGAAACCGCTGGAAGTGCTGCTCTTTATGCGTGACGTGCGCAGCAAGGGCTATTACGAGCAAATGAAGGGGCGCGGAGTGCGTAGCCTTGATGGCGACAGCCTCAAACGCGTCAGCAACAGTGCTGATGGTGCCAAAACTCGCTTTGTACTGATCGACGCTGTGGGCGTGGAAAAGTCGCTTAAAACAGAAAGCCGCCCGCTGGAAAAAAAACCTGGTATCGCGCTGAAAGACCTGCTGCAAGGCGTGGCGATGGGTAGTCGTGACGACGACACTGTACTTTCGCTCGCTAACCGCCTGGTGCGCCTGGCCAAGCAACTGGACGACAAGGCCCAAGCACGGATCGAGAAAGCCAGCGGCGGCATTTCCGTGGCCCAGTTGGGTAAGGGCCTGATCGCCGCGCTGGATCCTGATGCCATCGTGCAAGCCGCTTTGGCCACCGCCAACGCCAAGGGCATCACCCGCTCTGAAGACACCTTGCTGCCCGAAGAGATTGAAACCGCACGCGCCGAACGCGTGGCCGCCGCCTGCGCCCCGTTCGACCAACCGGCTCTGCGCGACGAGATCGAAAACTCACGCCGCGAGCGCGAGCAAATCATCGACCATATCAACCTGGATCAGGTGACCTTTTCAGGCTTCAGTGAGCAGGCGGAAGCGCAGGCCAAAGCGTTGATTCAAACTTTTGCGGACTACCTAAAGCAGCACAAAGACGAAATTGCAGCGTTGGACTTTTTCTACCAACAACCGTACCAGCGCCGCGCACTCACTTTCGACAAGATCGAAGACCTCCACGAGCGCTTGAGCAAACCGCCGCTGATGCTCACCACTGAACGCCTATGGAGCGCCTATGCGGGTGTGCAGGCCGGCCAAGTCAAAGGCGCGGACCGCAAACGTCAGCTCACCGATTTGGTCTCGCTGGTCCGTTTTGCACTTGGGCTGGACGCTGAGTTAAAGCCCTTCGCTGATGAAGTGGATAAACGTTTCCAAACATGGATCTTTCGACACAACGCTCAGCGCGGCACCGCCTTTACAGCTGGACAAACTGAGTGGCTGCGCCTGATGAAAGAGCACATCGCTAGCAGTTGCAGCATCAGTAGGGACGATTTTGATTATGCGGAACTGGCCGACAAGGGCGGATTACAAAAAGCCTGGGGCCTGTTTGGCAAAGACTTGGATACTTTGATGAGTGAAATGAATGTGGAGCTGGTAGCGTGAGTGATTTTAATCAAGAGTTGCGCGCCAGCTTGGGTGAATTGGCAGACGAGCCTGTAGAAAATACTGGGCCAACCGGCGACTTCGTTTACGTTGACATCAGCAGCATCGACCGCGAAACAAAGAAAATCATTGATCCCAAGCCCTTGGGGCTGTCGCAGGCTCCAAGTCGGGCCAAGCAGGTTCTAAAAGCGGGTGATGTTTTAGTTTCCATGACGCGACCCAATCTGAATGCAGTAGCGCTCGTTCCTGAGAATCTTGATGGCGCAATCGGATCAACTGGTTTTCATGTGCTTCGGTCACGCTGGCTGGCGCCGCAGTTTTTATTGGCATTGGTGCAAACGCAGAGTTTCATTGATGCAATGTCCGCAGTCGTGCAAGGCGCTCTCTATCCTGCCGTAAGACCTAGAGATATTGCGGCGTACTCATTTTCCTTCGAGGTGCCAGCTCAACAAACCCGCATCGTCGCCAAACTCGAAGAACTGCTCTCCGACCTCGATGCAGGCGTGGCCGAACTCAAGGCCGCGCAGAAGAAGCTCAAACAGTACCGCCAGTCGCTGCTGAAGTCTGCGGTTGAAGGCGCGCTCACCGCTGAATGGCGCGCTCAGCACACGCCCACCGAGACCGGCGCGCAGCTGCTGCAACGCATCCTCACCGAGCGCCGCGCCCGTTGGGAAGCCAAGCAGCTCGCCAAGTTCAAGGAGCAAGGCAAAGCCCCGCCCAAAGACTGGCAAAAGAAATACCCCGAGCCAGTGCAGCCGGACACCACCGACTTGCCGAAACTGCCGGAGGGTTGGGTGTGGGCCAGTTTGGACATGCTCGGTGAAATTGCGTCCGGCGTTGCCAAGGGCACCAAAAGGACTGCAGACGTCGAGGTTCGTGAGGTGCCGTATCTGCGAGTGGCCAATGTCCAGCGCGGGTTTCTCAATCTTTCCGAAATAAAGACCATTTCGGCTACTGAGCGGGATATCGCCGAATTGACGCTTCAGGCGGGCGATATCTTATTCAACGAAGGCGGGGATCGCGACAAGCTGGGTCGCGGCTGGGTTTGGCGCGATGAGGTAGCAAACTGCATACATCAAAACCATGTTTTTCGGATGCGACCGTACCTACGAGAAGTGCTGCCTGAGCTGATTTCGCACCACGGCAACACCTTTGGAAAAATGTGGTTCCAAAATGCGGGTAAGCAAACGACTAACCTCGCGTCAATCAAAATGACTATGTTGCGCATGTTTCCTGTCCCACTGGGGCCGGTAGATGAACAGCGCGAGTTACTGACACTACTTGAGTTGCAGATTGAGCAAATTGATAGGCAAGAACAGGCTGTAGAGCTGGGCCTCAAGCAATCCACCGCCCAGCGCCAAAACATCCTGCGTGCCGCCTTCGCCGGGCAGCTCGTTCCGCAAGACCTGAACGACGAACCCGCCAGCGTTCTGCTGGAGCGCATCCGCGCTGAGCGTGCAGAGCACGATAAGCAACCAAAGGTGCGTAAGTTCCGCAAAACCAAACAACAGAAGGAGGTCGCCGCCGTAGTGAGTAAATTGATCGACGTGCTCGCTGAAGCGGGAGACTGGATGTCAGCGAAAGAAGCTTTCCGCCGCTGTGGTGTGGCCGATGGCGCGCTAACAGATCAGGTTGAAACTCTCTATGCCGAACTGCGAGCCTTGGATAAGGCTGGGAGACTGGCCGTGGAAGCGGTCACAGATGAGCAGGGCCGCAAGCTGCACGATCGCCTGAAACTGCTGGCAGTTTAACCATGCGCCTCGACAAACTTACTATCGGTAGTGCCAAAGATAGCCAGACGCACCAGTTCAAGAACCTGAAGAACGTCACCATCGACTTTGATCAGGATCATTGGGTCACGGTGGTGATCGGCTGGAACGGCACCGGCAAGTCCAACGTGCTGGAGGCGTTGGCCATCATCTTCCGCGACTTGATCGGCAAGGAACGTAAGCCAGCCTTTGCTTTTAAACTGGCCTATCGCATGGGTACGGGTGAGGGCGTTCGGCACATTCACGTCGATGCCGATCCTGATCGCGAGAGCGAGCCGTTCATCATTCACGTTGCGACCGATTCAGAGGCTCGCGGTGAAGGTACCTTGATCCCATTCATCGAGGTCGATGAAGCAGTATCGGCTCTACGTGGGAAAGCCATCAAACTCACGGCCTTCTTGAATGCGGACGCCGAGTACTTGCCGCGCTATGTGTTTAGCTACTACTCGGGCGAGAGCACGCGTATGTATGAGGTGTTTTCCCCTTATCTGGAAAGCTATGACAGCAAGCTGCGAAACGGCGTAGACCCAGGCCTGAAACGGCTTTTCTATGCCATGCCGGTACATAGCCATTTCGTGTTGCTGGCTTTTATGATTCAACAGTCCGACGTGGTGCGGGCTTTTCTCGATGACCATCTTGGGATTGATCCGGACGACGGTATTGAGTCGGTGCTGTTCGTGTTGCGACAACCGCCTTGGAAGTCTAAAGCGCCGGATGGCGACCCACGGTTTTGGAATGCACGGGGCGTGGTGCGCGACTTCCTATCGCGCTTGCACGACATAGCTCTGGCGCCCATCGAAATTAGTCGGCAGGTTTCGACATCAATCTGGAACAAGAAAAAGTTAGAGTTCAAGTACCTGTTTGTGAAAGACATCGCTGCGCTGCGAAGATTTGTAGGCAACCAGGCACCTGCGCAATTCTTCCGTGACCTGGAGAGCACCTACGTCTCCGAGTTGATCGAAGAAGTGCGCATCCGTGTGCGTCTCAAGAAAAATGATGGCAGTGTGATATTCCGTGAACTCAGCGAGGGGGAGCAACAGCTACTGACGGTGTTGGGCTTGCTGCGCTTTACCGCCGAGGATGAAAGCCTGTTCTTACTGGATGAACCGGATACGCATTTGAATCCGCGCTGGAGCGTGGATTACATCGCCTACCTTAAGCAATTTATTGCCAGCGGAACAAGGCAGGAAGAAACCAGCCACATCCTACTAACGACTCATAACCCGCTGGCCATTGCGGAATTGGATCGCGAGCAAGTGCAAATTCTACGCATGGCAAAGCAGGATGGACAGTGGCAGATCGTGGCCTGCTATCCGGAAATGGCTCCGCGCGGCATGGGCTATGCGGCGATTGTCACCAGCGACATGTTCGGCATCGCTTCATCGCTGGATCAGCCAACACAGGAGCTCTTAGAGGCCCAGCGTGCATTTGCTGCCAAGGAGCGGCTTACTCCGGATGAGCAGCGCGAGTTAGACGGCATCAACTCACAACTGGATCGGCTTGGGTTCCGCTTCTTCCACCCAGATGATGAGTATTCGCGTTACTTGCGTTTGCGATATGAGCTGCTGGCGGCGCACTTTGAGACGGGTCTGCCCCGAGAGCTTGCGCTGAAGGTCGTTCAAATGTCCCGAAATGATCGAGAGGCGTTGGCCAGGCGCCTGATTCAGGAGTTAGTCAAACAACGAGACCTTCCAGATCCGGCGGGGCAATCATGAGGTATGTGGATTTAAGAAGGCTGGCCAAGCCAGACGGGTGGAATAATCGCGCCAGTGCCGCAGCTGCTGCCGTCTCGAACGGAGCAAATCCCAACGATCATGATGTGGTGTGGCGAGAACTCAAAAACGGATTGGCGGACTTGCTGCATGATAAGTGTTGGTACTGTGAGTCCACCGTAGATAGGTCAGACAACGCGGTCGATCACTTCCGCCCGAAGAACCGCGTAAGCGATGCCTTCAATCCTCATACCGGTTACCGATGGTTGGCATTCGATGCGAATAATTTTCGCTATGCGTGCACCTATTGCAACAGTCGGCGCAAAGACTTGGAAGGAGGAACGGCTGGAGGAAAGGCTGATCGCTTTCCACTGTTGAACGAGGCGCAACGTGTCTACATAGCTGGTCCCACAACACTAGAGCGCCCCGTGCTTCTGGACCCTTGTCATCCGTTGGATTGGAAGCTTGTGGGGTGTCAGCAAGAAAATGGAAAGCCTTGTGCCGCCAGTCAAGAGCCGGTAGCCAAGCAACGCGCAGAGGTGTCGATTGAGGTGTATCACCTCGACTACGGCCCAACATGCACTCGGCGCCTTGGTTTTGCTGCACAACTGGTATCAGACGTCGATGAGGGCAAGCAGCTATATGAGGCTTTGAAATTCAACCCTGACAAGGAAGT
Organism: Pseudomonas sp. 10B238; assembly: GCF_000970615.1. Taxonomy (NCBI): domain Bacteria; kingdom Pseudomonadati; phylum Pseudomonadota; class Gammaproteobacteria; order Pseudomonadales; family Pseudomonadaceae; genus Pseudomonas; species Pseudomonas sp. 10B238. The sequence goes on from NZ_KQ033940.1 coordinate 55,716, forward strand.
TGAGTTCAATAACGTCTTGGCACGCCTCCTTCGGCTCATATCACGTGACGCGTTCTACAGCGGAGAAATGAGATTTTTACTAGGTGCACTGCGAAGCAATGAGCACCCCTGGATACAAGAATTATTAGAGGTTTGATATGAACACAAGCTCCCTCGTCCAGAAAGTCTGGAATTTTTGCCAAACCCTACGCGACGACGGCGTGGGGTATGGCGACTACCTGGAGCAGCTCACCTACTTGCTGTTCCTGAAGCTGGCGCATGAATACGCGCAAGAGCCTTACAATCGCGACACCCACATTCCGAAGGGCTATGACTGGGCCGGTCTGACCTCAAAGGTGGGCGAACCGCTGGAAGCGCATTACTTGGCCACGCTGCACAAGCTAGGGCAACAGTCCGGCATGCTGGGTGCCATCTTCTTCAAGGCGCAGAACAAAATTCAAGACCCGGCCAAGCTTTCGCGTCTGGTACAGCTGATTGATGCTGAAAGCTGGATCAGCCTGGGGGCCGACACCAAGGGCGACCTGTATGAAGGCCTGCTGCAGAAGAACGCCGAAGACACCAAGAGCGGTGCAGGCCAATACTTCACGCCACGCGCACTGATCGAAGCGATTGTGGACTGCGTGCGGCCCGAGCCGATGAAGACCATTGCAGACCCGGCCTGCGGTACAGGCGGCTTTTTCCTAGGAGCTTATAACTGGCTGACGCGGCCCGGTGCCAAGCTGAACAAATCGCAAAAAGAATTCCTGCGCGACAAGACCTTCCACGGCAACGAGATCGTGCCGAACACGCGCCGCATGTGCTTGATGAATCTTTTTCTGCACAACGTTGGCGAGTTGGATGGTGAGCCCTTAGTGGCGCGCTCGGATGCGTTGATCACTGAGCCAAAACTTAAGGTGGATTACGTGCTGGCCAACCCGCCCTTCGGCAAGAAGAGCAGCATGACCATCACGAATGAAGAGGGTGAGGAAGACAAAGAAGCGTTGACCTACGAGCGGCAGGATTTCTGGGAAACCACGTCGAACAAGCAGCTCAACTTCCTGCAGCACATCGTCAGCATGTTGAAGGTGGACGGCAAAGCAGCCGTGGTGTTGCCCGACAACGTGCTATTTGAAGGCGGTGCAGGTGAAAAGATCCGCAAGAAGCTGCTGGATAACTGCGACGTGCACACGGTGTTGCGCCTACCCACGGGTATCTTTTATGCCCAGGGCGTCAAAGCGAACGTAGTGTTCTTCGACAACGCGCCCAAAGATGGGCGTGTGCACACCAAGGGGGTGTGGTTCTACGACCTACGTACCAACAAGCATTTCACGCTAAAGACTCGCACCCTCAAGCCTGATGACCTGCAAGATTTCATCACCTGCTATAACCCGGAAAATCGACACGAGCGTACGGCTACCGAGCGCTTCAAGTTTTTCAGCTATGAAGAGCTAATGGCACGCGAAAAGGCCAGCCTCGATATCTTCTGGTTAAAAGATGACAGCCTGGACAACTTGGATGACCTGCCGCCACCTGATGTGCTTCAGCTGGAGATAATCGATCATCTAGAAGCAGCTCTGATTGCTTTTCGCGAGGTCGCTTTGAATCTGCCCCGATCTGAGATAGTTGATTGAGCCTGACCACTGCGTGGATGAGGAAGAGAAGGTGACTGTCGCGGGCTCAATCGGGGTGCCCGCAGACGTCTGCTCCTTGTAACTTGTAAGTACGGTTTACAGGTTTATTCGCACGTGAGGTTATGCCTGCCAGTTACTGATGATTTGGTCTGCGTCCAGAGTCGCGTAAACACATTGGCGGCCAATCCTTTCTTTCGTGAATAAACTCAAATCAAATAGCCCGGCCAGGGTTGTGGCGGCGGTGTTGTAGAAAAATCCGCTGTATCGGCGTAACTGCCATTCCTTCCACGACCTAGTCTGTTGATAATTTCCCGGAGTAAACGCGTTCATTAAAGCGGCCAAAACACCCGTATTTGTCGGTGGTTTTGTTCTGGGTGTCCTGTTAACGCTGACAAAGTGATGCTCGGGTAATAGGTACTACGCTTCCCTCTCTTTGACTGACAGTAAACCCAATAAGTCTGAAGGTAAGTGTCCAGTAATAACTCATGGTTAAAAATAACTAAGCTTTCATTTGGTATGAGCCTACCCCAACTGGACATGCCGTAATGAGCGATTCATTTAAACCTAAACGTATCCCTGGAAATACAAACCTTCGTTACTGGTACGACGCCACCTACGATGGTTATCCGCTTATGGTAGATAAGGGCCCATTCGTTGAGCAGTACCTGGAAAAACTATACCAAACGATGCAATACGCATTGGCTGACTATGCTCGTGTATTTGCTTTCAGATTTGATTTGAGGCTTCCGCAGAGAATACCGTTGCCTGGCGATGCAATGACCAATTTGATGATTCGGAATTTTAAGGCGTCGCTGGACGAGCAAGTTATCTGGGATCGTCAACGTGCTCGAAACCTTAATGGATCAGCCCATGACTCCAGAGTTAGGATGTTCTGGGTCAGAGAGTTGGGTAAGGTTAACGGCAGACCTCATTACCACTGCATAGTGTTTCTCAATCGTGATGCTTATCGCTCGGTGGGAGGTATCAACTCTGAGCGTAACAACATGCTCAACCGTATTAAGTCGGCTTGGGCTAGGACTCTTGGCTTGCAAGTGGATGAGGTACGCGGATTGGTTCATTTTACCAAGGGTGCTACCCATCATTTAACTCGTACGGATTACGTTGGGCAAGATGAGTTCTTCCGTCGGTCAAGCTACCTATGCAAAGCCGCAACCAAACATTACGGCGATGGCCAGCATGGCTGTGGAGGGAGTCGGTGCTGAGGACAGGATCGCCCCTAGTTTCGCAGTAAGCGCTCCATAACCCCACCTGCCCATAGCCTGCTGGTCATCGGATGCTGTGCTCCCGTTTTCGCCGGAGTTCATCCCATGATGCGTCCCGACGCCAAGGTGCAGAAGGTCTACCTCTATCCAAAGCCCGTCGACTTCCGTAAATCCATCAACGGTCTGGCCACTCTGGTCGCACTGGACATCAAGGTGGAAGTGTTCAACCCAGTGCTGTTCGTGTTCATCAACCGCACCCGTAGCCAGGTCAAGATCCTCTACTGGGAGCGCAATGGCTTCTGCCTGTGGCTCAAGCGCTTGGACGCCGAGCGCTTCAAGACCAAGCCCGATGTCGGCGACGAGGCCATCGAACTGACGGTCGACGAGCTGAACTGGCTGCTCGACGGTATCGACCTGTGGCGTAACCGACCGCACCAGGTGGGCGGCAAGTAACTGCCGTCCCTACCGCGACCGGATGATCAATCACGAGGAACAAATATGTCGGTACGGAATATTCAGTGCCGTGAAGAATCACAGTTGGTATCTTGCTAAGTCTTCAAAAAAAGACCAAAATTAAGACCTTAAATAAGGGTGATATTATGCAGAGTGTGCTAGCTGATGTTGCCGTCAGCGTTTCTGAACTGAAGAAAAATCCATCTGGGGTCCTGGCCGGCGCTGGTGGAATGCCGGTGGCAGTCCTCAACCACAATCGCGTGATGGGCTACATGGTGCCTGCTGAGCTGTACGAGGAGATGATGGAGCGCCTGGATGATCTGGAACTGATCGAGGTGGTTAAAGCCCGCTCTGGAGAGAACAGCATCCCGGTGAGTCTGGATGACTTATAAGCTTGAATTCCTGCCTTCCGCGCTCAAGGAGTGGAAGAAGCTTGGCCATACGGTGCGCGAGCAAATCAAGAAAAAGCTACGGGAGCGCTTGGAGGCGCCCAAGGTGCAGGCCGATGCCCTTCGGGATATGCCAGGTCACTTCAAGATCAAGCTACGTGCATCCGGTTATCGCCTGGTTTATCGAGTCGAGGATGAGCGAGTGGTCGTCGTGGTGGTAGCCGTGGGCAAGCGCGAACGTGGCGCGGCTTACCAATTGGCCGGTAAGCGCGGATGACAAAAAAAGAAACGAGCGTCGCTGCCACCGCGAGCAGCCCGTTCGGCTGCCCACGTTAGCTCATGCACTACCCTGGCGGTTTCCGTTCATACGCCCGCAGCTGACTAAAGATCCAGCAAGCCAGCAGCACGGCGGCCAGCAGCGGCGGAAACCGCACCATTAGAACCACCAGCACCAGAACTGCCAAGCAGCCAGCGAGAACTCCGGCAAATGCTAAAGCGGCAGCGAAGATCTGTAGTAGCTTCATCTGCGATCCCCTTTACAGAAAGCCCTGTTCCGCCAGCGACACACAGCCTTCACGGCCCACGACTATGTGGTCTAGCGTCCTTACTCCAACCAGATCCAAGGCCTCCTTCACCTTGTGGGTCAGCTTTCGATCCGACTGGCTGGGCTCGGGATCACCGGACGGGTGGTTGTGTACCAGCACCATTGCTGCGGCGTTGTGCTCCAGGGCAGCCTTCACGATTTCTCGCGGGTAGACGTTGGCGCCGTCCAAGGTGCCCCGAAACAGTTGTTGAAAGGCGATCACCCGATGACGACTGTCGAGCAGGAGCAGGGCAAACACCTCATGCTCATAGTCGGCCAGCAGCGCTTGCAGGTGGCTGAATACGTCCTTCGGTGAGGTCAGTGCTCGTCCGCGACGCAAACGCAGATTCGCCAACTGGCGAGCCATCAGCAGGATGTCGGCTTCGGTGACAGGCGATTCGACCAGGTAGGTACCGCTCGGCTCGCTAGCCTTCAGCTTGTGCAGGCGCATGGTGGGCTCCTTGGGTCTGAGCAGATGAAGGGGTCTGGCGCTGGGCTTGCGCCTCCAGTTTCTCGGTCAGGCTGGCTTTTGTCGGGGTGCGAGCAGTCTGGCTAGTTGCCGGTGGGCTTTCCTCGACGAGGTAGAGCTCCTCGACGATGGCGCCTTCCTCGCAATCCTCGAACGCACCGTTTCTGAAGCCGCATCGAGCCGCTTCATCCAGTGCGCTCTGATCGAAGCCCGCCGCTTGCCGCTGATCATCAAGCTGACTGGCAGCTTCGAGCGCCTGGGTCATGTCCATGCCGCTGCGTACGGTGAGGTCGACGTAGAAAATCGGTGTTCCGTGGCTCTGCCGGGTCGACTTGCCACGCAGACGCAGTTCCAGCGGCAGGCACGCCAGACGGTTGCCCGAGATGGCCTGGAAGTATTGAAGGCGGGCGGCCAGGGTGCGGATGCTGTTGAAGCCCGTAGTGCGGAACACAAAGCTGCCCAGCGGATCTTCATCGCCGATGACCACGTTCAACCGACCGTAGGGCTTGCAGGCGCCGCCCTTGGCCAGCGGGCAGGCGTCTGGCGAAGGGCAGGGCAGGGACTGCATACCGTCTTGGGTGACGCGCTTGCAGGTCTCGCCATTACCGACGCACAGCGGTCGTCCTGATTGCCGGTCGAACAGCGTGTAGTCAGCACGGAAGTTCAGCTCCGGTTCGTTGAACAGCAGCCGTACCGGAATGCTGCGCAGCTTGTCGTCCTTGCTTTGGCGTAGCTCATCGTTGAGCGGATGCACAAGCCAGCCGTCGCGGCTCTGTACCTGAGAGGTGATGGTGAATTGGTCATCCTTTTCCGGCAGGCGCTTGCCGTTCTTCTCGATGACCTTGCCGATGGAAATCCGCCCGAGCACCGGCGGGGTGATAGCCAGCCTTTAAGCATGGTGGTTCTCCTGAAAACAAAAAAGGCCAGCCACGCAGCGGGGACTGCATGGACTGGCCAAGGGGAGGGGGTAGAAGGGGAGGCGAGAATCAGCCGATCAGGAAGCGCCGGGCACCGGGCTTGAGAAGCGAGTATTTTTCGCGCAGGTGCGGCCGGTCCTGGAGCAGCCGGGCCACATCGAAGCCGATGCTGTCCTTGGCTTTGCGCCAACTGACGTAGCCGTTGGTGAACTCTGCCCGCGTCGCCTCGCCCATCGCTTGTTGCAGCATCTGCTTGAGCTGAGCCTCGCGCGCATGCTTTTTATCAATGAACTGACGCAGGGCCTTGAGCTCGATGTAAGCAGCGGTCAGCCCCGGATTGCCCCTGAAGTCCACCGTCTGGCCGTCGTCTTCGGGATACAGGCAGCGCAGGGCAGTTTCAGCAGAGGCCGTCCCGTCAGCGGGTGGCGGCGTGTCGGTCTCGACGTATGTCCAAAACGTGCGTTCCAGCTCGATCAGCCGGGCGATCATCTCCTCGTCGCGCTCGATACGATGGATTTCCAGGTGCTGGCCACCGAGCACAACCGCGACATCCGCGGCTTGCTTGCCGGTGACAGCGAGCTGGTGCATCACCTGCAATTGCACATACTCGGGCACGCCTTCCTTCCAGAGGCGCGCCCCGTTTAGGCCGGCTGTCTTGCATTCGAGGATCTGTACATCGTCGGCGCCGATCACTTCGCGGTCGATGTTGGCCAGCATCCAGGACATCTTCGGGTCGGGGTGCTGCAGCACGGCGTTCACGCGGCGGACCTTGTTGCCGGTGCGCTTGTTGTAATGCCAGGCCACGATGGGTTCCAGCACGTTGCCCCAGTACATCGGGCTTTCGTCGTCGTCGGGGTCGGTCTTCGGCAATCCAGTGTCACGTCCGGTCTTCTCCAGCCACAGTTCAAGCTGCGACTTGTAGGGGTTGAGGCCAACGGCGGCCGCGGCATCCGAGCTACCGATGCCGCGTTTACGTATCTCCAGCCACTCTTCGCGTGGCAGTTCCTTGGTGCTGATCAGGCGCAGGGCTGAACGGGGTTTGCTGGCGTTGCGGTTCAACGAGGTTGTGGTCATGTGGTCACCTTGCAGGCGTAAAAAAGCCCGATCAGCACGAACCTGACCGGGCGATACGATTGAGAGACGGGCGATACGATTGAGAGAGAAGTGCTTAGGCGGCGAGCTGCAGGGCGGCGTCCAGAGCACGTTGCTTGATCTGCGCGCCTTGGCCGAACCAGGCGGAGTCCAGCCGGTACTCAGTGCTGCGCGCTCGTCGTTCATGGTCGACATACTCGGTCACGGCATTGAGCAGGCCCCAGGCGGTGCCGCGTGCCGATTCCAACTGACTGCCTCGGCCACGGCCTTCATACAGCTCCTGAACCCTGCGCAGGGCACGTTCGTTGGGCAGCTGTTCGGGTAGTTGGCCGGTTGGGCTCACTTCGCACATGACGTTCATGAAGAAGCCCATCGCTTCATGCCACTGCACCTTACGCTCAGCCAGATGACGCATGCGGTACATGAAGTCGTCCCATTGCGAGACAGCGATCCCGAGCTGCTTCTTTACCACCTTCGGATCGAAACGGGTGTTGTGCGGCACCTTGATCGCACGGCTGGTGCCGTCCAGGGCGATGGTCAGGGTGTTGTTGCAGACGACGCGAACCGTGGTCGGCGTTGCGGTTGTCGCCAGGGTGCCGTCGCACGAGGTGGCCAGCAGTAGATAACCGTTGACCTGGTCGTTCCCTTTGATCGCCGTGCCTTGCCCGGTGCGCGCCAGCGCCCAGAACTTGCGGCCACCCTTCAGCACGCCTGCTGTTTCCAGCTCATAGCCGGAGACCTCGGTCAGGTCCCGGTAAAACGCCAGCACTTCGCGCGGCTGCACGGTGTGGTAGCGGTTGGAGACGACCGACAGGGGAGCTTTGGTGTCGGAGCGGTACAGCACTTTCTGCTCCGGGTAGGAATGAATAGCGCCGAGGTGACCTACCGCATCGGATTTGAAATGGACCGGGCTTTCCAGGATCTGCCAGTCCATACCAGCTTCCCGTTGCCAGATCTCGATAGGTTGTTTACGCGGCAGGTGGTTGCCCAGACCGTGCCATGGGGTAGCGCCGACATAGGCCATTTGTTCAATGAGATGAGCCATGAGAACGATTCCTTCGGGTGCAAGCCGGCATAAAGCGCCGCGCAGAGCGCAGCACCGGCCGGTAGGGATAGAAAAAGGTGAGAAGAGGTAGCGGCTGGATCAGGCCGGCAGGTTGAAGCGATGTCCGCAGAGCAGACAGAGGTTGTTAGCCAAAACATGGCGGTCGAGTTTGTGGCCAAGCTGAGCGCCGAGCGCACAACCGCTAACGCCGCCAACCAGCCCGCCGATGATGGCGCCGGAGACCGAACCGATAGTGATGCCAACAGGGCCGGCGATAGCGCCAAGCGCTGCGCCGGTCTGACTGCCTGCCAGCGCAGCGCTGACGCCGCGAGCGGCACCGCCGACGGTGCCTACCGCAGCGGTGATCTTCATGGCGTGATGGAAGGAGGCGACTTTTGGGGAGTGACAGCGAGGACACTGCAATGACATGGGAGCGATCCTTCTTGGTGGTTATGTCATTGCGGTGATGTGTGGTTGAAATTTTTTCGATTCGAATGGAAGTATTGAAGACGGAAACCAGCCGGTAGCGAGTCGTCAGCTATTTTTGGCCACTCGCTGGCAGGAAACGGCCCAGAAGCAGCCGATGGACAAGCTGCGTGCATGTAGGCAACGATGTTTGATTTTCCGTCTACACTAAAGTTGGCTGCTTGGGCTTGCCGCCCGTGTTGTATTACTCCTGAAATAGTTTTGCGTTTGCAGTATCTCTTTCAGAAAATAATTACTTACAGGGCAGCGGAAACGTTTACGACATGACATCCTGTCAAACGTCATCAACGTAGGAGACAATCAATATGCCTCGTGACATCGAACGTTCAGATGGTACTCGTGCCGAGCACATCCGTGAGTCAAACGGCGATCATCGCGTGCGTGATCTTGGCAAACCAGCAGATGGTAGCCAGGACCGCAGTTACGGCCACGGACATTCCGACAAGGAGGTTCGCGAGAAAGAAGCGGACAGAAACCCTGGTCAAGATTAGTCTGGCTTATTGCGGCATAACCATTAACTAAACCGAAGCCGCGTCGCGGCTGGGCGTAAATTAAGCGATATGAACGACCGAAGCGTCGGTTCCGGCCATTCGAGATGAATAACGAACGACCTATAGCGGACAGTAGTACGAGGCTGTTTCGGCTGATTCTGTTGAAAACACTCGGTTTCTAAGAAGTCTGGTTTTCTACAGCTCTAAAATTCGCTCGGTTACGGCATTGCTACGTGAAAAACAGAGCAGCCCAGCCTTCTGCGGCGAGCCAGATTTCAACGTCGCGAACGCTCTTTTTGGGTAAAAATCGCGACGGGAATTTTTCAACAGAATCGGCCAATAGCAGCCTTTCAGGATTCCACTATTTTTCTCTAATTGTCTTCAATATTAAGGTGAGAGGAGCCACGGTGCGCAGAGAAAAAAACTCGCCTTCAAAGTCGATAACGATATCTGTAACGTCTGATAGATCAACCCTGTGGTAGCTCGACGATACGACTGCGATGCTCCAGGGCCCATTAGCCGCGAGTTTGATAAATGTGTCGCCGTCTCCGCCCAAGCTAAAGCTGCGGGTTACATTTTCGCTCACGTGATAAAATATTTGGGTCGAGCGAGGTTGGTGGCTGAACTCGAGAATCTTATTCTCGAGAGTGGTAAGCATGGCCTTTCCGTAATGGATGAGCTGTAGCACCACGGAATCGTCACCACGCTCTGTCGACATCAATTTTATTCCCGGTATCGAGACTCGAACACTGGCGAATCTCACTAGAGCCAACCCATCGAAACGAGCCATTGGCAGGCTGAAAACAGTTTTCCCAGAAGCTTTAAAATCTTCGAGAGCGAACTGACCGACGTCATCCTTAACCGAGAATTTCGCGACTCCATCCGCATAAGTCATCTTTTCTGGAGAGCGTCCGCTATGCTCCATCCCCTTCACCATGGCGTTAAACAAATCGGTATGGGTTTGTGCCAAATGGTCGATGCTGTCCGAGACGACGTTGAATAGATAGTCAGCGCCTGACCAATATTCAAGAGCACGATGTTCATGGTAGAGCATCTGTTTCAGCACTCGTTTATTTTGGGCGTTCGCTCGCCCCATAAAGCTGGCAAACTCCGGGAGGTGCCGCGCATTCGGTTGCGCCAATCCGGTACGCAGCCTTGCGATCTCACTATGGGTCTTCGCATGGTCTGACAGCATCTCGGCCCGCACATTTGCTAAGGCGTTATACTCGACCACCTTGTTGTTTCGGGTCGTTACCAATTCTATAAATGCATCGACGATCCGCAAATATTTCTTTGCCTCCGGCAGATGGAGAAACGGATCGACAGTCGCCTGTAAATCTTTTCGAGACATCAATAGCTTTGCTGCGTCCGATGGAAAGTTTGGCATGTCAGGGCGGTCTGGACCTTTTAGTAGGTCCGAAATCTGCCCGATGCCCTTTGCGATTCCGCCGATGCCCTCGCCAATTTCAACCACCTTCTTGATCTTGTACTTGTCCTCTGCAAAGTCGCCCAGCTTGTCCTCAGGATCTTCCTTCTCCTTATCAAACTGGTCGTACGCCTTCCACGCAGCCATCGCAACGCCTAGGCCGGTGCCTGCAGTGCTCACGGCAACAGCTATCGTTCCTACCGCCGTAACCACGTCCTTAAACTCGCAGCCAGACTTGCGCCTTACAGCATCTTTGAAATCCTCTCCTGCGCCGACGACGCGCCGCCAAGCCGGATGGTAAGCGGTCCCCAAGGACTCGATGTCTCTTAACAGCAACGTTTCGATGGACGCGACTCTATCTTTGCGATCTTGGAGCACGGCGAGCATTATAGATTGGTTTTCGAGGCCGCGAACAATCTCAGCACGTGCGACGGACCAATCATCGCGGGCATCACGGTATTTGATGTACGCTGACTCAACAATCCTTGCATGTTCGATCATTTTGCCCGCCACGCTTGAGTAGAACGATATGCCGAGAAGAGGAACGAAGTTTGCTACGTTGCCGTAGTAATCCAAGCTGGCGGCCAAGCGGCGTAATAAGACAAATATCTTTGTGCGAACAGCATGGAATTCTTGCGCTGGTTCCAGCGCCTGACATGGCAAACCGTAATCAAGATTGCACTCGCGCGCGCTGCGAAAAACGCGATGAATTATTACTAACTTTGCCAACCAAGTAAGCTGCTGCAGCGCGACATCGTATTCCGAATTTTCATAGTGGCTTTCCGCTTCGCGTAGTGCGGTTTCGAGATAAAGGAGGCTGGTTGACCTTCCCAACTGCGCGTGAATAACTCGGTTCGCCTCGTCACTGTCACCGACAAGGACAACGACCGAACCAGTGTTGCCCGGATCGTTCTCCGCAGGAGGTGTCGTTACCCTCGCACCTTCGGGGCCTTTCGGCGCATCAGCGAAGCTGCATTCCTCAACCCATTGCCCTCGTCTCAACATGATCCTCTCCAAGCTATATCAGCATTAGTTCAGACAACGCAGGGCTCTGCGTACCACTCTCCGTAAGTCCCGCCGTTGCCACCGAATCCTTTCGCTCCCGGCGCTCCGTGTCGGCCAGGGGCTCCCGGTGTTCCGGCTGAGACTGAAATCTGAACCTGGCTCGGATCCGCAAGTGGCATATACACGCTGACACTTACCGTCCCCCCATTCCCCCCCTTGCCGGGTCGCCCGGCAGTGCCGGCGTCTCCTCCAGGCCCCCCCGCCGTGGGAGGGCTACAGCCGTGCATATCACCACCTTTACCGCCTGCGATACCATTGCCGCCACTCTGCGCTGCGCCACCATTTCCACCCATTGCGACCAAACGCAGCTCACCGTCAATGGATTCGCACACGATATCGATCTGACCAGCGTGCCCACCATCCCCCCCGTTCTCACCTGCTTGGCCAGCATCTCCTGGGCCAGCACCTGAGAGGGCCGGCGCTCGGCCAGTAAAATCGGGTGCACCTATGGCTCCGCTGACGTCGATAATTGAGCCAGCAGCGGCCGTGATACGTTGCGCGAAGAGATCAATCACACCACCAGGTAAATTGATGTGTCCATGAATCTCTATCTCAGTAGCGCGAACGATGAGTTTGCGGCCTGCAATAGCCTTATCGGGTCCCAATTCGACTCGGATGCCAGTCAGGACAATCCGATCTTCCATACTGCGGTCGATAAACAACCGTTCATCGTCTGGAATGGCGAAACCCATGATTTCTTCCTCGTAGCGATCAAACGGTCATTCCAGCTCAGATCATTCTTGTTAGAAGCGCAACACTGCATTGCGCTAGATCTGCCCTATGCTTGGTGAGCACTCACGTACTGCGATACACTACCGCCCGGATGACGGGTACGTGCGGCGGCAGTCCCGCATGTACATATAGTTCTAGACGCGTTAGCGAAGGTTTGTAATTTTTTTGCTAAAAACCGTCTCCGGCGCTCCGCCCCCCCCATTGGTTTAGAAACACATCCACTACACTGACACCACTGGACAGTAGTCGTCTGTTTTTGGAAGGGTAAGTCCCCGTCAAAAACCTTACCCAAGGGGGAAGCTGCGGACCCGTTAGGGACGCTCTGAAGTAGCTGTCTGTCAATTTCTGGCTGGCTTCAGACTCCGCTGATTTTTCAAGGTCTGACATGACCTGAATCGATCAGGTCGCCTACGGCATGTCGTGTTTCAACCGCTGCGAGCGCCTCGCAGCAGATATTTCCCACATGACAGACGCGCCTCTCCTGCGTTCGTCAGTAAATGCCTACGAGCCATCCACAGATTCGACAGAACAAACAGCGTAACCATCTGCGACGTATTCTTCGCGAGCCCCCGGAAGCGCACCTTGGCGTAGCCAAACTGCCGCTTGATCACCCGGAACGGGTGCTCGACCTTCGCGCGCACCTGGGTCTTGGCCTTCTCGATCTTGCGCTTGGCTTTGTATAGCAGGCTGCGCTTATCGAGTTTCTTGTAGGTGCTACGCCGTGCAGCGACCTGCCAGATCACCGGGCGGCCCTCATGCTCGGGACGCTTTTCCACGCCGGTGTAACCTGCATCGGCACAGACCACGTTCTCGTCGCCGTGCAGCAATTTGTGTACCTGCGTGACAGTTGCCACGTTGGCCGCCGTGACCACCACGCTGTGCACCAAGCCCGACTCATCGTCGACACCAACGTGTGCCTTGGCACCGAAGTAATACTGGTTGCCCTTCTTGGTCTGGTGCATCTCCGGGTCGCATTGCCGTCCTTGTTCTTGGTGAAACTCGGCGCGCTAATCAGCGTGGCGTCAACAATCGTGCCTTGGCGCAGCGACAGGCCACGGTCACCCGGGTAGCCGTTGATCACAGCCAGAATGCCAGCCGCCAGCTCCAGCAGCCGCCGGAAGTTAAGGATGGTCGTTTCGTCTGGGATGCGCTCCAGACTCAGCCCCGCAAACTGGCGAAGGATCGAGGTCTCGTACAGCGCCTCCTCCATGGCCGGGTCGTTATAGCCAAACCAGTAGTTCTGCAGCAGATGTACGCGCAGCATCGCCATCAGCGGGTAGGCCGGACGGCCACCTTCACCCTTGGGGTAATCGCAATCGAATACCTGGAAGCGCTGCTGTATGACGAACCGAGGGTGCCATCGATCCCGAACCAATCAACCGCTACAGGTGACGCAGCCGCGTTGGGGCTAGACCCGTTATGGGAGGCGAGGGAACTGCGAGCGCAGGGCGTTGCAGCCGTTGCGGTGAAAGGTGCAAGACGGCAACGAGGCTGAGAGAGAGCTTCGCTACCCCGCTATTGCTGCTACGAATAGCAGCAATAGCAGAAATAGCGGCGGTAATTCGGCGGGGTTAGCGCTTTGAACAATGCACCGATTACCCTGAGATCAGAATGTAATGAACAAAGCAATAGATGTGCTTAAATAAAATTCTGATCGGAAAGCGCTGCCGGTTACACCTAACTTCTCGCTGCGTAGCATCCCTTCGCATTGGTTCTGAGCGGAGGAAACGCGCATGCAACGGTCAGTTGGCGTGAGAGATAGCAACCAGTGGGGCTTCGACGATCAAGCGGTTGACCCAGTGTTACGGTTAAAGACGTTGAGCGCACTTCTCGGAGTGGGGCGATCGACCATTTACGATTGGATGAATTGTGGGTCCCCTAGGTACAACCCATCATTTCCTAGGCCGATCAGGCTTTCAGGGGGCAGCAGAGGCGCCGTTGGTTGGCTTTCGTCGGACGTTGTTCGTTGGCTCGATTCTGTTTCTGTGGCCGATAGAGCAGGGGGGCGGCAATGAGCTCAGCAGTGCTGCCGAGGGTCAATGCACCGTTCCCGTATTTGCCGCGCAAATGGCTTTTTTCTTCGGCGATAAGGGAGGCAGAGAACAATATCCAAGCCCCGCAGCCTCTGATCTGTTTCTCTGCGTTAACCGCCTTATCAGTAGCCTTGCAAGGACTTTATGATGTGCGCAAGCCGAATGGTCAATGTGTTCCGACGTCCGTTATGTTGCTTAGTATTGCTCAATCTGGAGAGCGTAAGTCGACCACAGAAAATCATTTTATGGGATCAATAAATGCCTTGCAACGAAGCGAGTATCTGTCCCATCAAGCTAATTTAAAGACGTGGGAGTCTAAGTTAAAAATATGGAATGAAATAAACAAAAGAATTCTTAAGGCTATAGGGAAAAATACAGAGAAGGGAGAGTCTACCGGCGAGGAGGAAGCGCGTCTGTTGGCGCATGAGGAGCAGAAGCCTGCCAAGCCCAAGCGGTTCAAAATTATTTATGATGACTCAACGCCCGAAGCGCTTTTCTGGGGGTTGAATAGTGATTTGTCGACTGCCGGCTTGATATCAAGTGAGGGTGGGAGCGTGCTCAACGGGCGAGCTCTTAATGATCTTCCTAAGTTTAACGCTATTTGGAGTGGAGACTCTATTACGGTTGACCGAAAGGCAGCAGACAGTTACGAGCTTATCAACGCTAGGTTGACAGTATCGATAATGGCTCAGAAAAGCGCTTTCGAAGAATATGTGAGACGTTGTGGGGAAAAGGCCAGAGGCTCTGGTCTTTGGGCTCGTTTCTTGGTCTGTCATCCTGAGTCAACACAGGGAAGTAGGCTTATAAAGAACGGGGTTCTTTCGTGGAAGCACAAAGAAGATTTTCAAAAACGACTTGCCACAATTGCACGTCAAAATCTCCGTCTCCTAGATGACGCTTCCGCTAGCCGAACGGTATTGGATTTCTCTCCCGAGGCCGCACGGTTGTGGCTAGATGCATTTAACGAAATCGAGTCTAAAATAGCGGATCATGAGAGGTTCTATGGGCTAGGCGATCACGCCTCGAAGTTGGCTGACAATATTGCACGTGTTGCCGCGCTTTTGCATGTGTTTGAAGAAGGAGAGACCGAAATCTCGAAGGCCACACTTGGTTATGCAATCGATTTTTGTGCTTGGTGTTCTGATGAATTTTATCGGTTGTTTATGCCGCAACGACAGGAAATTAGCGATGCAATAGAATTAGATAATTGGCTGCAAAAGTTCCGCGAAGAAGGAGGTAAATGGATGCCAATAAACTATATTCGCCAATACGGGCCTTGTGGGCTGAGGAATAAGTTGCGCTTGGATGCGGCGCTGAATGAGTTATGGCTTGATAGGCGTCTAGAGTTTTTTAAACGCAGAAAGACTAGGTGCGTGACGCTCTAGTTTTTCCTGGTTAATTTTTTTTGTGGGATTGATAGGTGGTTTTAGGGATTCCCCGCTTCGAGAGAGCTTTTAGAATGAAATCCGCAGTGTCTGAGATGACGCGATAATAATGACGCGACTTAATGAAGTCATCTAACGGCTTTTCCAGGTGAGCTGCTGCTTGTTGAACGCTTCTCCATGCCCCGCTGGGGGGTGATTTTAGTAGCTCGACTAAATGGCCTTCTACCTCGGTTCTGATTGCCTTTGTGGCCTGGCCGCCGTGCGACGGGCCCTTCAGGCTGTTCGCGGCGTTTTCAATAATTTGTGCGTATCCCGAAACAAAGCCTAAATAGTAGGCCAGATGCGGTGATAAGGCTTCTGCTTGTGGAATGTTTTTTTGCTCAAGCTCTTTCATTGCTGCACGCTGATATAGCTTGGCGTAGAAGAAGTTAAGTGTTAGGGGTTGGCTTGCTCTTTGCTACCGGTCCAGCATGAAACAATTGTTTCATGGCTGATGATACTGCTGTTTAGGAGTTTATCAATGCGTTTGCTGAATCCATAGCCATCCTCGTCCGGCCAAAGCTCTTCCAAGATTGTTCTTAGCTGCATCGATGCTTTCGCTAAGACGGTCTGGATGTCTTGGTTGCTTATTTCGCTTGGAAGTAATGGTGCGGAGGACATTGTCATTTCTTATCTTAATATCTGGTGAGTTGTTAGTGGCGCCGCTGTGTGTGGTTTTGCATGTATTTCCATGCGGCTTGAGTTGGGAGGTCAACTGCTCGATTAAAAGTGTGCGGCGTTTAGTCTTTGTTAAGTGGTCTATTGTGTTGAAGTACCTATTCGATTTGCGTGAGTACTCCGGGTTGATGTGTGTCGCTATGCAGTGACGCCGCTCGGTGGTTGGTTCACTTAAATCTGCGCGCGGCTCACGAGAAGCCCGTCTTGGATGTTTGCGTTGCTTCGCCTGTCCACGACGAGGCACGCCGGGTCAGCTGCCTCAGGTGCTGGCCGAGGACCAGCCAGGCTGCAGCCATTTCCTTCGTGTAGCTATGTCGCTGGTACGTGCGCTTTACCTTGTTTTCCTCGGTGTGATTGAGGCAGCGTTCAGCGACTTCTGGAAGAACGCCTAGTGCAGTCATTAGAGTCGCACCGGTTCGCCTGAGGTCATGGGGGGTCCATTTCCCACCTTTTAATATAAGAGCTTGGGCTTTGGCGCTGCGGTTGTTCAAGATTCCTTGGTCAGGCTGGCGTTGTCTATCACCTAATTGTTTGGTCACAGTTTTGGAGCAGACTGGGCCGGTATCTTTGGTGTTTGGATAGCACCACTGGCTTTTTCCGCTGAAGGCCTTGACTATCTTGAACTGGTAGATGGCAAAATTGGATAGGGTCACAGAGTGAGCTTTGCCATTCTTGCTATCTTCAGCTGGGATGACCCAGCTGCTTGCTTTCAGGTCGATGTTTTCCCAGCGCGCGTTCATCAGCTCGCCGATACGGCAGCAAGTGGAAAGGGCGATCCAGATTGCCGCTTCCGTCGAAGGAAGGAGGCCCGCATTAGGGGCCTGCGTAGCGAGGAGCGAAATCTCTCCTTCACTAAGCACCCGATCCCGTTCAACATCTTTACCGCCGATTTTGGATTTGCGGATGCTTGCGGTCGGATCATAATTGAGAAGGTCTCGGTCAACTGCAAATCGAAACATCTGTCGCATCAGACTAAAAATTAGCTTGGCCATGCGGTTCACACCGCGGGCTAACAAAGCGTCAGTCACCTCTGTGATATGGCCTTTTCTTACCTCATCAAGAGGCAGGGCGCCGAGACGCGGTAGGACGTCCTTGTTGAACATACGGCGAACCTCATCGCCGCCATCCTTGCGGTTGATCAGATCAACCTTCGCCCAATGATCAAATAGGTCCCATACAGTTTTCCTAGCAGCTAGTCGGGCTGCGGCCGCTTTCGCGACTGCTTCGGCAGCAGCTATCCGCGCTAGCTCAGCGTCACGCGAAGCGACACGGGCGGCTTCCTCCGCCTCGAGATGTTGCTTAACATCCTTGATACCAGATTTATGAAGCCCAGCAAGCTCCTTGGCTTTTAGCCCCGCCTTTGCGAGCGTCATCGTTCCTTCGCTTCCGTCACGGCTGTAGGTGCCGATGGGGAAGGTCACGCGCTCGCTGCTACCGTTGGTGTAGCGAAAATAGAAGAGGCGTTCGCCGCTCGGGGTGATACGTGCGACCAGGCTGCCGTGCCCCCAAATAGCGACCTCGCTCAGCCACTTGTCGCTTGCGCCGGGTTTAGCGGTCATCTGACGATCTGTAATCTTGGCCATTTGGGGGCTTCTCCGTTGCCAATTCGTTGCCACTTGAGATTGTCTGGTTGCCAATTGGTTGCCAATTGAGATCGGCTTTGGTCGTATGGCTTCGGAGTATTTTGGACAAGAAAAGGGCGGGAAGCCAGTAAAATCAATGGTTTGATGGCCGGTCTTGGATCGGGTTGGACTCGTTAGTACAGTTATTTACCTGTATGGGGTGCAAGGGGTAGAGTGTTCGAATCACTCCGTCCCGACCAAAAGTCCCCAGAAAATCCAGTCACTTAACAGTGACTGGATTTTTTATGTCTGAGGTTTTCTGATGCGTCAGAGTTTTCCCGCTTTCTGCTTGCGAGGTCTGCCGGGTTTTGAGCGCTCGGGCTACAAATCTAGAAGCTCCTGCTGGGTGGCGATTGCGTGGTAATGGATTTGTCGCTTCGGTATGGCTCTCTGGCGGCAAAATTGCGGTAGCTCGAGGTGCACGAGTCTTCAGTGATGCTGTGTCGCTTGCGGCTGGCGGCCTCGTCATATCGCTCCTCGTTGTCGCAATGCTGAGTTAGGCATCCTTCAGTCCTTTAGTGCCGGCGAGCCGCGCTACTGTCCGGCTGTGCGTGGGTGCATGCCGAGCGTCAAAGGCTCGGATTCATGCTTGTGCTGGCGCAACTTTTGGCAGTGGAGCCGACTTAGGTAGCTGTAGGACATAAGGTGCAGCCGGTTCTGGGGTGCTAAGGTCTGGGGCGGCAAGCTGAGCGTAGCGATGCGTCAGGAAGCGGCGCGGAGGGGAAAGCTGCTCGTCGATTTTTTGTGTCACTCACTCGTGCCCGCTATCGGGCGCCTGCCTCGGCTAAGGCGTGCTATCTATTAATTCATCGCTCGGGACGCCAGTGCTGCAGCCGAGCTAAATCAGCGCATCCAGCGCGGCATGGATGATGAGGGTTGCGGCTACCGGCGTTCTGAGGGAATGAGTCAGCGAAAATGAGGTGCTGCCTCGGCAGTACCACGGTCTTGATCGGCTCGTAAGCTCGGTGTGGAGTGATCGGCAATCACAACGGTGGGTGTGGACCGATTCGGTCCAGAAATAAAAAAACGCCCAGTGCGCTGCACTGGGCGTTGAGGTAGCTAACCCTAAAAAGCTGTAGGTCTATTCAGGGTAAGGCGGTTCGCGCTGCCTTAGCGATTCAGGTCCCGTTGCGGGTGGCCGGTGTACAGCTGGCGCGGACGACCGATCTTCTGACCCATCGCAATCATTTCTTTCCAGTGCGAGATCCAGCCGACAGTACGTGCAAGCGCGAAGATCACGGTGAACATACTGGTTGGAATGCCGATCGCCTTCAGAATGATGCCGGAGTAGAAGTCAACGTTCGGATAGAGGTTGCGTTCGGCGAAGTAGGGATCGTTCAGCGCGATCTCTTCAAGCTTCATTGCAAGTTCGAGCTGCGGGTCGTTGATGCCGAGCTCGCTGAGTACTTCGTCGCAGGTCTGCTTCATTACCTTGGCGCGTGGGTCGAAGTTTTTGTAGACGCGGTGGCCGAAGCCCATCAGTTTGAATGGGTCGTTCTTGTCCTTGGCCTTGGCAAGGAATTTTTCGATGTTCGAAACGTCGCCGATCTCGTCCAGCATGGTGAGTACGGCTTCGTTGGCGCCGCCATGTGCCGGGCCCCACAGCGCTGCAATACCAGCAGCAATGCAGGCGAACGGGTTGGCGCCGGTTGAGCCGGCTAGGCGTACGGTGGACGTCGAGGCGTTTTGCTCGTGGTCCGCATGCAGAATGAAGATGCGGTCCATGGCTTTTGCAAGAACCGGGCTGATCGGCTTCACTTCGCAAGGTGTGTTAAACATCATGTGAAGGAAGTTTTCAGCGTAATTCAGATCGTTACGCGGGTACATCATCGGCTGGCCCATGGAGTACTTGTAAACCATGGCGGCCAGTGTTGGCATCTTCGCGACCAGGCGAACCGCCGAAATTTCGCGGTGGTGCGGGTCGTTAATATCCAGAGAGTCGTGATAGAAGGCCGAGAGCGCGCCTACAACACCGCACATGATGGCCATCGGATGTGCATCACGACGGAAACCGTTGAGGAAAGACTTGAGCTGTTCGTGAACCATTGTGTGGTTCTTGACGGTGCTGATGAACTTTGCTTTTTCCTCAGCAGTAGGCAGCTCGCCGTTTAGCAAGAGGTAGCAGGTTTCGAGGTAATCGGCTTTTTCGGCCAGCTGCTCGATCGGGTAGCCGCGATGAAGCAAAACTCCTTTGTCACCGTCGATATAGGTGATCTTGGATTCGCAAGAGGCGGTGGACATGAAGCCGGGGTCGAAGGTAAAGCGACCCGTGGAGGTCAAGCCTCGTACGTCGATTACGTCGGGCCCTACGGTGCCGGATAGAACGGGCAGTTCGATGGCGTCTGCGCCTTCGATGATCAACTGCGCTTTTTTGTCAGCCATGTATGGCCTCCTGTTTTATGCTTGGAATCATCATGGCCCCCCACGCAGGGCCCGCATCACTATAGTGAGATAAATCACAAAGTCAATTTGGGCGAGCGGCCAGTTGTAGAGGGGGTTAGGGGTGAATTCGCAACACAGAAAAAGCTATTTACGCGAATTACAAACCGAGGCGCCATCCGCCTTTAGTGGCACTTCACCACATTGTCATTAGCGACCTAACTGTTTATAATCGGCGACCGACCGGCAGGGGCCTTACAGGCAGTTTCCTGTGGGTTGTCACTCGTGGGTGGCGGGTACCGCTGCGTGCTCTTCCCAACAACTTTGCCCTGCGGTTTCGGGGCTCTCAAGTGTGAAAAAAAGCCGTGAAAAGCCAACGACCTGTAAACCTAGATCTTAGGACAATAAAACTCCCAATCACTGCTTACACCTCAATCCTTCACCGCATTTCTGGCGTGATCTTGTTTGTTGGTGTGGCCGTCCTGCTGCTTGCGCTTGATGTCTCTTTGTCTTCTGTCGAAGGCTTTGAAGAGGTGAAGGCGTATCTCGGTAGTCCGCTGGCGAAGCTGGTGGTCTGGGCTTTGCTCTCTGCGTTGCTGTATCACCTGGTGGCCGGTGTGCGCCATCTGGTCATGGATACCGGCCATGGCGAAACGCTGGAAGGCGGGAAGCTGGGCTCGAAAATCGTTTTGGCCGTATCGGCAGTGCTGATCGTTCTGGCGGGAGTATGGATATGGTAACCAATGTCACCAACTTTTCCCGTTCGGGTCTGTATGACTGGATGGCCCAGCGCGTTTCAGCGGTGGTCCTGGCGGCTTATTTTCTCTTTCTGATCGGATACCTCATTGCGAATCCGGGGTTGGATTACGCTCAGTGGCATGCGCTGTTCTCCGCTCAGTGGATGCGCATCTTCAGTCTCCTTGCACTCGTTGCCCTCAGTGTTCATGCATGGGTTGGTATGTGGACGATTTCCACCGACTACCTGACCAGCATGGCAATCGGTAAGTGGGCTACCGGCGTGCGTTTTCTCTTCCAGGCGGTGTGTGGCATAGCTATGTTCACCTTCTTCGTCTGGGGCGTGCAGATTCTTTGGGGTATCTGATCCATGGCTAGCATTCGTACTCTTTCTTATGACGCCATCATTATTGGTGGCGGTGGTGCGGGCATGCGCGCCGCACTGCAGTTGGCCCAAGGTGGTCACAAAACTGCTGTGGTAACCAAGGTTTTCCCGACCCGCTCGCATACCGTATCCGCACAAGGTGGCATCACCTGTGCGATCGCTTCGGCTGACCCGAACGATGATTGGCGCTGGCACATGTACGATACCGTTAAGGGCTCCGATTACATCGGCGACCAAGATGCTATCGAATATATGTGTTCCGTTGGTCCGGAGGCTGTTTTCGAGCTGGAACACATGGGCTTGCCGTTCTCCCGAACCGAGCAGGGTCGCATCTACCAGCGTCCGTTCGGTGGTCAGTCGAAGGACTATGGCAAAGGTGGGCAGGCTGCTCGCACTTGCGCGGCAGCTGACCGTACTGGTCATGCGCTGCTGCACACTCTGTATCAGGCCAACCTGAAGGCGGGCACGTCCTTCCTCAACGAATGGTATGGCGTGGATCTGGTGAAGAATCAGGATGGCGCCATCGTGGGCATCATCGCGATCTGCATCGAAAATGGCGAAACGGTCTATATCCGGTCCAAGGCTGTGGTCTTGGCTACCGGAGGTGCAGGGCGTATCTACGCATCGACCACTAACGCGCTGATTAACACCGGTGACGGTATTGGCATGGCGTTGCGCGCAGGTGTGCCGGTTCAGGATATTGAGATGTGGCAATTCCATCCGACCGGCATCGCTGGTGCCGGTGTGTTGGTAACCGAAGGTTGCCGTGGTGAAGGTGGATACCTGATCAATAAGCACGGCGAGCGCTTTATGGAGCGTTACGCGCCGAACGCGAAAGATCTGGCGGGTCGTGACGTAGTTGCTCGCTCCATGGTTAAAGAAATTCTGGCTGGCAACGGCTGTGGTCCAGATGGCGACCACGTGATGCTGAAGCTCGACCACCTGGGTGAGGAAGTACTGCATAGCCGTCTACCGGGCATCTGCGAGCTGTCGAAAACCTTTGCGCATGTCGATCCTGTCACTGCTCCGGTGCCTGTAGTTCCGACCTGTCATTACATGATGGGTGGCGTCGCCACTAACATCCACGGTCAAGCAATGACCCAGGATGCCAATGGAAATGACAAGATCATTGAAGGGCTATTCGCGGTAGGCGAAGTGGCGTGCGTATCGGTTCATGGCGCTAACCGTCTGGGTGGCAACTCTCTGCTTGACCTCGTTGTATTCGGTCGCGCCGCCGGTCTTCATCTAGAAAAAGCGCTGAAGGACGGTATCGAGCATCGCGGTGCGACTGAGGCCGATCTGGACGTTGCGCTGAGTCGTCTCGCCAGCTTGAACGAGCGGACCGAAGGCGAAGACGTCGCTTCGCTGCGTAAAGAGCTGCAAAGCTGCATGCAGAACTACTTCGGTGTATTCCGTACCGGCGAGTACATGCAGAAGGGCATTGCCCAGCTTGCTGATCTCCGCCAGCGCATCGCCAATGTGAAGATTTCTGACAAGAGCCAAGCCTTCAATACCGCCCGTATCGAAGCGCTGGAGCTACAGAATCTGCTGGAAGTGGCTGAAGCAACTGCCATCGCTGCAGAGAATCGCAAAGAATCGCGCGGCGCGCATGCCCGCGAGGATTTCGAAGAGCGTGATGACGAAAACTGGCTGTGCCACACCCTGTACTTCCCGGGTGAGAAGCGCGTAGCCAAGCGTGCCGTGAACTTCTCTCCGAAGACTGTTCCGACTTTCGAACCTAAGGTTCGGACTTACTGAGGTCGCTGATATGTTGCAAGTGAGCGTTTATCGCTATAACCCGGATAAAGACGCCAAGCCCTACATGCAGGACTTTCAGGTCAATACCGATGGTAAGGACCTGATGGTGCTGGACGTGCTCGCCCTCATCAAGGAACAGGACGAAGGCTTCTCTTATCGTCGCTCATGCCGTGAGGGGGTTTGTGGCTCTGACGGCATGAACCTGAACGGCAAGAATGGGCTGGCCTGCATCACACCACTCTCGTCTGTAGTCAAAGGCAACAAGCTTGTGGTTCGTCCGCTACCTGGTTTGCCAGTTATTCGTGACTTGGCGGTGGATATGGGCATCTTCTATAAGCAGTACGAGAAGGTTCGCCCTTATTTGATGAACGATACACCGGCTCCGGCTATCGAACGTCTGCAGAGTCCGGAAGATCGAGAGAAGCTCGACGGTCTGTACGAGTGCATCCTTTGCGCTTGTTGTTCGACGAGCTGCCCGTCCTTCTGGTGGAATCCAGATAAGTTTCTCGGGCCCGCTGCGCTGCTGCAGGCTTATCGCTTCCTGGCCGACAGCCGCGACACCGAAACCGAGAACCGTCTGTCTGCGCTAGACGATCCGTTCAGCGTGTTTCGCTGCCGGGGTATCATGAACTGCGTCAGCGTCTGTCCGAAAGGGTTGAATCCGACCAAGGCCATTGGCCATGTTCGGAACATGCTGCTGCAGAGCGCAACCTGATGCCCTCGAGGTGTCTGCGGTTATTGATAGTAGTTGCAGATCCTTAATGCTTCACCGCGACACCTACGGCGCCAGAGTTCAAACTCGGCGCCGTAGTCTTAGTAGGAATCCCAGCTCACAAAGCCGGGGTTTCGCTCTGAAAATTTGATGACCAGCAGGGGCATCCGGGGTGGTTCTCGGAAACTATCTGCGCGGTCCGTAGTGGCTTTACCTGGGTCGCTGCTTCAGAACTTGGGAAGTCATGCTGCGGTCTCCACGCTGGTGGTGTCTCCTTATCGAAGGTGACCAGACATGCAAGAAAGCGTAATGCAGCGCATGTGGGACAGTGCCCACCTATCCGGTGGTAACGCTGCCTATGTGGAAGAGCTCTACGAGCTCTACCTGCACGATCCCAACGCTGTGCCCGAAGAGTGGCGCACCTATTTCCAGAAGCTGCCGGTCAGCGGTGGCGCTGCGGCCGATGTATCGCATTCGACAATCCGCGATCACTTCGTACTGTTGGCAAAGAACCAACGTCGTGCTCAGCCTGCTTCAGCCGCCAGCGTCAGTAGCGAGCATGAGAAGAAACAGGTCGAAGTCCTGCGTCTGATCCAAGCTTATCGGATGCGTGGCCATCAGACTGCCCAGCTCGACCCGCTTGGCTTGCAACAGCGCCCGGCTCCAGCTGATCTGGCGATCAATAACTATGGCTTGACCGACGCAGATCTGGATACGGTGTTCCGTACCGGCGACCTTGCCATGGGCAAAGATCAGGCCACTTTGCGCGAGATTCACCAGGCGCTGCAAGAGACTTATTGCCGCACTATCGGGGCTGAATTTACCCACATCGTCGATTCAGACCAGCGCACCTGGTTTATCCAGCGGCTCGAGAGCGTTCGTGGACGTCCGTCCTTTTCGCCTGAAATCAAGAGCCACCTGCTTGAGCGCCTTACAGCTGCTGAAGGTCTCGAAAAGTACTTGGGTACCAAGTATCCGGGTACCAAGCGTTTTGGTCTGGAAGGTGGTGAGAGCCTTATTCCGTTGCTGGACGAAATTATCCAGCGGTCAGGCTCCTACGGCACTAAGGAAATCGTCATTGGCATGGCCCACCGCGGCCGTCTCAACGTACTGGTCAATACCTTCGGTAAAAACCCACGCGACCTGTTCGACGAGTTTGAAGGCAAGAAGGTCGAAGGGCTCAGCTCCGGTGATGTTAAGTATCACCAGGGTTTCTCCTCCAACGTCATGACTCCGGGTGGCGAAATACACCTGGCGATGGCGTTTAACCCTTCGCACCTGGAAATTGTGTCGCCAGTGGTTGAAGGCTCAGTTCGCGCTCGTCAGGATCGTCGTTGCGATGCGGTGGGTGACAAGGTACTGCCAGTCACCATCCACGGTGACGCCGCCGTTGCGGGGCAGGGCGTCGTTATGGAAACCTTCCAGATGTCCCAAACTCGTGCATACCGCACGGGCGGCACCATCCGGATCGTGATTAATAACCAGGTTGGCTTCACCACCAACAAGCAGGAGGACGCGCGCTCCACCGAGTACGCGACCGACGTCGCAAAGATGATTCAGGCGCCGATCTTCCACGTGAACGCGGATGATCCTGAAGCAGTTCTGTTTGTCACCCAGCTTGCTGTTGACTACCGGATGCAGTTCAAGCGCGATATCGTCATCGACCTGATCTGCTATCGGCGTCGCGGTCACAACGAAGCGGACGAGCCCAGCGGCACTCAGCCGCTCATGTATCAGAAAATCGCCAAACAGCGCACCACGCGTGAGCTGTATGCCGATGCTCTAACGCAATCGAGCGTGCTCGACAATGATCAGGTCCAGGCCAAGGTCGACGAATACCGCGCCGCGCTTGATAACGGTCTTCACGTGGTCAAGAGCTTGGTCAAGGAGCCGAACAAGGAGCTGTTCGTCGATTGGCGGCCGTACTTGGGCCATACCTGGACTGCTCGATACGACACGCGTTTCGAGCTAAAAGCGCTGCAGGAATTGTCCAGCAAGATGCTGGCGGTGCCGGAAGGCTTCGTCGTTCAACGTCAAGTGTCGAAAATTCTCGAAGACCGCCAGAAGATGGGTGCCGGTGCGCTTGCCATCAACTGGGGCTATGCCGAGACACTGGCTTACGCGACCCTGCTGTTCGAAGGTCATCCAGTTCGCATCAGTGGCCAGGACGTTGGCCGCGGGACCTTCTCGCACCGCCACGCGGCGTTGCACAACCAGAAGGATGGCAGCACTTACATCCCGCTCCAGCATCTCTACCAAGGCCAGCCTCGCTTCGACCTGTACGACTCCTTCCTGTCGGAAGAGGCGGTACTTGCGTTCGAGTACGGCTATGCCACCACCATGCCTAACGCATTGGTAGTATGGGAGGCGCAGTTCGGTGACTTTGCCAACGGTGCTCAGGTCGTCATCGACCAATTCATCACCAGTGGCGAGCACAAGTGGGGCCGTCTGTGCGGATTGACGATGCTGCTGCCGCACGGTTACGAAGGCCAGGGGCCGGAGCATTCGTCCGCGCGCCTGGAGCGTTACCTGCAGCTGTGCGCCGAGCACAACATTCAGGTATGCGTGCCGACAACGCCCGCTCAGGTCTATCACATGTTGCGCCGCCAGGCGATCCGCCCGCTGCGCAAGCCTCTGGTAGCGCTGACGCCGAAGTCGTTGCTGCGTCACAAGCTGGCAACGTCGACCCTGGAAGACTTGACCCAAGGTTCGTTCCTGACCGTGATTCCGGAAATCGATCAGATCGATCCGAGCAAGGTCGAACGCGTTGTCATGTGCAGCGGCAAGGTCTATTACGATCTGCTGGATAAGCGTCGCAACGAAGGCCGCGAAGACATCGCCATTGTTCGCCTGGAGCAGCTATATCCGTTCCCGGAAGATGATCTGGCTGAGGTGCTGGCGCCTTACCAGAACGTCAAGAGCATCGTCTGGTGCCAGGAAGAGCCGATGAACCAGGGTGCCTGGTATTGCAGCCAACATCATATGCGTCGCGTTGCCGTCGCGCATAAGAAGGAGCTGTTCCTGCAATACGCGGGTCGTGAAGCCTCTGCAG
Source organism: Pseudomonas sp. 10B238 (assembly GCF_000970615.1). Classification (NCBI taxonomy): domain Bacteria; kingdom Pseudomonadati; phylum Pseudomonadota; class Gammaproteobacteria; order Pseudomonadales; family Pseudomonadaceae; genus Pseudomonas; species Pseudomonas sp. 10B238. The sequence continues at coordinate 82,475 of NZ_KQ033940.1, forward strand.
CACCTGCAGTCGGTTATGCCTCCATGCACGCCGAACAGCAGGAAAAACTGCTGCAGGACGCCTTCACCATTTAATCATTCTTGCAAGAGGCCGCGGACACCGCGGCCTCGATGTAAAAACCGAATCAAATAGGACCCAGCTAATGGCTATCGAGATCAAAGCCCCTCAATTTCCGGAATCGGTTGCTGACGGCACCGTTGCGACCTGGCACAAGCAACCGGGCGATGCGGTAAAGCGTGACGAACTGATTGTCGACATCGAGACCGACAAGGTTGTTATGGAAGTGCTAGCCGAAGCGGATGGCGTGCTGACCGAAATCGCCAAAAACGAAGGCGACACCGTGCTCAGCGGTGAGCTGCTTGGCAAGCTGGACGCTGGCGCTACGGCTTCAGCTCCAGCTGCTGCGCCTGCAGAAGCCGCCGCTCCGGCAGCCGCTCCAGCATCGGCACCTGCAGCGGGTGGAGAAGACGCGATCCTCGCGCCTGCCGCGCGCAAGCTGGCCGAAGAAAACGGCATCGATCCGAACAGCGTAAAGGGCACTGGCAAGGATGGGCGGGTAACCAAAGAAGATCTGGTTGCTGCCATCGAGGCCAAAAAATCGGCTCCGGCAGCCGCCAAGGCCGCCACTAGTGCAGCATCGGCCCCTGTTTCTGCTGCTGGTGACCGCACCGAGAAGCGCGTGCCGATGACGCGCCTTCGCGCCAAGGTTGCCGAGCGCCTGGTTGAAGCACAGTCGAACATGGCGATGCTGACCACCTTCAACGAAGTCGACATGACCGAGGTCATGGCGCTGCGCTCGAAGTACAAGGATCTGTTCGAAAAGACCCACAACGGCGTGCGTCTGGGCTTCATGTCCTTTTTCGTCAAGGCTTCCGTCGAGGCGCTGAAGCGCTTCCCCGCGGTCAACGCGTCGATCGACGGTACCGACATCGTCTACCACGGCTATCAGGACATCGGCGTCGCTGTCTCCAGCGATCGTGGTCTGGTCGTTCCGGTGCTGCGCAATGCCGAGCTGATGAACCTGGCCGAAGTTGAAAGCGGCATCGCCACTTTTGGCAAGAAAGCGCGTGATGGCAAACTGTCGATTGATGAGATGACTGGCGGCACCTTCACCATCACCAACGGCGGCACCTTCGGCTCGATGATGTCGACCCCGATTGTCAACCCGCCGCAAGCCGCTATCCTGGGCATGCACAACATTCTGCAGCGTCCGATGGCCGTTAACGGCCAGGTGGTCATCCGACCGATGATGTATCTGGCGTTGTCCTACGACCATCGCCTTATCGATGGCAAGGAAGCGGTCAGCTTCCTGGTGACCATCAAAAACCTGCTGGAAGATCCGGCCCGTTTGCTGCTGGACATCTAACAAGCGTCACGGGCTGCAGTTGGCAGGCTAGGCAAGTGCCGGGCCTGCTGTCTGCGGCCTTTGATTTTTTAGCTGCACTCAAGAGGATTCGTAATGAGCCAGAAATTCGACGTCGTCGTGATCGGTGCCGGCCCCGGCGGTTATGTTGCAGCCATTCGCGCAGCGCAACTGGGTCTAAAGACCGCCTGTATCGAAAAATATCAGGGCAAGGAAGGCAAGACCGCGCTTGGCGGAACCTGTCTGAACGTCGGTTGCATTCCGTCCAAGGCGCTTCTGGACAGCTCCTACAAGTTCCATGAAGCCCACGAGAGCTTCAAGGTTCACGGCATCAGCACTGGCGAAGTGGCCATGGACGTTCCGACCATGGTGGCCCGTAAGGACCAGATCGTTAAAAACCTGACTGGCGGTGTTGCCGGTCTTATGAAGGCGAACGGTGTAACCGTGTTCGAGGGTCACGGCAAGCTTCTCAGTGGGAAGCAGGTCGAGGTCACTGGCCTGGATGGCAACACGCAGGTACTCGGTGCGGAGAGTGTAATCCTCGCCTCCGGTTCCAAGCCCGTCGATATCCCGCCGGCGCCGGTCGACCAGAAGATCATTGTCGACTCGACAGGCGCTCTGGACTTCCAGAGCGTGCCGAAGAAGCTTGGCGTCATCGGCGCCGGTGTCATTGGCCTCGAGCTGGGATCGGTCTGGGCTCGCCTGGGTGCAGAAGTCACCGTCCTCGAAGCCATGGACAAGTTCCTGCCGGCCGCCGACGAACAAATTTCCAAGGAAGCCTTCAAGGTCCTAAGCAAACAGGGCCTGAATATTCTGCTGGGCGCCCGTGTGACCGGTTCGGAAGTGAAGGGTGACGAGGTCACCGTCAACTTCACCAACGCTGAGGGAGAGCAGCAGCAGACCTTCGACAAACTGATCGTTGCAGTTGGTCGCCGTCCTGTGACCACCGATCTGCTGGCCGCTGATGCAGGCGTCGACATGGATGAGCGTGGCTTCATCTTTGTCGACGATCAGTGCGCGACCAGTGTCCCAGGCGTTTATGCCATTGGTGACGTGGTCCGTGGAGCGATGCTCGCGCATAAGGCATCGGAAGAGGGTGTGATGGTTGCCGAGCGGATCGCGGGCCACAAATCGCAAATGAACTACGACCTGGTTCCGTCGGTCATCTATACCCATCCGGAAATCGCATGGGTCGGTAAGACTGAGCAGGCGCTGAAAAGCGAAGGCGTTGAAATCAACGTGGGCACCTTCCCGTTCGCTGCCAGTGGCCGTGCCATGGCTGCCAACGATACGGCGGGCCTGGTCAAGGTCATCGCTGACGCCAAGACCGACCGTGTACTGGGTGTGCATGTCATGGGGCCGGCTGCAGCCGAGCTGGTTCAGCAGGGCGCCATCGGCATGGAGTTCGGCACCAGCGCCGAAGATCTGGGCATGATGGTCTTCTCGCACCCGACCATGTCCGAAGCGCTGCACGAAGCTGCGCTGGCGGTGAATGGTCACGCGATTCACATCGCCAACCGCAAGAAGCGCTAATAGCGCAGCAACAAGCGGCGGCTCGCGCTGGGCTTTATAGGCCTGGCGCGGCCGTCGAATACCTTCAAGCAAGGTATGACAGGTCCCTGAAAGGTATCTTCGATAGTTTTCAGCGACTTGAGGTGACGCCGCTGCAATGTGGCGTCTGATGCACATCAAACCGAACGGTAGCTAAGATGAATCTTCACGAATATCAGGGTAAGCAACTGTTTGCCGAGTACGGATTGCCGGTTTCCAAGGGTTATGCGATCGACAGCCCCAAAGAAGCGGCTGAAGCCTGTGATCAGATTGGCGGTACCGAGTGGGTAGTTAAGGCTCAGGTACATGCTGGCGGTCGTGGCAAGGCGGGTGGCGTCAAGCTGGTCCGTAGCAAGGACGAAGCCCGCGCATTCGCCGAGCAGTGGCTAGACAAGCGCCTGGTGACCTATCAAACCGACGCCAACGGACAGCCGGTCAGCAAGATTCTCGTTGAAGCCTGCACTGACATCGATAGAGAACTGTACTTGGGCGCCGTGGTTGACCGTGCTACCCGTCGGGTGGTCTTCATGGCTTCCACCGAAGGTGGCGTCGACATCGAAAAGGTCGCTCACGACACGCCGGAAAAAATCCTCAAGGCAACCATCGATCCGCTCGTCGGCGCTCAACCGTTCCAGGGCCGCGAGTTGGCATTCCAGCTCGGCCTGAAGGGTGATCAGGTCAAGCAGTTCGTCCACATCTTTGTAGGGCTGGCCAAGCTGTTCGTCGACTACGATCTGGCTCTGCTCGAAGTCAATCCGCTGGTCGTCAAGAAAGACGGCAATCTGCACTGCCTTGATGCCAAGTTGAATATCGATAGCAACGCGATCTATCGCCAGCCCAAGCTGCGCGGTATGCAGGACCCGTCCCAGGATGACCCGCGCGAAGCTCACGCAGCGAAGTGGGAGCTCAACTACGTTGCACTGGAAGGCAACATCGGCTGCATGGTCAATGGTGCAGGTCTGGCCATGGGCACCATGGATATCGTCAATCTGCACGGCGGCAAGCCGGCGAACTTCCTCGACGTCGGCGGCGGCGCTACAGAAGAGCGCGTGACTGAAGCGTTCAAAATCATCCTGTCCGATGAAAACGTCGCGGCTGTCCTGGTTAACATCTTCGGCGGCATCGTCCGTTGCGACATGATTGCTGAAGGCATTATCGGTGCGGTCAAGGAAGTCGGCGTCAAGGTTCCTGTGGTCGTCCGTCTCGAAGGCAACAATGCTGAACTCGGCGCCAAGATGCTGGGTGAAAGTGGTCTGAATATCATCGGTGCGACGAGCCTGACCGATGCGGCCATTCAAGTCGTCAAAGCCGCGGAGGGCAAGTAATGAGCGTCCTGATCAATAAAGACACCAAAGTTATCTGCCAGGGTTTCACCGGTTCGCAAGGTACCTTCCACTCCGAGCAGGCCATCGAATACGGCACCAAAATGGTCGGTGGCGTGACTCCTGGCAAGGGCGGCACAACTCATCTGGGCCTGCCGGTATTCAACACGGTTAAAGAAGCAGTCGAAGCGACTGGCGCGGATGCATCAGTGATCTATGTTCCGGCACCGTTTTGCAAGGACTCCATTCTTGAAGCAGTGTTCGGCGGTATCAAGCTGATCGTCTGCATCACCGAAGGCATCCCAACTCTCGACATGCTCGAAGTGAAGATCAAGTGTGACGAAATGGGTGTTCGCCTGATTGGCCCGAACTGCCCAGGTGTGATTACGCCTGGCGAGTGCAAGATCGGTATCCAGCCGGGTCACATCCACATGCCGGGCAAGGTTGGCATCGTGTCTCGTTCGGGCACTCTGACCTACGAAGCGGTCAAGCAGACCACCGACGCTGGTTTCGGTCAGTCCACCTGTGTGGGTATCGGCGGCGATCCTATTCCAGGATCGACCTTCATCGACATCCTCAAGTTGTTTCAGGAAGACCCGCAGACCGAAGCGATCGTCATGATCGGTGAGATCGGCGGTTCCGCCGAAGAGGAGGCAGCCGCCTATATCAAGGCCAATGTCACCAAGCCGGTGGTCTCCTACATTGCTGGTGTGACGGCTCCGGCGGGCAAGCGCATGGGGCATGCCGGTGCGATCATTTCCGGCGGCAAGGGCACCGCGGACGAGAAGTTCGCTGCGCTGCAAGACGCTGGCGTGAAGACTGTTCGTTCGCTCGCCGATATCGGCAAGGCGCTGGCGGAAGTCACCGGCTGGGACGCCAAGCAGGCCTGATCCCCTCCTAGTGGCACCCGATGCCAGTCAGCTCGTCTGACTGGCATCTTCGTTTCTGCAGGACGATAAACGGCGTTCTGGCTTGGTCCGAGCGAATATGCCTAGCGGCGTCCGTCTTCTCGCACCATCTCGTTTTGGGGAGTACGACTCCTCGCCCTCGCAAGTCATTTCGATTAAGGTGCGTGCTTTTTTCGCGCGGCGCAGCATGAGCCGTATCCGGGAGTTCACGCTTGGTGCGTGTCGTGCCAGAACCTTCTGTAGTGGGATAGTTCAATGATTCGACTGAAAGGCCTTGATCTGCTGGCCCTAGGCTTCATGACGTTCGCGCTGTTTCTCGGCGCAGGCAATATTATCTTTCCACCCAGTGCCGGGCTGGCTGCAGGGCACTCGCTCTGGCTTGCAGCACTGGGGTTTCTGTTGACTGGCGTCGGGTTGCCTTTGTTGACTGTGGTCGCGCTGGCACGGGTCGGCGGCGGCATGGATCGCTTGACCGCCCCGCTGGGGCGTGGCGCCGGCACGCTGCTGGCGGTAGCGGTGTACCTTGCCATTGGCCCACTGTTCGCTACGCCTCGGACGGCAGTGGTGTCGTTTGAAATGGGCGTTGCGCCCTTTACCGGCAACGCAGCTATCCCCCTTTTCGTTTATACGGTTCTGTTTTTTGCGGCGACATTGTTCCTGGCGATAAATCCAGGTCAGTTGGTGAACCGGGTCGGCAAGTTCATCACGCCTGTATTACTGGCTGCGTTGCTGGTGCTGGGCGGCGCTGCGGTGTTCGCGCCGGCTGGCGACATCGGGACCACAGCTGAGAGCTACCGTAACGGTCCCCTGCTGAAAGGATTTCTAGAAGGCTATCTGACCATGGATACCTTGGGCGCGCTGGTATTCGGCATTGTGATCGCGACCGCCATCCGTGATCGAGGCGTATCCGAGCCGGCGCTGGTGACCCGTTACTCGATGATTGCTGGCGCCATAGCCGCGCTTGGTCTGTCGCTGGTGTACCTCGCGCTGTTCTACCTGGGCGCAACTAGTCAGGGCATTGCCGGTGAGGCGCAAAACGGCGTGCAGATCCTTACGACTTACGTGCAACACACCTTTGGTACTACGGGCAGTCTGCTGCTTGCAGTCGTGATTACGCTGGCTTGCCTGACAACCGCAGTCGGATTGACGACCGCCTGTGGCGAATTCTTCAGCGGCTTGATGCCCGTCGGCTATCGCACTGTCGCCGTGGTATTCACGCTTTTCAGCCTGTTGGTGGCCAATCAGGGCCTGACCCAGCTGATCAGTGTGTCAGTGCCCGTGCTGGTCGGGCTCTACCCGCTGGCGATCATGTTGGTTGCATTGAGTCTGCTGGATCGCTGCTGGGTTTCGCCCAGTCGGGTGTTCATCCCGGTAATGGCCGTCACGCTGGTGTTCGGTGTTGCCGATGGGATGTCGGCGGCGGGATTCACCGACCTGGTTCCCGTGTTGTTTACCAGGCTCCCCTTGGCCGCGCAGAGCATGGGTTGGCTGGTTCCAGTGCTGGTGACTCTGGCGATCGCGTTCGCCGTGGATCGGCTGCTTGGTCAACGCCGACTCGCATCCTAATGCCGGTTGACTCGGCCGTACGATTGGTTCGCGAGACGCCTAGCAAGCGGTTTCGCTGGCTATAATCAGGCGCATGCGTCCAGAGGGGTTTACATGCTCATTCCCAATCATTTGCTGCCTCATCTGATTGCTGTCGTGTGGTTCGTACTGTGCTGGGCCGGCTACACCCGCTACGCAAGCTGGCGGGGCAGGGACACCGCGTGCCTGGCCAGTGTCCTGCATTTGTATCGGCAGGACTGGATGCGGCGGATGCTGCTGCGCGATAACCGCATCGCCGATGCCAATGTGATCGGCAATCTGGAGCGCAATGCGGCATTTTTCGCATCCAGCACCTTGATCATCCTGGCTGGGATACTGACCGCGCTGGGCGCGTCCGAACGTGCAGTTTCGCTGTTGGCGGATCTGCCGTTCGCACAACCGGTCAGCCGTGGGCTTTCGGAAATCAAGCTGTTGGCGTTGGCGGTGGTGTTCGTTTATGCGTTTTTCACTTTCAGCTGGTGCATGCGGCAGTACAACTTCGCTGCTGTGCTGGTTGCCTCGGCGCCGATGGCGGGTGAGCGCAATGTGAGTGACCTTGAGCGCAAGTCATTCGCCGAGCGGGCTGCAAGGGTCATTTCGATGGCGGCAAACCAGTTCAACTTCGGCCTGAGGGCTTATTACTTCGGAATGGCCACCTTATCCTGGTTCATTCATCCCTGGTTCTTCATGACGGTAACGACCGGGGTGGTACTGGTCTTGTATCGCCGAGAGTTTCATTCCGATGTGCTTGAAGTCATGGTGTTCACGCCAACCTTGCCTATCGAGCCGCCCAAGGAGTGAGGGGCTAGTCAGTAGAGCCGGTAAACTCTGTGGTTTGGACTTTTTGAGAGTTCGCATGAGCGATAGTTTGATATTGGAGCGCACCCAGCGCTTTCTTTCCCTGTTACGCCACTGTCAGGTCCTGGGCATGCGTGTCGAGCATGCGAGCGCCAAGGGGCTCACGTTGTGCCTTCCTTATAGTGAAAAGATCGTCAGCAATCCTGAGACCGGACGCGTCCATGGCGGGGCGATTACAACATTGATGGACACCACTTGCGGTATCTCCACGGCGTGCGCACTGCCTGAGCTCGAGATCTGTCCCACGCTTGATCTACGCATTGATTACATGCATCCCGCCGAACCAAATCATGATGTGTTTGGCTTTGCTGAGTGCTACCGCGTAACACCGACAGTCATTTTCACCCGTGGAGTCGCTTATCAGCGTGATATCAACGAACCGATTGCACACGTTGTGGGTGCTTTTATGCGCATGGGCAAGAACAGCCTAATGAAAGCACCGGAGGCACCGCAATGAGTGTTCCGGACCTGGACGCGCTGGTCCGTGAGGCTCACGCCAGCAATGATTACGATGTGCTTCTGAACATGGTGCCGTACGCCAGGCTCATCGGTATCGAGTGCTTGCGGCTGGGCGATGAGATGGTGTTTCGGCTGCCAAAGAACCAGGACAATATCGGCAATCCTACGCTTCCAGCCATCCATGGCGGCGTGATTGCTGGCTTCATGGAGCATGCGGCAATGCTCCATCTGCTGATGTTCATGGGCGCGCCACATTTGCCCAAAATCATCGACTTCTCGATAGATTATCTTCGAGCGGGTCACTATCGTGACACCTTCGCCGCCTGCCAGGTCTGGCGCCAGGGACGCCGTGTGGCCAATGTTGCCGTGACGGCCTGGCAAACCAATCAGGCCGAACCGATCGCTACTGCACGTTGCCACTTCAAGGTCAACGAGCCCTGATAGGCCTGGCCGGTGCCACTAGCAGTTGTCTCGAAGGTGTTGAATGGATGCGTTGCTGATACTGGGTGGGCTACTGCTGATCGTAGTCGGTCTGATCTGGTTGATCGTTCTGGCGTTCGGTACGGGCTTGTTGTGGGGCGTCGGCTGTCTGCTACCCCCGGTGACTCTGCTCTATATCGCGCGCCACTGGAATAACGCCCGGAAGGCGGTGGGGCTGTCCGCTTTGGGCTTTATCCCTCTTGTAGTTGGGTTTACATTGCTCGCCAGCCACGATCCGGAGCGAATCGCAGCCATCACCAGCCTTGAGTGGCTCGAGCAGGATGAGATGCAGGGCCAGCAGCTGAGTTTTCGCTTGCACGGGCAGCTCGATGGCCGACCCTTCGAGCCTAGGGTTGGCAGTTTTACAGATGGCGTACTCATACTGCGTGATGGGGATCAGCTGTTTGCCCAGCAGGAAGTGAGCATTCGCCTTGGCGAAAAGCCGCCTGGAGCTGTGCAGGTCGATGTGCTTCCCGAGGACACCGGTGCTGTCCCGGAGATCGAAATCAACTGGATGCGTCCAGAACAACAGCTACCTGAGGCGCGCCGAGTTCGAAGCGGCTACACCTTACATCTGGATCTGCAGCCGGTGCCGCCGAACAAGCTGGCCGGTGACTTCCATCTGGTCTTGCCGGCCCATTACCACACGAGCCTCAGTGGACACATCGAACTGTTCACCGACAACCTGCGTTATCGTTCGGGCCAGGTGGATCTGACGCATGACTCGGCTGACACACTCGCTTATGTGGCTAAGGATCATCTGCAGCGACGCTTCGAGACGCGGGCAGTGACCATCGGGGCCCTGCCTGCTGTTTCCTTCCCTGCGTCGAGCATGATCCTCTCACTGCAAGCCGAAGTTGAAGGTTCGCCGAGTCTTTTCGAACTCAATATGCACAAGGGTGACCAAGGCTGGGCGGTCGACGACGATACCTACCCGCCGCTGAAGGCTACAGTCGAAACCCAGCCAAAGGTTGCTACGACCCAAGCAGCACCAACGCCCGATAGCGCCGCTTCGGCCAGAATCGATCGCCGCCAGCGGTTCTCTCTGGCGCGGTTGCTGCGCAATCCGGAGCGCTACGAACATCTGCAAATACGCGCCCATACCAAGCGCGGTGGCGTTGCGGAAGGGCGCTTCAAAGGGCTCGATCGGGATGGCAACCTGTCTATCAGACAACGGCTGAAAGGGCCGGGGGAGGCAGTATTCAACCTCAGCCCCGACGATATCGTTCGGCTTGAGCTACTCGAGCCTTAGTGGGCCTAGCAGGAAGTCGCTGTACAAGGTCTGCAATGGCACCCAGGCATGCATTGCACTTGAATTTTAGCGCCAAGCCCCCATCTGCTTGTCATCGCCGCAGTCGCGGTCCGTGCCATTGACGATGTGGAGTTTGCAAGACGATGAGTGTGGAGACTCAAAACAAAGAAACCCTGGGCTTCCAGACCGAAGTGAAGCAGCTGCTTCACCTGATGATTCATTCCTTGTATTCAAATAAGGAGATCTTCCTTCGCGAGCTGATTTCCAACGCCTCGGATGCTGCCGACAAGCTTCGCTTCGAAGCGCTGGCCAAGCCTGAACTGCTTGAGGGCGGAGCCGATCTGAAGATTCGTGTCAGCTTCGATAAAGATGCCAAGACCGTCACTCTCGAAGACAACGGCATCGGCATGAACCGTGAAGACGTCATCACCCATCTGGGCACTATCGCCAAATCGGGTACGGCTGATTTCATGAAGCACCTGACCGGTGACCAGAAGAAGGATTCACACCTGATCGGTCAGTTCGGCGTTGGCTTCTATTCCGCCTTCATCGTCGCGGAGCAGGTTGAGGTGTTCAGCCGCCGCGCCGGTACGTCTGCAGAAGAAGGCGTGTATTGGTCCTCGAAAGGCGAGGGCGATTTCGAGGTTGCGAACATCGAAAAGCCGGAACGTGGCACTCGCATCGTTCTGCACCTCAAGTCTGGCGAAGAAGAGTTTGCCGACGGTTGGCGCCTTCGCAACATCATCAAGAAATACTCCGACCACATTGCGCTGCCGATCGAATTGCCGAAAGAGTTTCATGGTGAGGAGAAAGACAAGCCGGCCGAGACCGAGTGGGAAACCGTCAACCGAGCCAGCGCCCTCTGGACCCGTCCACGCACCGAGGTGAAGGACGAGGAATACCAGGAGTTCTATAAGCACGTCGGGCACGACTTCGAGAATCCGTTGGCCTGGAGTCATAACAAAGTTGAGGGCAAGCTCGAATACACGTCGTTGTTGTTCGTTCCTGGCCGTGCGCCGTTCGACCTGTATCAGCGAGAAGCACCCAAAGGACTGAAACTCTACGTCCAGCGGGTCTTCATCATGGATCAGGCCGATGAGTTCCTGCCGTTGTACCTGCGCTTCATCAAAGGCGTAGTCGATTCCAACGACCTATCGTTGAACGTGTCCCGCGAGATTCTGCAGAAGGATCCGGTGATTGATTCGATGAAGTCGGCGCTGACCAAGCGCGTGCTGGACATGCTGGACAAGCTGTCCAAGGACAAGCCGGAGGACTACAAGAACTTCTGGAAGCAGTTCGGTCAGGTACTGAAGGAAGGCCCGGCGGAAGATTTCGCGAACAAGGAGAAGATCGCAAGTCTGCTGCGTTTCGCTTCCACCCACGATGGTTCCGGCGAGCAAAGCGTGTCGCTGGCTGAGTATCTGGCTCGCGTCAAGGATGGGCAGGACAAGGTCTACTACCTCACCGGCGAGTCGTATGCGCAGGTCAAGAACAGCCCGCATCTGGAAGTCTTCCGCAAGAAGGGTATCGAGGTGTTGCTGCTGACCGATCGTATCGACGAGTGGCTGATGAGCTACCTGACCGAATTCGATGGCAAGCAGTTCGTGGATGTCGCCCGCGGTGATCTGGACCTCGGCAAGCTGGACTCCGAAGAGGACAAGAAGGCTCAGGAAGAGATCGCCAAAGCAAAGGAAGGCCTGGTAGAGCGTCTCAAGACAGCGCTTGGCGATGAGGTTGCTGAAGTGCGCGTATCGCACCGTCTGACTGATTCGCCGGCAATTCTTGCGATTGGTGAGCAAGATCTGGGCTTGCAGATGCGCCAGATCCTCGAGGCCAGCGGACAGAAGGTGCCGGAGTCGAAGCCGATCTTCGAGATCAACCCGGCACACCCGCTGATTGAAAAGCTCGACGCCGAGCCGGATGAAGACCGCTTCGCCGATCTTTCGCACATCCTCTTCGATCAGGCTGCGCTGGCGGCAGGGGACAGCTTGAAGGACCCTGCAGCTTATGTGCAGCGCCTCAACAAGCTGTTGGTTGAGTTATCCGCTTAACCTGATCTGCCGCAAAAAAGGCCCGTCACTGACGGGCCTTTTTCGTTCAGCTGCGTTTGCTGAAAGAACCAGGGTAAATCAGGCATTAAGCGCGGCTCGCTTGTAACAGCGTTATCGCGTTATGAACCGCCAAGCGACTGGACGGTCTATCTGCGTGCTCATCAGGAGGACATCGGTTGCTCAACATACGAAACTGTCTCGCCGCGTTTTGCCTGGTTGTCTCGGCTGCACCGGTACAGGCACGGGACTACCACTACAGCGACGCCCATCTGCATTTCGTCGACTTTTTCCAGGAAAGCGGTGGCATGGACCAGCTGCTTAAAGCCATGGACAAGGGCGACATTGATCACGTGATGATCAGCGGTATACCGGTCGCTAAGAAATGGCACGAGAATGAGCCCAAACGCCCTCGCTACTATGCAGGCGATGACGCGGCCGTCTACTGGTACAGTGCGACCGATGTGGTGGTTGCTGCGGCGCTCAAGGAGTTAGACGAAGAGCAGCGCAAGCGCTTCCATCCGTTTCTATCGGGCTTCAATCCGAATGACAAGAACGCCGACGCGCATATCCGTCGGATGCTCGATATGGATCCAGGTCTGTGGCAGGGACTTGGTGAGATATTCACGCGGCATGATGATGTGACGGCTCTGACTCAGGGCGATACGCCCCGTGCCAACAACGAAGCGTTGACGCGGGTCTACCACCTGGCAGCCGAGTTCGATCTGCCGGTCATGCTGCACTCAAACATCACCTCCAAGCGCGAACGCAATCCGCTCTATCTGGCTGAACTGGAAGAGCCGCTGCGAAACCACCCGCATACACGCTTTATCTGGGCGCATGCTGGTACCAGCAAGGAGCTTCATCGTCACCAGAAGAAGCTGGACTTCCTGCTACCTACCGTCAAACGCCTGCTCGATGACTATCCGAATTTATACGTCGATTTGTCATGGACCATGCTTCGTCCGTATCTGCTGGACAGCGCAGGCGCACCCGATCCCGACTGGGTGGCCTTGGCCGAGCGGCATCCTACGCGCTTCATGATTGGTTCAGATGTTGTGGGGCGCTTCGAAGGTTTGGGAGAGGCGATGCACGCATTTGATCCTTTCCTCGATGCGTTGCCCGAGGCCGTGGCACGCAAAGTGGCGCGTGACAATTTTCTCGCTGTACTTCCGCGTAAGCGGCAGGCGGAGGTGCGGTAAACACTGAAGTGGCGCCAGTTGGCCGTCGGATGGCTCCATGTGCCGCTCTTCACGCCTTCTCAACGCCAAGATTTCAAGATGCCCGTTCCTGCTGATTGATGAAGATTCGTGACCTGTCTCTTCAGCCATCTGCGGGTGCTAACCAGGCCAGCGCCCCGAGCCAGGAGCGGGCATCGCTGGGATTAATCTAAACGAGCGGGTAGTACGATTTACCATCTGGCCCGCTTTGTTTCGGCGACGCCCTGCAAGGGGCTTCGTGTTCTGCACTGTGCTACAAGGTGTCAGTCCATCCGTTTTGCCCCGAAGCTGGGCAGATCGGGTGGAGATGCGTACCATCCGGCGTTTTTCGCAGGGCTTCGGCTGTCGCTTCCAGGGCGATGGGCCTCGCCTGATCCAGCCGTCTACGCCGAGACTTCGCTATGTCCAATCCCTCATCTCCTCTAATTCGAGCTTATAACCGTATCGGTCTGGTCACACAGATTGTGGTCGGCCTTGTTGCGGGCTGTCTTCTGGCCTGGCTGTGGCCTGAGGCCGCAGCGTCAGTCAGCTTGCTGGGAAGTCTGTTCGTCGCAGGATTGAAGGCGGTTGCGCCGGTATTGGTGTTCGTTCTGGTCACTGCGTCGCTAGCCAATCACAAGCGCGGACAGCCGACGCACATTCGTCCGGTTCTGATGCTCTATGCGTTGGGCACGGTCAGTGCGGCAGCCGTTGCTGTTATCGCCAGCTTCATGTTCCCGACCAGCCTGACGTTGGTCAGCCAAGCCAATGACGTCGTACCGCCTGCAGGTGTCGGGGCTGTTTTGAAAACGTTACTGTTCAACGTCGTGGATAACCCGATCCATGCGCTGATCGAAGGTAATTTCATCGGCATCCTGGCGTGGGCGATTGGACTTGGGTTTGCGTTTAGGCACGCGCGTCAGAGCACTCGCGATCTGATCGCCGATGTCTCGGAAGGCGTTACCTTGATCGTCAAGGTCGTCATCGGGTTTGCTCCGCTGGGTATCTTTGGTCTGGTAGCGGGGACCTTAGCCGAGTCCGGCTTTGCCGCGCTGGCCGGTTACCTGCAGCTCCTGATGGTGCTGGTGGGCAGCATGCTGTTCATGGCGCTGGTGGTTAACCCCTTGATCGTGTTCTGGCAGATTCGCCGCAACCCTTACCCGTTGGTGTTCACCTGCTTGCGGGAGAGCGGTATCACTGCTTTCTTTACCCGCAGCTCGGCAGCCAACATCCCGGTGAACATGCAGTTGTGCGAGCGGCTCGGGCTGCATAAGGACACCTACTCGGTTTCGATCCCGCTTGGCGCGACCATCAATATGGGTGGGGCGGCTATTACCATTACGGTGTTGACATTGGCAGCCGTGAACACGCTGGGCATCGTTGTGGATATCCCGACGGCGATCTTGCTCAGCCTGCTTGCAGCGGTTTGTGCCTGCGGTGCCTCTGGTGTCGCTGGCGGTTCGCTGTTGCTGATCCCGCTGGCCTGCAGCCTGTTTGGGATTTCCAACGATTTGGCGATGCAGGTCGTCGCTGTCGGCTTCATCATCGGAGTAATTCAGGATTCGGCCGAGACTGCGCTGAACTCCTCGACGGATGCGCTCTTTACAGCAGCATCATGCATAGCGCATGGAGATGTGGAAGGACAGGTGCAGGCTTCCTGATCTACTGCTTTCGTCCAGGTCGCGTTCCGGTCCGGTTAAGCGATCTGGAGATGACCGCATATAAAACATCCACAAACAACAACGGCGCCCTGAGGCGCCGTTGTCGTTTACTAGCTGTGCTGATCAGCCTTTCCAGCGCTTCAGTACCAACGTTGCGTTGGTGCCACCGAAGCCAAAGCTGTTACTCATGACGGTGTCGATCTTGGCATCTTCGCGGGTTTCGCGAACGATCGGCAGGTCCGCGACTTCTGCATCGAGCTCTTCGATGTTGGCCGAGCCGGCAATGAAGTTGCCCTGCATCATCAGCATGCAATAGATCGCCTCGTGAACACCTGCGGCGCCCAGTGAGTGGCCTGACAGGCTCTTGGTCGAGCTGATGGCTGGGATCTTGTCACCGAACATGTTGCGTACGGCCTTGCTCTCAGCGACGTCGCCCACCGGAGTGGAGGTGCCATGGGTGTTCAGGTAATCGACATCACCTTCAACCGTGGCCATCGCCTGCTGCATGCAGCGCAGCGCGCCTTCGCCGCTCGGTGCGACCATGTCGTAGCCATCGGAGGTCGCGCCGTAGCCGACAATTTCCGCGTAGATCTTAGCGCCGCGCTTGAGCGCATGCTCCAGCTCTTCGACCACCACCATGCCGCCGCCACCCGCGATGACGAAGCCGTCACGCTTGGCATCATAGGCGCGCGAGGCCTTTTCCGGCGTCTCGTTGTACTGGCTGGAGAGGGCGCCCATGGCGTCGAACAGGCAGCTCTGGCTCCAGTGCTCTTCCTCTCCGCCGCCGGCAAAGACGACGTCCTGCTTGCCCATTTGGATCTGTTCCATCGCATGGCCGATGCAGTGCGCGCTGGTGGCGCAGGCCGAGGCGATGGAGTAGTTGATGCCCTTGATGCGGAACGGCGTCGCCAGGCAAGCGGAAACCGTGCTGCTCATGGTGCGGGGTACACGGTACGGCCCTATGCGCTTGACGCCCTTCTCGCGAAGGATGTCGATGGCTTCCATCTGATTGATGGTAGAGGCGCCACCGGATCCAGCAATGAGGCCGATGCGCGGGTTGGAAATATCCTCAGCGCTGAGGCCTGAGTCTTCCAGAGCCTGTTGCATCGCCAGATAGGCGTAAGCTGCCGCATCGCCCATGAAGCGCAGAACCTTGCGGTCGATCAGCTCTTCGAGGTTCAGATCAACCGAGCCGGAGACCTGGCTACGCAGGCCCATATCGGCATAGGCCTGATTGAAGCGAATACCGGGGCGACTGGCCCTTAGGTTGGCGGAAACGGTGTCTTTGTCATTGCCGAGGCAGGAAACGATACCCAGGCCGGTGATTACGACGCGACGCATGCGGAAGTCCTTCAGAAGCTATCAGTAGATGTAAACAGGCCGACACGCAAACCTTCGGCACTGTAAATCTCGCGACCATCCACGCTAACGGTGCCATCGGCGATACCGAGTACCAGAGAGCGGCTGATGGTGCGTTTGATATGGATGTTATAGGTAACCTTCTTGGCGGTCGGCAGGACCTGACCGAAGAATTTGACCTCGCCAGAACCCAGCGCACGACCACGGCCCGGGTTGCCCTGCCAGCCCAGATAGAAGCCGACCAGCTGCCACATGGCATCGAGGCCCAGGCAGCCAGGCATAACCGGGTCACCTTCGAAGTGGCAGGCAAAGAACCAGAGATCAGGGTTGATATCCAGCTCTGCAACCAGCTCGCCCTTGCCGTACTTGCCGCCGACTTCGCTGATATGAACGATGCGGTCAACCATTAGCATGTTCGGCGCGGGCAGTTGCGCATTACCGGGGCCGAACAGCTCGCCGCGGCTGCAACGGAGCAGATCTTCCCGAGTAAAGGCCTGTTGTTTGGTCATGCGTATTCCTCAATGGTCCCTTTATGGAGGGCTTGCTGCGTTCATCCGACTCGAATAAGCGAGTCCGGCCATAAGACTAGTCATAGACTGCCGCCTTGCGCTGAAAGTCACAGCACAGGGACATGGGTACCGCTCGTTTCGACCAACCACGAGACCACCACGGTAGAAACGGGCCGATACTTTAACACTCCTGATCCGTGACAACGACCATGTGACGTTCTGCCTCTTATAGACCATTGGGGAATGCCGCCCCAGGATGCTGACAACGCAAGCCTGGCCACACGGTCTTTCGCTGTCGCTCGGCGCGACCGGAAATTGTAATCGGATGATTCTGCTGGCATCAGGGTTTGCACTGGTTGCGTGCGGAGCGCTACGTATAATGCTGACCATTGCACCCTGTGCCTAAACGGATCCCCCATGACTGAACAGCAACCCATAGCGGTGCTTGGCGGCGGCAGCTTCGGAACCGCGATAGCAAACCTGCTTGCCGAGAACGGCCACAGCGTCCGATTGTGGATGCGCGATGCCGAGCAGGCCGAGAGCATTCGCACGCACCGCCAGAATCCGCGCTATCTGAAAGGTGTGACGCTGCTGCCAGGCGTCTGCCCTGTTACCGACCTTGGGCAGACGCTGGCTGACTGTCAGCTGATCTTCGTAGCATTGCCTTCCAGCGCCTTGCGGCAGGCCTTGTCCCCTTTCGCTGATCATCTATCGGGGAAGATGTTGGTTAGCACTACGAAAGGCATCGAGGCCCAGGGCTTCATGCTGATGAGCCAGATCCTGGAAGAAATCGCGCCGCAGGCCCGAATCGGGGTGATTTCAGGACCTAACCTGGCGCGAGAAGTAGCCGAGCATGCACTGACCGCGACGGTTGTCGCCAGCGACGATGAGGCGCTTTGCCGTTGCGTGCAGCAGGCGCTGCATGGGCGCACGTTTCGTGTCTATGCCAGTTCTGACCGGTTTGGCGTCGAGCTTGGCGGAGCATTGAAAAACGTTTACGCGATCATGGCTGGTATGGCTGCAGCCCTCGGCATGGGCGAAAACACCCGCAGCATGCTGATCACGCGCGCCCTGGCTGAAATGACTCGCTTTGCTGTTAGGCTCGGCGCAAATCCGATGACGTTTCTCGGGCTGGCAGGGGTGGGAGACCTGATCGTCACTTGCACCTCGACGAAGAGTCGCAACTTTCAGGTGGGCCATGCTCTTGGTGAGGGGTTGAGTCTCGATGAGGCGGTGTCGCGGCTGGGTGAAGTGGCCGAAGGCGTCAACACTATCAAGGTATTGAAGACCAAGGCCGAGGAGCTACAGGTCTACATGCCACTGGTCGCGGGTCTGCATGCCATTCTGTTTGAGGGGCGTACGCTGGATCAGGTGATTGCGCTGTTGATGCGCGGTGAACCGAAGACCGACGTGGATTTTATTTCCACCGACGGTTTCTGATACGACAACGGAGCTATCAATGAACACATCACAACGCAGCGCAGAGCGCGAGTCGCTGATTCTGCGCGCACTCTGGATGCTGATTTTCTTTTTTGTCTGGCAGCTGGCCGAACTGGCCCTGCTGGTTGTAGTCGTGGCGCAGTTGGTGCTGCAGGCGGTGAATGGCAAAGCCAATGACAGCTTGCTGGAGCTCGGTGACAGCCTCAGTCAGTACGTGGCGCAGATAGGCCGTTTCGGCACGTTCAATACCGATCGCAAGCCTTGGCCGATGTCCGATTGGCCTAAACCGCGTCCGGCCGATAGGGATGCGGTGCCTCCTGTGCAGCCGGCCCCGCCAAAACAGGAGCCGCAGCCATGATGTTGTGGCTGTTGCGCCACGGCGAAGCCGAGCCCCGCAACCGGACCGATGCCGAGCGTAACCTCACCGCTGCGGGCCGAGTCGAAGTGGAGCGCGCCGCCGCGCATCTACAAGGGCAACCGCTGCAGGCCATTCTGGCAAGTCCCTATCAGCGAGCCCAACAGACCGCTGAGATCGTCCGGCAGGCGCTCGGTTTTAGCGGATCGGTGGAAACCGTACCCTGGTTGACGCCGGAATCTGATCCGGCCGATGCGCTGCTTTATCTCGATCGTCGTAGCGAACAGCACGTGTTGCTGGTCACCCATCAGCCCTTTGTCGGTGTGTTCGGCGGGTGGCTGGTCAGTGGTCACCGCGACGCGCCCATTCCGATGGCAACCGCTAGCCTGGCTGAGTTGGAAGGGGAGCACGTTGCGGCGGGGTTGATGCGCCTGGTTGCGCTGCGGCATCCAGTCTAATTGCACTAGCTACTATCGATGCTGCGCTTGCAACTGCAAGTGACTTGCTGCAGACAAAACAAAAAACAGGAGCGATACGTGAGCATTTGGCAACGACCACCGAGCCTCGAACAACTCAACGCCAACCGTCAGAACACCATTGTCGAGCTGCTCGATATTCGTTTCGAAGCAGTCGAAGAGGATTGCCTAACGGCCAGCATGGTCGTGGACTCCCGTACTCACCAGCCCTATGGGTTGCTGCACGGCGGTGCTTCGGTAGTGCTCGCTGAGACCGTTGGGTCCATGGCCAGCTACCAATGCATCGACCCGAGCCGATTTTATTGTGTCGGCCTCGAAGTGAACGCCAACCATATCCGCGCGGTACGCAGCGGTCGTGTCACCGCGGTCTGTCGTCCGGTTCATCTGGGACGGTCCAGCCACGTCTGGGACATACGGCTGCACGGGGATGACGGCAAGCTGAGCTGTATCTCGCGTTTGACTGTTGCGGTCGTGCCGATTGGCGAAAACAGTCCGCAGCCTATGGAGGCGTCGTAGGCGCTCTATTTGGCAGGACTGCCTTTGCTTCTGCCGCTTCGGCCGATTGCCGTTAAGGGAAGGGGCGCCAGACAATGGCCGTCGTCTCCATCCAGCGCCTATAACTCATGACGCAACGCATTTTTTTCGCTCACGCCAACGGTTTTCCATCTGCCACCTATCGCAAGCTGTTTGAAGACCTGACGCCCGAGTACGCAGTCACCCATCTCGATCAGCACGGTCATGACCCGCGCTTCCCGGTCGATGACAACTGGCAGAATCTGGTGCAGGAGCTGGTTGAACAGCTAGCGGCGTTGCAGGAGCCAGTCTGGGGAGTCGGGCATTCGCTTGGTGGAATGCTGCACTATCACGCCGCCTTGCAACGCCCGGAGCTTTATCGCGGGGTGGTCATGCTCGATTCGCCTATGCCGACCTGGCTGGATCAAACCTTGATCTGGGCGGGTAAACGCTTTGGTTTCATTGATCGTCTGACGCCCGCGGGGCGTACCCTTGGTCGTCGCGAACAGTTCAGTTGCGTCGACGAAGCGCGGCGTTACTTCGCCAGCAAAGCACTGTTTCGCGCTTTCGATCCTGCCTGCCTGGATGCGTATGTCGAGCATGGGCTCGAGCCGACTGCTCAAGGGGTGCGTTTGCGCTTCGATCCGGAGACGGAAATTCGTATCTATCGCAGCGTGCCGCATGTGACGCCCGGCTGGCCCCATGCGCTGAAGATGCCACTGGCTGTCGTGCGGGGACGTGAAAGCCGAGTTGTGCTGCCCCATCATCTTTATCTGCTACGGCTGGTTGCCCACGGCGAGGCGCATACCTTGCCCGGCGGGCATATGTTTCCGCTCGAGCGACCGCGTGAAACCGCGGCCCTGCTCAGGCAGTTGTTCGGTCGCTGGACCGAACTGGACAGGCGGGGTGCCGCATGAGTGTCACGTTCGAAGAGATCCGCCTGAGCCTGCCACATATCGAGGTAGCGGCTCACCTGTACGGTCCG
Source organism: Pseudomonas sp. 10B238 (assembly GCF_000970615.1). Lineage (NCBI taxonomy): Bacteria > Pseudomonadati > Pseudomonadota > Gammaproteobacteria > Pseudomonadales > Pseudomonadaceae > Pseudomonas > Pseudomonas sp. 10B238. The sequence continues at coordinate 102,797 of NZ_KQ033940.1, forward strand.
GAGGACGGTCAGCCGGTCATTGCTTTGCACGGCTGGCTAGACAATGCGGCCACCTTTTCGCGTTTGGCGCCGTTGCTTGAGGGCGTCCGGATCGTTGCGCTAGACCTGCCAGGGCACGGGCATTCCGATCATCGACCGCTCGGGGCGGCTTACAACATCTGGGACTACGCGCACGACGTCTTGCAGACGGCCGAACAGTTTGGCTGGAAGCGGTTTTCTTTATTGGGGCACTCGATGGGCGCCATCGTGTCGGTGTTGCTGGCCGGTGCCATGCCTGATCGGGTCGAGCGACTGGCCCTGATCGACGGGGTGATCCCCTATACCGGCGAAGCCGAAACGGCCCCGCAAAAGCTTGGGGAATCGCTGCAAAAGTTGCTTGTCGTCGACGACAAGCGAAAGCCGGTCTACGCCAGCTTCGAGCAGGCTGTCGCGGCGCGCATGAAAGGCGTGGGGGCGGTCAGCCACGAGGCGGCCGAGCGGCTCGCGCAGCGAGGGTTGATGCCGGTTCCTGGCGGTTATACCTGGCGCACTGATGCGCGTTTAATGCTGCCGTCGTCGATGCGCCTGACTCGTGCCCACGCGTTGGCATTCGTGCATGGCGTGGCCTGTCCGGCGAGCCTGGTGCTGGCAGAACAAGGTTTGCTGACCCAGCCGGCCATGCTCGAACTGACGCAGGCCTTGCCATTCGTGCTGCATCGGTTGCCCGGCGGCCATCACCTGCACTTGGATGATCAAGTCGGTGCCGAAGCGGTGGCGGCAGTTTTCAACCCGTTCTTCGCAGGGTGAATCGAGCTAGCACGGGATTACGCAAGAATCTGTCGCAAAGCCCCGCTTGACTTGCATTTGCCAACTGGTGACGCTGGGCTATCGCCTCAGCAGGGAACACCGCAATGATCAACCTCCATACCACTGCCACCTCCAAGGGTCGGACCCTGCCGTCGGTGGTGACCCATTGAGGTGTCGTATGCGAGTTAGATGGGTAACAGCGCTGATCTTGACTATCGGCATCGCTGATGCGGCGGATCTTCCGGGCAGCAGAGACTTCGACTTGCTTCCGCGATATCCGCAATCTGAAATCGTGGGCTTCAAAGAGCGGGACGTGCTGGACCGAACCTATCCGCTGGATTCGATACGGCGTATCAGCGGGCGGCTACGAATGAGCGACCAGATCGCCGCCAGCGGCCACCTGACGGCCGTTACCTATCTTCTGCCCGATGTCCATACCGGCATCGAAGCGTTCGAGCGTGGACGAAATCGTCTGTTGAACGAGGGCGCTGAACTGCTCTTCTGGTGTGAGGGGCGTGAGTGCGGATCGAGCAGTCTATGGGCTAACGAGGTGTTTCATCGTTCGACGCTGTACGGCCCAGAGGCGAGGCAAGCCTATTTGCTGGCGCGCCTGCCAGGCGATTCGGATCGGCTGATGGCGCTATACGGTGTAACCCGTGGCAACGGTCGTCCTTATCTGCACGTGGAGCAGTTTGTGCCTGATCAGCCGCTCGGTATCATCCTGCCGAATCCTGGCACCCTGTTGCGTCAGTTGAAAAGCACTGGCGAACTCTGGCTGCCTCGATTGCCGCAAGAGCCGACGGCGGAGTGGGGCGCGCTGCTGGCCAATGTCCTGCGGCTCGACAGCACGATACGGGTCTCGCTGAAAGGCAAAGGCGCTGCGGCTTGGTACGAAGCGCTTACCCAGGAGCGAATCAAGGCGCGGCGCATGGAGGCGGAAACCTCCGACGAGGATGGGCTGCGTATGACGCTGTTGCGTTGAGGGTATATTCCAGACTGCAATAGCCACTGCTTCTGGTGCACTTTGCTCCAAAGTGCACCGCCTTCTTCCATAGGTAACACCATGCTTAACAACGATCGTCTGCTGGTGCAGATTCTGCTCCTGGTGCTGCTCGGTGCCTGTGTGTGGGTGCTGGCCCCGTTTGCCTCGGCGCTATTCTGGGCAGCGGTGCTGGCATTCGCCAGCTGGCCGATCATGCGCGTGCTGACCCGTTGGATGAAGGGCAATTCCACGCTTGCCGCGACTCTGTTGACCGGCGGTTGGATGGTGCTGGTAGCCGTGCCGCTGGTCTGGCTTGGATTCAACATTGCCGATCAGATCCGCGAGTTCAACGTGCTAGTGCACAACCTGCAAGTGCAGGGGCTGCCAGCACCGCCGGCGTGGCTCGCTGAGCTGCCACTGATCGGCGACAACCTGTTGAATATCTGGAACACGCTGGACGAGCAAGGGACGGCCTTCTTCGCGACGATCCGGCCCTATGTCGGTCAGGTCGGCAACTGGTTGCTGGTGCGCAGTGCACGCGTAGGCGGGGGGATGCTGGAACTCGCGCTCAGCCTGGTACTCGTGTTCTTTTTCTATCGCGACGGGCCAAAACTGGCTGCATTCGTCCATAGCCTGCTGCACCGTTTGATTGGCGATCGCGCTGATCATTACCTGGAGCTGGTGGCTGGGACAGTTCAGCGTGTCGTCAACGGTGTGATCGGCACTGCTGCCGCCCAGGCGATTCTGGCGTACGTCGGCTTCAGCATTGCAGGCGTACCCGGTGCACTGATCCTCGGTCTGCTGACGTTCGCTTTCAGTTTCCTGATGGTCCCACCTTTGGTTTGGGGTCCCGCCACACTCTGGCTCGCCTGGCAGGGGCAGTACGGCATGGCGATCTTCCTGGGTATCTGGGGAATGTTCATCATCAGTGGGGTGGACAACGTGCTGAAACCCTACCTGATCAGTCGCGGAGGCAACCTGCCATTGGTTGTGGTGCTGCTTGGCGTGTTTGGTGGCGTGCTGGCGTTCGGTTTCATGGGGCTGTTCCTCGGCCCGACGCTGCTGGCAGTTGCCTACAGCCTGCTGGAAGACTGGCTGGTCAAGGAAGTGCCTGGGGTCGTCACGCCAGCAAAACTACCGGGCAATCAATCCAACGATGCAGCAGTTCGCGACTAGCCGGTTGTTGCTGATTGCAGGCTCCCTGTTTAGAGCTGTTCGCGCTCGTACTTATCAAGCGCGTCGCTGGCAATTATCTGCCCCAGCTTGATCAGCTCCGGTGCTTTGTAAAACTCGTAGAAACGGCAGGCGCGCTTGGGAATGTTGACCAGCACGTTGGGTGGGTAACCGGCAATCTTGTATTGCGTCAGTGAGGATTGCATCACCTCGAAGCTCTGGTTGATGAGCTCCAGCAAAGATGCCGGGCCACCCACATCAATCACCATCGAACCTTCCGCCGACTTCGGCGCGCTTTGCCCAGACGGGGCGCCCGGCGGCTGGCTCGCGCCAGGCCCATCGACAGCAGTGAGTTCGGCTATATGCTCTTCAAGCCCCTTGCTGCGCCAGAACGGAAGGTGCGAGCTGATCGAGCTGACCATGGCATCGAAGCGTCCTGGTCGGATCACTTCCGGCAGGGGGTATTGTCGATGGTTATTGGCGTTGAGGTTGACGGCGATGATGATGTCGCTGTGGCTTGAGACCACCGGCACGATTGGTAATGGGTTGAGTATCCCGCCGTCGACCAGCATTCGGTTGCCTTGCATGACCGGCGTGAACAGGCTTGGGATGGCTGCTGAGGCACGCATGGCCAGTTCCAAGTTGCCCTCTTGGAACCAGATCTCCTGCTGGTTCGTCAGATCGGTCGCAACGGCCGTGAACGGAATCGGCAAATCCTCAATGTTGACCGATCCGAGCATCTCGCGGATCCGTCCGAAGATTTTCTCGCCGCGTATCGCACCGAGGCTGAAACTCGGATCAACCAATCGCAGCATGTCGAAGTAATCCAGGCTTTCGATCCATTCGCGGTACTCTTCCAACTTGCCTGCTGCGTAAATACCGCCTACGACTGCACCCATCGAACAACCTGCGACGCAGGTGATCTCGTACCCCCGTGTTTCAAGCTCTTCGATCACGCCGATATGCGCATAACCGCGTGCGCCTCCCGAACCCAGTACCAGTGCGACCTTGTTGCCCATGTGATTCTCCCTTTGGCATGGGGCGGTAGCTTCAAGCTTCGGGCTGCAAGCTTCAAGCTAAAGCCGCAGAGCCGGCCGCTTCATTGCAACCCTATTGGCCATGGCGCAGCGATGCGGTGACCAGCCTTGCTACAATCGTCACCCGTTTTGCCAGCATCACGAGACCTTTCCCAGATGAGCGAACCCATCCGCCTCACCCAATACAGCCACGGTGCCGGCTGCGGCTGCAAGATTTCACCCAAGGTGCTGGACGTGATCCTCGCCGGCAGCGGGGCACAGAATCTCGATCCGCGTTTGTGGGTCGGAAATGCCTCGCGTGATGATGCTGCGGTGTATGGCATCGATGAAGAGCGCGGGGTTGTATCGACTACGGATTTCTTCATGCCGATCGTCGATGATCCCTTCGACTTCGGCCGCATCGCCGCGACCAATGCCATCAGTGATATATACGCCATGGGCGGGGACCCGCTGATGGCGATCGCCATCCTTGGCTGGCCGGTCAATGTGCTGCCGCCGGAAATAGCCCGCGAAGTCATCGCAGGCGGTCGCGCCGTGTGTGAAGCCGCAGGCATTCCACTGGCAGGCGGGCATTCAATCGACGCGCCTGAGCCGATCTTTGGTCTAGCGGTCACCGGCCTGGTCAACAAGAGCCAGATGAAGCGCAACGACACGGCCACGGTTGGATGCAAACTCTATCTGACCAAGCCATTGGGAATCGGCATCCTCACCACTGCGGAGAAAAAGGCCAAGTTGCGGCCCGAGGATGTCGGCAGGGCGCGTGACTGGATGTGCACGCTCAACACGCCCGGCAGCCGCTTCGGCAAGCTCGACGGCGTGCGGGCCATGACCGACGTGACTGGCTTCGGGCTACTTGGTCATTTGGTTGAGATGGCCGATGGCAGCGCTGTGACCGCGCGCATTGACTACGCCTGTGTGCCGCGTCTGGACGGCGTCGAGTACTACCTCGAGCAAGGCTGTGTGCCCGGTGGCACCGGCCGTAACTTCGACAGTTATGGCGACCGCATCGCGGCCATTGACGAGGTGCAGAAACAGCTGCTTTGCGACCCGCAAACCAGTGGCGGATTGCTGGTTGCGGTCGCGCCGGAAGGCGAGGCGGAGTTCCTCGCGGTCGCCGCCGAGCTCGGCCTGACGCTCAAGCCCATCGGTGAAGTGATCGAAGCCGGCGCCTATGCCGTTGAGGTACGTTGATGCGTGGTGATACCGATAACTTTGCTGAGCTTTTCCTTAACGATGTACCGATGATGGACGCGCGAGCGCCTGTGGAATTTGCCAAAGGCGCATTCCCCGGCGTGGTCAACCTGCCGCTGATGAACGATCTCGAGCGGCAGAAGGTTGGCACCTGTTATAAGCAGCATGGGCAACAAGCGGCGATTGAACTGGGCCACCGGTTGGTGAGTGGTCAAGTCAAGGCCGACCGCATTCAAGGTTGGGCCGACTTCGCGCGCAACAACCCTCAGGGCTACATCTACTGTTTCCGCGGCGGGTTGCGTTCACAGCTGGTGCAGCAGTGGCTCAAAACCGAGGCGGGGATCGACTATCCGCGCGTGACCGGTGGCTATAAGGCGATGCGGCACTTTTTGCTTGAAACCATTGAGCATGCCGCCGCGCATGACAATTTCGTGCTGGTCGGCGGTATGACTGGGACGGGTAAAACCGAGGTGCTGGCACGCCTGGACGACGGAGTCGATCTGGAAGGCATTGCCAATCATCGCGGTTCAAGCTTCGGCAAGCGCGCCACTCCGCAGCCGGTGCAGATCGACTTCGAGAACGCCCTGGCGATTCGTTTGTTGAAGATGCAAAAAGCGGGTGCGAGGCAGTTCGTTTTGGAGGATGAAGCGCGGCTGGTCGGTCGTTGTTCGATTCCGCTGCCCTTATTTCAGGGGATGCAGCACTATCCGCTGGTCTGGCTCGAAGACAGTTTCGATGGACGGGTGGACCGCATCCTCAAGGATTATGTGATCGACCTCTGTGCAGAGTTCACCGTTGAGCACGGCGCGGAAGGATTCACCGCATTTGCTGAGCGTTTGCAGCAAAGTCTGGTCAATATCAGCAGGCGGCTTGGCGGCGAATGCTATACACGGTTGGCGGCAATCATGGATCAGGCGCTTGCCGAGCAAGCGAGTACCGGCTCGGTTGATCTCCACCGCGAGTGGATCGAGACGTTGTTAAGGCAGTACTACGATCCGATGTACGCCTACCAGCGTGAAAGCAAGGCCGCCCGGATCGAATTCGCAGGTGAACAGGACGCGGTCGTGGAATTCCTGCGCGAGCGCGCCGCGGTTCAACAAAACTGAGCAGGTCTCGGAAAAGAGGATGTATCGATGAAGAACATTATCTGTCTATCGCTGTTGGCACTTGCCCTTACCGGTTGCGCCGCCAAGACGGCCTATCGAGACAGCTGCGCATCTCAGCTGAACGCCGCTTGGGAAGAGCAGAGCCTGGCCGAGGCGGAAGGGTTCGCCGGCACGGTGAGCTATTCCAAGGCGATGGCACTGCTGACTGGCGCCAAGACCCAGCAACAATTCGAGGCTTACCAGGGCTGCGTCGAGAAGGCCAAGAAGGCGCGCTTCTATCTGCGTGAATCCCGCGCAGGCCGCTAATACCGCTGCGATTCTGTGGCAGCCGTCCGGCTGCCACTTCTTATCCATCGGTTCTGGCCGAGTGCCAGACCGACTCAGTAGGAATCCGCATGCTGCTCGATTTTTCCAACCTGGCGCCGGTCGAGGCCTACCGCTGGCTGTCGTCCACCATCACGCCCCGACCGATTGCCTGGGTCTCGACGTGTTCGACCGCAGGCGTCAGCAATCTTGCGCCTTTCAGTTTTTTCCAGGTGATCAGCAGCAACCCGCCAACGCTGCTGATCAACGTCGGACTCAAGGACGGCTTGCCGAAAGATACCGCCCGCAACGCGCACGAAACGGGGGAGCTCGTTGTGCAGCTCGTCAGTGCAGAGCAAGCCGAAGCGATGAACGCCTCTGCGGCTGCATTGCCTCATGGCATCAGCGAATTTGAACACTGCGGGATTGCCAGCGAATCCGCGAGCCTTGTGAAGGTGCAGCGGGTCGCTGGTGCACCCGTTGCCTTCGAATGCCGTGTCGCGCAAATCCTGCCGTATCCTTCCGAGTCGCCCAATTGTCAGCTCATCTTCGCTGAGGTGTTGTTGGCGCATATCGATGACCGCGTGCTAGATGAGCGCGGTCGTATTGATTCCGCGCGGCTCGATCTAGTCGGCAGGCTCGGCGGTGCAGCATATAGCTATACGCGCGAGCGTTTCGAGATGCAGCGACCCTAGTGGGCGCGTACGTTTCCGACCGCTTGGGTGATGGCGCGCGTTTCGGGCTCTGATGAGGCACAACGTCAGCGCACGCAGGGTCAAGCGTCATATCACAAGTTCGTAAACCAGGATTTCACCGCTTTGCTTGAGCTAGGCCGGGTCAGTAGGATCGACGGATAAAACAAAGGAGAGTTGCATGCGCACCCGATTGGATGTCTGTCTGAGGGCGGTCAATGAAGTGCTGCTCGGCAAGCAATCGCAGGTGCGATTGGCCATGGCTTGCCTGCTGGCGAGGGGGCATCTGCTGGTGGAAGACTTGCCCGGCATGGGCAAGACGACGTTGAGCCATGCGCTTGCAAAGGTCATGGGGCTGGACTTCCAGCGCATCCAGTTCACTTCCGACCTGCTGCCCGGCGATATCCTCGGTACCTCTGTTTTCGACAAGGATAGCGGTCAGTTCGTATTCCACCCCGGACCGATCTTCGCCGAGTTGGTGCTGGCTGACGAAATCAACCGGGCCACACCGAAAAGCCAGAGCGCGCTGCTTGAAGCCATGGAAGAAGGGCAGGTAACGATCGAGGGCGCGACGCGACCTTTGCCGGAGCCCTTCTTCGTGGTCGCCACGCAGAACCCAGTCAGCTCTGGCGGCACTTTCGCGTTGCCCGAATCCCAGCTGGATCGCTTCCTCATGCGCCTATCGCTGGGCTACCCCGCCAAAGCGGCGGAGAAAGCGTTGCTGCTCGGCGATTCGCGTCGTGATTTGCTCACTCGGTTACAACCCCAGCTGGATCGCGCCGAGCTCGCTGCTATCCAGCAGACGGTGAGCGCCGTTCGCGTCAGTGATGCTCTGGTCGATTACGTCCTGCGCTTGGTCGAGGCCACGCGCACCCAGCCGCAATTCGCCTGGGGCTTGTCACCTCGCGCCAGCCTGGCGCTGCTGGCGGCAGCCCGTGCCTGGGCCTTTCTCGACGGCCGAGATTACGTGATTCCGGAAGACGTCCAGGCGGTGCTGCCCTCGGTGGTTGGCCATCGGTTGCGCGAACGCGCCGATGCCACCGGGCATGGCGGCGGCGCGCTGGTGCAATGGCTGTTGCGCGAAGTGCCGGCGCTGTGATGCCGCCGCTGCTGGGCTGACGGGGAGCGGCTATGCGAGTGCTACCACGGATACGAGACCGCTGGCTGCTCAAACGCATCCCTCCGGGTCCTAGCGTACGCCTCAACCAGCGGCGTATCTTCATCATGCCCACAGCGGTCGGGATGAGCTTCCTGGTCGCGCTGCTGTTGATGCTGCTTGCCGCGATCAACTACGAGAACAGTCTGGCTTATGCCCTGACGTTTTTGCTGGGCTCGGTATTTGTCGTGGCGATTCTGCATACCTGGCGCAACCTGGCGGGTCTCGAATTGCAGGCAGGGGGGGCTGAGGCGGTTTTTCTTGGCGAGCAGGCGTGTTTGCGGGTGCGCTTGGAGAGTCGCGGACGCCTTTACCAAGCCGTCTCGGTCGGATGGCCCAAAAGCGGTCTGCAGTTGGTCGACGTGCCGGCCGCAGGCACCTGCGAACTGCAGCTTAGCCTGCCCACCGAGCGCCGTGGCTGGCTACGACCAGGACGGTTGCGCGTTGAGAGTAGATTTCCCTTGGGCATTCTCGTGGCGTGGAGCTGGGTGGATTTGCAGCTCGCCGCGCTGGTGTACCCACGCCCACTCGCGGGCGATCTGCCTCAGGCCGTCGGGCTGGACGAAGAGAGCGGTGAAGGTTCGCGGGCGCTGGGCAGCGGCATCGACGATTACCAGGGCTTGCGTCCCTGGCAACCAGGCGACTCGAAAAGACGATTGCACTGGAAAGCCTATTCCCGCGGTCAAGGCTTGCTGGTGAAGGATTTCACTGCGCTGTCCGGTGAGGACCCGCTACTGGATTTCGATGAACTCGCCGGTGATATCGAGTCCCGGTTGTCGTTGCTCTGTCACTGGGTCGTGGAACTGTCGTCGCGCCAGCAACCCTTCGCCCTCCGAATAGCTGAAACCACCATCGAGGCCGCTGTGGGTGTTGAGCACCGGAACCGTTGTCTGCGAGCACTGGCGCTGTTCGGCCAGCAATCGGCGGCGCCGCAATGAGCAGCTTGCAGCCTATCCCACGCAACGGCCTGGTCTGGCTGTTGGTCGCGCAGGTGCTGGTCATCCTGCCGCATCTGGCTCATCTGCCACTGTGGATCATCGGCCTCTGGCTGGGTTGCGCGATCTGGCGGGTGCAGATCTTCCGCATGCGCGCTCCATACCCGCGGAGCTGGGTAAAGGCACTGATGATGCTGGGCGCTGCATTTGGCGTTTATTTCTCACGCGGCGGGCTGATCGGGCTCGATGCAGGCGTGGTGCTGCTGATCGCGGCGTTTATTCTCAAACTGGTGGAAATGCGCAGTCGTCGCGATGCGTTGGTACTGGTCTTTCTTGGCTTCTTTGCCGTGGTCACCAGCTATCTGTTCAATGACGGCCTGCTCGCCGGGATCTACAGCCTGGCGCCAATCACCGCGCTGCTGGCGGCGATGATCGGCTTACAGCAGAGCCCTGCGGGCACTCATCCCTGGCCGACGCTGCGACTGGCCGGCTCGTTGCTCTTGCAGGCGATCCCACTGATGCTGGTGCTGTTCGTCCTGTTTCCGCGCCTAGGGCCGCTTTGGTCATTGCCTCAGCCGAAGGATCGCGGCGCCACCGGTCTGGCTGACAGCATGTCGCCAGGTGATATGGCCGAGCTGAGTCGCTCGAGTGCCCTGGCATTTCGCGCCAGCTTCGAGGGCCCGATCCCTGATAGGGATCAGCTGTACTGGCGAGCAGTAACCTTTGAGCGTTTCGATGGACGGCGATGGTCGCAGTCTTTCAAATCGCAGCTCCCGCAGACCCCAGAATGGTCACCGCGGGGCGCACCGGTTGCATACAGCATCGTCATGCAGCCCAGTGGGCGGCCGTGGTTGTATGGATTAGACGTAGCGCAGGTCGACGCGGGCGATGTGCGACTGATGAGTGATTTCCACCTGGCGCGCCCTCGGCCAGTCGACAAACCGCTGTTGTACCAGGCGACTTCCTGGCCGGAGGCACTGCGCGAGCCAAATGCTGGACCTGCTGTTCTGGGAAGGGCTTTGGAACTGCCGTCCACAGGCAACTTACGCAGTAGGGCCTGGGCGGCGGAGCTGCGACGCGCGCATCAGACGCCCAAGGCAACGGTGCAAGCGCTGCTCAGCCATTTCAACCAGCAACCGTACAGCTATACCTTGCGTCCGTCGCCGGTGGGCGAGGACATCGTCGACGGTTTTCTCTTTGATACGCTGAACGGATTTTGCATTCATTACGCAGGCGCGATGACCTTCGTGCTGCGCGCGGCCGGTATCCCCGCGCGGGTGGTCGCTGGCTATCAGGGTGGGGAGGTCAACCCTTCGGGCAACTACCTATCGGTGCGTCAACTTGATGCCCATGCCTGGGTTGAATATTGGGAGGCGGGCAGCGGTTGGGTCAGTGTGGATCCGACATTCCAGGTCGCGCCGGAACGGATCGAGCGCGGGCTGGAGGAGGCGCTTGACGCTGAGCAGGATCTGATCGAAGGCGCCATGATGGATCTCCGGCGCTACCGCGACATTGGTTGGCTGAACGACCTGCGTTTCGGCTGGGACAGCCTCAATTACGGCTGGCAACGCTGGGTCCTTAATTACCAGGGCGAAAGGCAGCTGGAAGTACTGCAAGGGTTGTTCGGCAAAGTCGACTCGCGCAAGCTCGGTCTACTGATGGTCGCCACGGGGGCGTTGCTGGTTGTCCTGCTCGCGCTTCTGCTCCTGAAGCCTTGGCGCCGCGAACAAGATGCGCAACTGCGCCAGTTCCAGCGCTTCGAACAATTGCTGGCGCGGCATGGCGTGGCGCGGCAGGCAGGCGAGGGTGCGCGCGACTTCGCTCAACGTGCAGCAGCGCGGCTGCCAGATGCTGCCCCCCAGATTCAAGCGTTCGCTGGACTGTACGAACAGGCCCGTTATGCGGGTCAGCCGACCGACCTGGCCGAGATGAAGACTGCACTCCGAAGCTTGCGACGCCAGCTGCCTTGGCGTGCCAGAGTGAGCAAGCCGCGGGGTGGTATCGACGGCGACAACCTATAGCTGCTCGAGATGGCATGACATCACCAACTGTTCGGCGATGCCCCCGCTGGTCCGCGCAGCGATAAGATGAACCGCAATAACAACGAGTCGAGGTAGGAATGACCCTGTCCGAACTGCTACAAGCCGTGCGTGAAACCCCTCAAGATGTCGTCGTGCCTGCCAGTTGGGGGCAAGGCCGGGCCGGTTTTGGAGGGTTGGCCGCGGCGCTGGTATTTGAGGCCATGCAGGCGAAAGTGCCGAGTGATCGTCCGGTGCGGTCGCTGTCGATCACCTTTGTTGGGCCGCTTGCGGTTGATGTGCCCGTCAGCTTCGAGGCTGAAGTGCTGCGTGAAGGCAAGGCGGTCAGTCAGGTACTTGGCCGTGCCATCCAGAACGGCCAGGTGGTGACTCTGGTACAAGGCAGCTTCGGCGCAGCGCGTGTCTCCGCCGTCAGGGTGGAGGCTGAGCCGGCCCCAGAACTGCCGCCGGTGGAGGCCTGCCAGGAGCTGCCCTACATCAGCGGTGCTACACCTGAGTTCACCCGCCATCTGGTCATGCGCTGGGGCATTGGCGGTCTGCCTTTCTCAGGTAATACATCGCGAGAAATGGGCGGATGGGTTCGTCAGCGTGGCGAGGTCGACCGGGAGCCAGTAACCGTCTCGCATCTGCTTGCGCTCGTCGACGCATGGCCACCGGCCGTGCTGCCACACCTGAACAGTTTCGCGCCGGGCAGCTCGCTGACCTGGACCATCGAATTCGTCCAGCCACTGCCAATACTCGATACCCACGAATGGTGCCGGTACCGAGCGGTGATCGAGCACGCTCAGGACGGCTACGGTCATTGCGCGGCCGCGTTATGGACCGGCAGCGGTCAACTGGTTGCACTGAGTCGACAGACGGTAACCGTCTTCGGATAAGCAGAGCGCTGCCCGCTGGCTCTTACGCCAGCGGGCTAATAGGTCATCCGTACATGCTGATGCGGTCAAAGCTTGAGCTGGTGAATCGCTTTGCTGAGTTCGCCGGAGAGCGCCGCGAGTTCTGCGCTGGTGTTTGCCGATTCGACGGTTTGCTGGACAGTTCGCTCGGTGACGTCGCGAATGCCGGTGACTGAGCGGTTCAGCTCCTCGGCAACTTCGCTCTGTTGTTCAGCGGCCACGGCAATTTGCGTGTTGCTTTCGCGCATCTGTGCGACTGCCGCAGTAATGGCTTCGAGCGCGAGTCCTGCCTCGCGTGCTTCGCGCACGCAGTCGTCTGCCTTGAGTGAGCTTTCCTGCATGAATTCGACGGCATCGCGGGTCATGGTTTGCAGGCCGGTGATCATCTGGGTGATTTCGTCAGTCGATACCTGAACGCGTTTGGCCAGGCTGCGCACTTCATCTGCAACCACAGCGAAGCCGCGGCCCATTTCACCGGCACGTGCGGCTTCAATCGCAGCGTTCAGGGCCAGCAAGTTGGTTTGTTCGGCGATGCTGTGGATAACGCTGACCACGCCGTTGATTTTCTGGCTGTCGGCCGCCAGCTGGCCGATCGTTTCGGCCGTTTGCTGGACTCCCTGCGACAGGCTGGATATAGAGCGCTCGACCCGTCCCACGACATTTTGCCCGTTGCCCGCGAGGCGGTCGGCACTCTGCGACTGGTCGCGTGTTTCCCTGGCGTGTTCGGCGATGTGGTGGACAGTGGCGGTCATCTCGTTGATTGCAGTTGCTGCCTGGTCGGTTTCGCTCTGCTGGCCGAGCATGCCCTGGCGGACCTCGCTCATGCTTGATGCCAGCCGAGCGGCTCCGTCATCGAGCCGGGTCGCCGCCTGGGCAACGGTGCTGACAATGCGTTGGTAACCGGCTTGCATTGCGTTGAATGCCGCAGCCATCTCGCCGACTTCATCACCGCTGGCCAAAGGCACTCGCATCGACAGGTCGCCGCTGCGCTCGACGTGCACCATTACGTTCTTGAGCGTGTTGAGATGGCTTAGCAGGAAGTGGATCAACAACTGTGATGCGGCCAGCAGCACCAACATCAAGACAGCAACAGCAATGGCATAGCTGAAGAAATGTTCACCCAGCAGCTGCATGGTGCTGGGCGCACGAGCCAGCACGGCCAGGGTGTCCCCGCCCGGTCGGGCTACCAGTTGGGTGCCCACGACCGGTGTCTTGCCGAACAGCCGGTCATGCTCGATCGCAACCCACCCTTGGCGGGCGGTTACAGGTTGCCCCTCGATCGCAACTGCCTGACCAGCCGGAAATACCTGAATGTCGGCGTCCCTAGGTATTGCGGAGCCTTCTGGCCAGGCCTGTAGTAGAGCTCCCAATTGCTGCGCATTGTTCTGTGCGTCGTGGCTTCGCGACTGCTGTTCGAGTTGCAGGGCAAAGAGCACCAGTAGCAGCGTGGTAGCGAACGACACCAGGTTCAGCGCCCAGAACTTGTACTTCAGTGAGAGATCGCGAATCCATAAAGCCATTGCATGCTCTTCTTATGTCGATGACCGGAACGTTCGTCGCGCAGTGGCATCGCCGCCTTTTTGCGAACCCGTTCTGTTAACGGCCGAAAGTGGTTGGGCTTGAGCCAGTTCAGTGTTCATTCAGCGGCTCGATGCGGAAGAATTCCTGAGCACAGCGGGTCGTGCTCTGCGCCAGCTGTTCCTCGCTGACACCTCGATGCTGCGCCACTTCACGGAGTACTTCAGGAAGAAATGCCGGCTCGTTCTGGCCACCTTTAGGTTTCGGCCGCAGCGTGCGTGGCAGCAGGTAGGGTGCATCGCTTTCGAGCATCAAGCGAGCTTCAGGGATTTCGCGCACCAGTGGATGCAGGTGAGTGCCGCGGCGCTCATCACATATCCAGCCAGTGATGCCGATGTGGAGGTCGAGATCGAGGTAGGCATAGAGCGCGCGTTTCTCGCCGGTAAAGCAGTGCACGACCGCAGCGCTGAGCTTGTCACGGAACGGCCGAAGTATTTGTACCAGACGCTGGTCGGCGTCGCGCTCGTGAAGAAACACCGGCAGGCCGGTTTCTACTGCCAGCTGCAGGTGTTCTTCCAGGACCCGTTCCTGCTGTGCGCGAGGGGACAGATCCCGGTTGAAATCCAGTCCGCACTCGCCGACCGCGCGCGTCTCGGGTTCGGCGAGTAGGGCTTTGAGCTGTGCACTGGTACTGGATGCCCATTGGCTCGAGTCATGAGGGTGGATACCCGCGGTACAGAACAACCGTTGCCGGCCTTCATCCAGCTCCCGGCAGAGGGCCAGTGCTGCTTCGCTTTCAGCAAGGCTAGTGCCGGTCAAAACCAATTGTGTGACGCCCGCCGTGTAGGCGCGCTGCACAACTGCACGGGGATCACGGGCAAACGTTGGGTGGGTGAGGTTGACGCCGATGTCGACAAGTTGCATGAAGCGTCTCGCTTATAAGATCAAATTATATAGATAAAAATCATGTAGTTGCAGCTGTTAATTAAAGACCATTAGAAGGTGTCGCTGGCGGCCGGGCGAAGGCTATGAGAGTCTTCGCCACCTTGCGGCAGGGTGCCGCTGTGCATTTTGTCTCATTCGAGCCGATACCCGGAAATGACCCGATTATTTTCCCTGCTGCTGTGTCTGCTGGTGCTTGCACCCTGGCCGGCGGTTGCACGGGTGATGGGGCCTCCAGCCTGGCAGTCGGCGGATACCGTACGCGATCTCGCTGATATTCGCCGCAGTGGCGTTCTTAGGGTTCTGGTCAATCAAAGCCGCAACAGTTCCGGCGAGGTCAAAGGCGAGCCCATCGGTGTGGAATACGTGCGCCTGCGCGCCTTCGAGCAGTATCTCAATCGTGGTTCGAAGGGCACGCCGATCAGCTTGAAGATCATTCCCAAGGCTAAGGACCAGCTGCTCGGTGCGCTGCAACGCGGTGAGGGTGATCTGGTTGCCCCTGGAGAGATCTTGCCGCAAGGCGCGGCGCGCCGGATAAGCCGTAGCCGTGCTGTGATCGCTCAGGTGCCGATGGTGTTGGTGAGTCGACAGGGTGGCCCTCGTTATAAGAGCTTCGAGCAACTATCAGGTCGTAGCCTGGCGCTGTCGGCCGGCAGTGCCGCGGGTCCTGCGCTGGAGAAGCTCAATCGGAGCCTGATGCAGGCCGGACGGGCACCGATCGCTGTCGAGTGGGTTGACCCCACGTTGGCGGTGGAGGACGTACTGGAGATGGTACAGGCTGGCGTCTATCCGGCTACCGTGGTGGAGCAGCCCATTGCAGAGCGCTGGGCAAAAGTATTGCCTAAGCTGCGCATCGAATCGCAGCTGACACTGGGCGACCCCGCCGATATGCATTGGTTTGTGCAAAAGGATGCGGGAATGCTAAGTGCGAGCGTCGACCGTTTCCTCCAAACCTACAGCGCGCCTGATAACCAGGATGCAGCATTCGTTCGCGTCTATCGCAGACTCTATCGGGTGCAGTATCCACTGGATCGTGTCGGCAGACAGCGCCTGGAAAAAGTCCGTCCGACCTTGCAGCGGCATGCCCAGCAGCAACAGATCGATTGGCTCAACCTGGCTGCGCTAGCCTTCAAAGAGTCGACGCTCGATCCGTCGGCGCGCGGTGCGGGCGGAGCCACCGGGCTGATGCAAGTGACGCCGGCGACCGCTCGTAGCATGGGTGTGAAGGATATCGGTCAACTGGATAACAACGTGCTTGCCAGCGCGAAGTATCTGGCAAATATCCGCCAAACCTTCTTTTCCAGTCCCAGGCTGAATGAGCGCGAGCGCATGGCGTTTGTGCTGGCGGCCTACAACCTCGGACCGCAGCGGGTCCAGAGCCTGCGTGCCGAGGCCCGCCGTCGAGGCCTTAACCCGGACCAGTGGTTTTTCCAGGTTGAGCGCGTTGCCATGTCGAGCATGGGTATGGGTGTGGTCAGCTATGTCAATGCCGTGAACAAGTACTACCTGGCCTACACCCGGGAGCGGTACCTCCTCGAAGGCGGTCCGCAGAGCGCTTCCAGCAATTGAATCCTTAGCCGCGCTTAGCGGCGAGCAGCTGCTCAGCAGCTTGCAGCCGTTGGCGCTCGTTCTCATTGAATTGCTCGGCCGCCAAGCGGGCGATGGCGGCACGTTTATCCGCCTCGCCGAGTCCCTGGCTGCGTTCAATCCGGCGTTTCGCCTGGTTATAGGCGGTGAGCCGGCTTTGCCATGCCTGGCGCTGACGGTCGAGCTCCTCCAGGCGGGCTGCGGCTGCGTTGCCAACCAGCTGCTGGCGTAGCTGTCGTAGATCGGCCGGGTTGCCACCGTTGGCTGCCAGCGCACGTGTCTGCTCGCTCAGTTGCCTTTGCATCTGTACCGCCACTGTATCCTGCAGTTCCGCTGGCAGACTGTCTTGCAACCTGTCCAATGCCGCGCCTTTGCCCGACGCGTCGAGCGTTGCGTCGTGCCGAATGGCCAGGCGTTCTAGCGTGAAGTGGTCAGTCGCCTCGTCTAGCGCGAAGAATGCTTGGTGGACCCGATCATCGAAGATTCCCGCACGCAGCTGCTGAACCGCGCGAAGGCGATCGCGCATGGCGTCAATGTCGGCCTGTTGCGTATGGTGCTGCTCCAGCAACAGTAGCTGCCTTTTGTAATCCAGGTACTGGCTCAGCAGCTGGATGGCATGGTCCGCTGCAGGCTCGGGGAGCTGCGTTTCGATGTAGCGACGTAGCCTGGCGACACTGGTTTCGAGCGGTTCCTCACCAATTGAGGCCAGGAAGTAATCGAAGACACGGCGTATCTCCGCATCGATGATCAAGCTTCCGCCCTCGTCAGCCCGCAGTCGCCCGTCCACCCGTGTACCTGCAAAAGAGTCCGGTAGACGGGCAATCGCGTCAGCCCGCGGCAGCTTCCGGGTGGGTGTTGGGCTTTGTTGCGGGCCGACCTCGCTAGTGTTGATCTGAACGGGCTGAGGGCGGCCAAGGACTTGAGCAGGCGTAGGGTCGGGCGGGACACCTCCGTACATCGCGACGCCGAGGATAAGTGTCAATACGAACAGGACGGCAAGCATTTTCATCAGGATGCCTTGTGGTCAGGAGGTGGGGCCGAGCGGCCCCACCGGAGCCTCAGAGGCCTGCGTTCTTCAGGCGGTTGGCGTGCTGGCGGTAAATGGTCACAGGATCGGTTTCGAACAGGCTGGTCAGTCCAAGCACCTGGTTGACCTCATCCAGGTGGTTCATCCGATAGTTATCACGGATAACCATGCCCAAATGCGAGCTGCAGCGGCCAACCAGGCCGTCATTGGCTTCGTCAAAGGCCAGCGAGCCGGCGCCCAGCATGGCGTCACTCACATCCAGCGGGTTGGTCAGCGGGCTGGTGCCGCTCCAGGAGTAATAGCGCACCCCATTGACCTTGTACGCGCCTTCGCCGCAGGCGCTGGTCGGAACCCCTTGCGGGTATTTCGCGTTGAAACGGGCGGCGCCTTCGCTGTTGAGTGATTCAAGTGAGCCGAGCGAATTCTGTGGTTCGGTACTGGGGCTTCCCGACAGAAAATGGATCAATGCCCCCATGCCGTTGGTGAGCCCGGCGAGTATGGCTTCGCCACCCGAGCCCTCGGGGATCTTGCGCAACAGGTCGGCAACGTCGGAGCCTTTGTGCGGCGCGCCTACGCTGGTGACCGACGCGACCAGGTCGGGACGAACGGCGGCAACATAGCGCACGGTTGGCCCACCGTGGCTGTGGCCGACCAGATTCACTTTCGGTTTGCCACTGATCGCAACGATTTCCTCGACTTGTTGAAGAAGTTCCTCTCCACGCAGCTCCGAGGTGTTGAGTTGGCTGACTTCGGTAACGTAAACCTGTGCGCCATCACGTCGAAGCGCCTGGGGAATGCCGTACCAATAGTCGATGCCAAGCATGCTGTCGAAGCCGAGCATGCCATGCGCCAGCACGATCGGGTAACGCGTCTGGGTGTAGCCGCTGGAGCTGAATAGGCCGGCCTGGGCTTGGCTTGAAATTGCCACGAAGGTTCCGAGGCATAGAGCGAACACAGTCTTGTTCTTATTCATGAATGCACTCAATCAAGGGTGACTGGACATTGGGCAATCCCTCGCCATTCACCGCGCGTAGCGCGTACTGCAGTGGCTACAGGCGCAGCATTCGTGCCAGTTTGCCAGGCGATATAGATAGGAGGCTCTAGCGCAGGCGTTCCGCCTGCGGGATGGTCACCGGGCTTGGTGGCGGCCACCGAGGCGTCTGTTACCGGATGGAACATCTGGCTGGGTAGGAAAGTGATGATTTGTAAATTAGCCGAAATTAGCCGCTAGATCGAAGAAATACGTGACTGATAGGTCTCAATATAACTGGTTGGTCATAGGTAGTCGATCGCGACGATGTACCAGAGTTTTGGTCCGGTGGGCGTTTGCACCTGGACTTCAGCATCCAGCGTTTTTCCAACCAAGGCGCGCGCCAACGGCGAATCGATGCTGATCAGCCCCTGGCGCAGGTCCAGTTCATCTGGCCCAACAATACGGTAGCGTGCCTGCGTGCCATCTTCGTCCTCGACAGTCACCCAGGCGCCAAAATAGACCTTGCCGGGGTCGCTGGGTCGTTCACCGACGACCTTGAGTTTTTCCAGTCGTTTGGTCAAAAAACGTACGCGGCTGTCGATTTCGCGCAGCATCTTTTTACCGTAGGTGTATTAGCACCCCACTACCAGTCGTACTAGTCGATTGTGCATCTGCTTGCTTTGAGAGTGGGAGGCGAGATTCACAAAAGCACCTCATGGTCTATAACAAAGACACAACGGTGTAGATGCAGCGAGGAATATATGGGGTATGCGTTGAAGGTCAGGGCGCGGTATCGAAATGACGCAACTGGTAGAGAGTTGAGATTTCCCGTGGTCCTGACGGAAGGGGGCGTTCTTATTTCTCATGTCAGATATTTGGCCTCTAGCCCCTTTATCTATAAAAGTGCGTCTTGGCGTGAACGATCAGTTTTTTCTGTGATTCAGCTCGTAAAATTCATTAATGCCAATGAAGGCTTGTTCACAAAAACTACCGAGCTGTTGGAAGGATTTTCACTGGCATTGGTGACTGGAACTATTAACCAGTCAACGCTTGAAGATCCAAGTGGCTTATTCTGGGAACCACGACGACTTGAGGACGCAAGAACATTGCTCGGCCACATAACAAGCTATACGGACTGGTTGTCAGAGCAAAGTAATCAAGAAATTATGAGGGCCAATCCATTTCGGAAAGCAACGTCAGTTGAGCAGAGGATGAGTTGGTGCGCTTATTACCATAAGCAAGCAGGGATTTTTCTGAATCATCTTTCGGATAACTCTATGGCCAGAAAGCAGGCGGAGCGTGTTAGACAAATCAAGACGCCCCAGCCAGAAAAGTACAGTGTAAATCTTGTCAAGCGTTTTCCTGAGGATAGGTTTAATGATCTGATTGATCACGGATTTATTCGCGCGGATGCGAGAAGTAATACTCCTGATAACTTTAAATTCGATTATAAAAGCCAAGCTATAACCCTGCTTTTGCACTATGGTGGATTGAGGAAGTGTGAGGCGTTGCATTTGTATCTTGTCGATATTGAACCCGCGTCTAAAGGTGGGGTGCTTGTGAGGGTGCATCATCCGGTATATGGAAATTCCCCTAGTGAAAAGTATAAGAATAGGGCGGAGTATTTGATGAAAGAGTTTAGGCTTCGTCCGAGGGTTGAATATCTAAAAACGGAAAGGTTACACCTTGGTTGGAAAGCTCCGTTGCTAGAAGATAAAAGAGGTTTTTTTGAAGTTCATTTTTTTCCTCCAGAGAAGGCTAATGAGTTTGCGCTGGCATGGACTAAATACTTGAAGTATCAACGTGTAGATCCTCCAGGCGGAGAGTGGCACCCCTATGCGTTTACAAATAATTTTGGTCGCCCGGAGACTTTGAAGAATTTTCAAAGGCTGCACACCAATGCTGTAATAAGAATAGGTATGGAGTGCCGAAAATATTTGGGCACGACTGAACATGGTCATCGGCATAGTTATGGTTATCGATTGGCTGCACATGGCTTTAGTCAAGTTGAGATTCAAAAAGCAATGCATCAAAAGAGTCCAGACTCTTGCCTAGTCTATATCCAGCCAACTGATGATGATGTAAGAAATATGATGAGGAAGACTGAATGGTATGGGGCAAGAACACTCTGCAATAATTAAGGGGTAAGTTTGGTTAATTGGACTGGGTTGCTGATCAGTATGGGTTAAATTGAAATGAAAGGATAGTCACCGCTTTCCGGCAATGTACTTGTTTATCGATATGATTTTGACAGTTGATGCAGGTTATTCGAGTCAAATCGATCATTGAGTTCTCCTGTTTAGGAAAGAGAGGAGGTTCTTGCGCGGGGGGCAGAAAAGTAGTTCTGAGAAATTAAATATGTTTATTTGATCAGCGCCTTGCATAAGTTGATGATAATGCTCGAGAGGCATGGAGCGGTCGGCCAGATTATTCAGATGAAAACAGAGCTGATGAAAATATAAATGGTTGTCTGAAGCGAGTTCCGCTGCGCAGAAATTGAGGTTAAAAAATGGTGAAAAATGCAGGCGTGGATAGTGGGCTCCCCTCATCTATAGGGCAGGAAAATCGTGTCGTAAAGTATGAGACATTAGAAGAGGCAAGTGTTGCTGCGAGAATACTTGGGATAACCGGTTGGAAGAGTTATAACTCTTTGTACAAACTCGATAAAAAATTACCTGCAGCGCCACATCAAAAATATCGTAAAGCCTGGAGGGGGTGGGCGGAGTTCCTAAGAGTTGAGAAGGCAGTTGAGAAATACGAAAGTCTCTCCGAGGCATCTCTTGCTGCTATAGCCCTTGGTATAAATAGCAGTACTAAGTATCGTAAAGACTATCAGAAAGACCAGCGACTCCCTTCCTGTCCTGAGTTGACTTATTCGCAAGAGTGGATTTCTTGGCCAAATTTCTTTGGCAAGAAGAAAAGAGCGGCAAAGTATAAGGAGCTGGCTGAGGCAGCAGTTGCTGCTCGAAGATTGAGGATTATGACATTCACCGAATATGGGAAAAGATATAGCGAAGATCCCAAGCTTCCGAAATATCCTGAAACCGTCTATAAAAAAGAGTGGAGGGGTTACTATGATTTTTTAGACGTGGAACCACCCATAAAATCATACTCAACCCTGGCAGAGGCCAGTTGTGCCGCTCGTGCTCTAGGATTCAAATCGAGTCTTGACTACAAGAATGGACGTCACCAAGACCCTCGCTTACCGAAAAACCCAGCGCGAACCTATAAAAGTAAATGGGAGAACTGGTATGTTTTCTTAGGGAGTTCAGTTCTCAATAATAAGTACCCCTCAATTGAGGAGGCTGGGGCGGCGGCGAGAAAGCTGGGGGTGTTCAGTAGTTTTGAGTATGCTGCACGCTATAAAGAAGATCCCCGCCTGCCTGCGACGCCAAATAAGCAGTACGAAGGCAATTGGATAGATTTTCAGAGATTCCTGTTGCCTGATAAGTATGGTTCTCTGGGTGACGTAAAGTATGCAATTAAAGTGCTTAAAATAAAAAATAGCAGGGAGTATCGTGATGTGTATAAGGACTACCCTCCATTACCAGCTCACCCTGAGCGCGTCTTTGCTTCGGAATGGATTGATTGGTATGAGCTTTGCGATGTAGTAAGGCACTATGATTACTCTCAGGCAAGTAAAGTCGCTATCGAAAACGGGATAGCCAATCAGGCTGCGTATATTAATTTCATTAAAGAGACTGGTGATGTTCGGCTTCCGCGGACTCCTGATGAAGTCTATAAAGAGGTCTGGATTAATTGGCATGTTTTTCTTGGGAAGGAAGAGCCGTTTACTATTAAATACATTCGTGAGCCTTATTGTGAGTGGGCGGAAAGTATACGCAGTTTTATGAAGAAGGCGCGTGGTGGTGAAAGTAAGGAGTCATATTTGTGTCGATTTGTGCGTCAGTATGTCCAGAAGTATGAGTTGGGATATAGTCCAGAAGCTTTTTTGACTGCTCAGGGGGTCAGTTTAAAGCCATTTAAGGAGTTGCTGGAGCAGCAGGCTTCTGATGTCATAAAACGTGGAATATTGGTGGCTGTTAATGAGTTCTTGAATGATGTTTTAAGAAAGAAGCTTTCTATAGAGGATGAGGAAACTGGAGAATTGGTCGTCATTGAAGGTGCCAATAATCCGCTTGCAACGTTTTCTGTTGATGTTGAGAGGAAATCTTCTGGTCTTGATGAGAGTAATAAGCCGGCACTCGCTTATCAATATGTCGATTCACTCAGAAGGTGGATTATTCCTGAGGGTGCTTCAAGCTTCTCTGATCTACAGCATTTGCATGCTTTTGAGGCTGACTGGGCTGAGATTGATGCGGAGCTTATTGATGAGAAAGACCCAGATTGCATTATCAAAAAAGAGTTCGGTAAGACCAAGATCTGGTTTCCAGTTTACTGGATCCATACTTATGCTTTGACGTCGGTGCCCGCAAGGGGACGGCAAATTGCTTACAATGATTCGGGGGAGGGGGATGTCGATGTTGCTGAGATTGAAGGGGGGAGGATAGTTTGGAAGAAGAACACTTCACCATTAGCAGGTTCTACGCAGAGACAAGGGTTCATAAAACGTTATCCTGATGATCAGCTTGGCATGTGGTTTACGACTAATAAGACCAGTAATCAGGGGGCTGGTTACAGTGTACCGTGGATTCCTCATGAATTGGCTTATTGGCTGACGCGCTTAAGATGTTGGCAGCAAAAATATAATCCTATCAGCCGGCCAATGCCTTGGCTGGAATGCGTTAGAACTAAATTAAATGAAACGCAGCGCAAGAATAAAGGCGTTAATTGTTTTTTGTTTCGGGATTTTGGATATGAAGAGCCGGGCAATTTTACAGCGAGGCTCACGGATCGACTTGCAGCAGCACTGTATTACAGTCAGCCGAAAGGGATCTGCTTAGCTGAGTTGAATGGTAATTCTCAGCATTTAAGCAATTATGTTTCGCGGTACACTCCGCACAGCATGAGGGTTAGTCTAATAACTGCGTATATTGTGGAGTTCGGTTTGCCAATAGAGGTGGTGATGAAGATTGCCGGACACTCCTCTATTGTTATGTCAATTTACTATGTAAAGATTGCCCCGGCTGGGCTTCGTCATCGCTTTTCGGAGGGGGAGAAGATTGCTTTAAAAGAGAAAGCCTATGCAGCTCAATGGATGATTGAGCAAGGGAGGATTGATGCAGTAAAGAGTGAGTTAATTTCGAATTCAGTGCAGGCGCTTAATCAATTGGATGGTGGGCTGCCTGCAGGAAGTTTTTTATTTCGTGATTATGGCTTCTGCCCGTTCGCGGGAACTCGATGTGATGATGGAGGATGCGCTATAGATTCGAAGAAATATCTTCCCACACCCAGCGGTTATATGGGGTCGCAGAATTGTATTCGTTGTCGGCATTTTGTAACTGGCCCGGCGTTCATGGGGGGGTTGCTTTCCTTGGGAAATGAGATTTCATTAAGCGCAAATCACCAATTTCGCCATTACGATGAGATTGAGAGTGGTGTTCGTGGTGTTCTGGAGAAAATTAATATCATGGATGAAGAGGAATACTTGGCGCTGAAGGAGGGAAGAAGATTTGATGAGGGCGCTAGAAACCAACTTGAAGCAAAGTTGAGGAAGTTGAGGTCGGAATCAGAGGCGGCAGCCAAGAAGTTGGATGTTTTGATGTGTGATATCCAGTCCTGTGCGAAATTAATTAAGCAGTGTCATGCTTTGGCTAATGAAAAGGGCGAGGGGGAAGATGGGGAGCAGAGAGCTCAGCTTATAGTTCAATCTGGTCATGAGTTGGTTTTTGATGTCGCTGAGACTTCGTATTTTCATCAGCTGAGTGAGGTTTGTGAGAACGCGGAAATTTACGAGTCGGCCTCTGCTGATGCAGCAGTAATGCCGAGGACTCAAATTATAGATAGAATGGTTGCTTTGAATGATTTGAAGCACAGGCTTTTCTATCTTGATAGGCGTCAGCAACTTGTTGTGGGCAATCAGTTTACAAGGCTTTTACTTGATCGCTTGAAAAGCTGGGATAGGGTCGATGCATTGATGTCTGGACGTATCCTTATTAAGGATTTGTTTGGTGCGGAAAAGATCACGCGCCGGGATTTAGATTCTATTTTTAATTCACGGGTTAAATCCATTGGACTGGAGGTGGTTGATGGATCCTAAGGAAACTTTGGAACATTTAAAATCAATTAATGGCGGTAGAGTGCATCGATCGCTCGAGGCGGTCTATGATGTTTGCCAGGAGTTACTTGATCGAGGAGAGTGTAACTTTTCATATGAAAATGTCGCTCGCGCGGGGGACGGTCGTGGGGTTCCTAGGGCACAGAGTCTGCGAAATAAAACTGGTGAGATTTATCGGATCTTAATTGGGTCATTTTCCGCTATTTCGCAAACGAAAAAAGGGCCTAAGAAATCTGTTTCGGAGAGTTCATGGATTCAGGATATTAATGATGCAAAATTAAGATTTCTTGTAATGAGGCAAGCTTCTGAGCTGTTAGAGGCGAATAGATTGATCAGGGAAATTGTTCCTCCTGGGACTGAAATTTATATAGACGATAGGGGTGGATTGAGGCCTGACTTCCGGTTGGATAGTTCGGAGCGCCGTGCTTTAGAGTATCTTTTGTCAGAAGAGTTTTTGCGGGCTTTCGGATTTCATGCAGGAAAATACGGGGATGTTATAGATTCTACTGGGAACAAAGTTTTTAAGCCGGGCACCTTGGGCGCTCTAAAAAAATCGCTACTATATTTATAGCCTTGAGCAAATTTAGGACCTGGCGGCATGAATGGGGCCACTTTACTAGCCAAGGAGGTACGGATGTTCAAGGGGTCATGCCGAGATATAAGGAAAATTCACTCACTTCGCACGTAACGTGTTGATGCCAAGAGAATTTACCAAGTCGACCGCACAGCCTCTGATCGTGCAATAGGCCAAGTTCGTCGCTAACCAATC